>NZ_JAGYGU010000099.1:0-947 GCF_018991255.1 Lactiplantibacillus sp. 30.2.29 | reverse complement strand
ATAAATAGTTTATCGACAGATTTTAGAGTTTCTATTAACCCGAGCCAATCAACGATGCTGCTAAACCGGTTCAGGCTGGTCAAACAGCGGCTACTAATTTTGTAGATCAATGGTTGCCTCGAACTGATGAAACTGACCAACGACATATGACACTGAGGGGCTTATTACTATTAGCCATGAGTAGTTTGTTATAACTCTTCGGAATGACTCAGCGGCAGTACAAAGAATAGGATGATATTATATGCTAAATCAGCAGCAAATTAAGAACCAGTTTGAGAGCTTAACAACCCTGCAAGCTATTCAGAATCAGGCATACCAGATGTTAGTGCAAGGACTGGCCAAAACTGAATTTTCAATGCGTGAGTGGGGAATATTAGTCTATCTTGAACAACATGGGCAAGCTACTGCTAGTGAATTAGCTGATGCATTCACGGTCACGCGCACACTAATTTCCAGGAATACTTGGCGATTGATTCAAGATAATTTAATTCAATCACAAGTGAATCCAAATGATCGACGAATTGTTTGGCTATCTTTGACTGTTAATGGCCAAGAAAGGGTCCAGGAAGGTGTTCGGCAAGTGCAAGCGAACTTAAAAGCTTTCAACCAGAGTCACGATCTGGAGAAGTTGACTAAACAAGTGGAAACTTTGTCACAACAACTTGCTAGGATAAATTAAAGTTTTTTCAAGATAAGTCAAGATGTACTAATGTAAATAAAGATCAGTCTGTTAAAATCTTTGGGTTTTGGCAGACCGGTCTTTTATTGAAATGAAGAAAATTTAAACATTAAGATTATTTTAGTCTCGTGACAATAATCATTTTGTATACCTAAGTAATTAATCGAGCATTGCAAGTGGCAAAGTTTCTCACCATTAAAAAAGCTTAGATATATGGTAGATTGTAAAATTAATCCGAACAGCGTTCGGATTAATTTTACAATCTACC
>NZ_JAGYGU010000098.1:0-1022 GCF_018991255.1 Lactiplantibacillus sp. 30.2.29 | reverse complement strand
GTAGACTTTTGAATATCCCTAATCAAAAGAGAGGTAACCACAAATGACCTATAAACATCTTACCACACGTGAATTAACCTTCATATATAATTTTTGGAAACAAGATATTAAAGCCTATCAAGCCGCTAAAGCTCTTAAACGTTCCAGCGAAACCGTTTATCGTGTTTACCGGTTTCTAGATGCTGGTAATTCAATTAGTCAATTTCAAGAAAATCATCGAATTAATAAAACTCATTGCGGTCGAAAAGCAATTGAATTACCAGAAGATGAAACCAAATACATTAAGCAGAAACTCGCATTAGGTTGGACCCCTGATACGATTATTGGTCGAGCTGAGATACAGATCAGTTGTAGTATGAGAACCTTATACCGACTTTTTCAAAGAGGTATTTTCAATGTGAAATTGTTGCCAATGAAAGGTAAAAGGCATCCAAACGGTTACGTTGAACAGCGTGGTAAAGCTGGCCGACTCGGCAGAAGTATTTATCAACGCTATCAGGATTATCCTCATTTTCAACATGAATTTGGTCATTTAGAAGCAGACACCGTCCAAGGCAAAGCACATCAAGGTGCAGTTATGACCTTAGTTGAGCGTCTCTCCAAAGTTGAAATCATTTTAAACATCCAACAAAAATCAGCTGAATGCGTTAATAAACATCTTAGTCAATGGCTATCCCAACAGCCAAAACACCTTTTCAAGTCAATTACTTTTGATAATGGTAAAGAATTCACTGGTTGGAAAGAAATCGCAAATAAACATGATATTAGTACTTATTTTGCCGAAGTTGGGGCTCCTAATCAGCGTGGCTTAAATGAAAATAATAATGGACTAATTAGACGAGATGGTCTCAACAAAAGCATGGATTTTCGCAATTTACCAAATGCTTTAGTTCAACAAGTCAGTAGCCGGCGTAATCATATTCCAAGAAAATCATTAAATTATAAAACACCAATTGAGGTATTCATGGAAAATATCACAGATAAACAGTTATGTTATTTCTAACTTAATTTGACATTTCAAG
>NZ_JAGYGU010000097.1:0-1046 GCF_018991255.1 Lactiplantibacillus sp. 30.2.29 | reverse complement strand
CAGACATTGACGGAAATGCAGCAAGTTGGTGCGCAATTTGGCGTGGCGGTTCCTGCTGAATTGAAGGCGTCCTTGAACGACTAAATTAGTGTAACTGTGACAATGATTGTGACTAAAATTCAGGTCACATAAACTGACGATAGTGTGGTCGGTATCGAATGATGATGCTGGCGACGCTATTTTTGGTTACCGTGGGTGGCTATCAGTGATTGGGGAGGAGTTCGTCGTGCTGATTGTGATTGTGTTGTACGGGAATGAGGAGGCACGATTTGAGCAGTCGCTCAGACAAGTCATTCAATTAAGATGAATGACGGAAGCTGGCGGTTTGTTTGGTGGAATGGCCCGGTATGATACTAACTTGTGGGGGCAAACTGGCCGCTTTGACGTTGACGAGTAGGTATATTTAGACCAGTTCGCCCGTGAACATCGATAAACGTCGTCCTAAAATATATTTTTGAAAAAATTATGGAAGTTAAATTCAAAAATCATCTCATGAGCAGCCGCTTCAAGAATGTTGATTTGTCAGCGCTGGTTAGCGATAGTGATTGATCAGATTGCTGATTAAATTGGTTGTGATAGCCGTCATTTTTGACGATTAATAGAAAAAGTTTGCAAAAATCATTTGACAATTCTATCGGTTAGCCGTATATTTGAAATCATCAAATACACATTAGAAATTAAGGAGATTTTAATCATGACGATTACGAGCAATGCACAATTGAATTCGTATTATTATTACTGGTTTACTTAGTGCCTCGGCATCCACTGCGAGGCACGCCCTCGCAACGGATGTGACCAGTAAATTTTGACATGATTAAAATTTATGGAAAGTCATATCAGTGTTGTGAACAACCACTGTGTGACTTTCCGGCTTCTTAGCCGCGGTGTCGATTGGGATACCCGGGGACGAGGCAAAAGGCTCACAGTTGGTGAAAACTGTGAGCCTTTTTTTCGACGACGAATTGTCAAATCAAGTGTAACTTTTTACCGAAGAAAACTTCAGACGGTGTCTTCCAGCCTAAGACCTTACGGGGTCGATTATTTAG
>NZ_JAGYGU010000096.1:0-1070 GCF_018991255.1 Lactiplantibacillus sp. 30.2.29 | reverse complement strand
CTTCAAATGTCAAATTAAGTTAGAAATTTTAATTGCTCATCAGTGATTTGATTTACGAATGCCTCAAGTGGTGTTTGATAATTGAGACTTTTTCTGGGAATATGGTTCCGTCGACTAGCAACTGCCTGGACAAATTCATCTGATAGCTGGTCCATGATGAGATCATGGTGCAACCCATCCTTACGAAGTAAGTTGTTGGTGTTTTCATTCAACCCACGTTGATTGGGTGCTCCTACAGCGGCAAAGTAAATATTTAAATCAAACTGGTTAGCAATCGTTCGCCAACCGGCGAACTCCTTACCATTATCAAACGTGATGGACTTAAACAAGTGGCGTGGCAGCTTCGTCAACCAGGCTGCTAAACTACGATTGACGTTTTGTGATGACTTGGTATGTGAATTCAAAACAATTGCGACCTTGGTCTGCCGTTCAACCAGTGTGGTTACGGCACCCTGATGGTTTTTGCCTTGAACCGTGTCGCCTTCTAAATGACCGAATTCTCGTTTAAAATTAGGATAGTCCTGATAACGGGTTTTTAAATCTCTGCCCAATTGCCCAGCTTTTCCTCGTCGTTCAACGTACCCATTAGGGTGACGCTGACCATGCATGGGTAAATCTTTGGCGAACAAGCCAAAAGCATCACGTTTGAAAATGCGATATAGGGTTCGTACGCCGCAGCTAAAAGAACGTTCGTGGCGATTAATAATTGTATCTGGTTGCCACCCCGCTTGAATTTTGGCTTGGATATAAACCAGTTCATCAGGGGATAGTTGAATGGGCTTACGCCCACAATGTTGTTTGTGCCGTCGATAATGTTGTTGGTAATCAATAAGCGTACCGCCAGCGTCAAGAAAACGATAGATGCGATAAACGGTTTCAGCACTCCGGTGGAGTGCTGGTGCTACTCGGTAAGCCTTTTTATTGAGCTTCCAAAAGGAATAAATTGTAGTGAGTTCGTCTATGGTAAGATGAGTATAGGTCATTTGTGATCAGCCTTTCTTTTGATTTCAACACTCAAAAGTCTATCACAAATGGCTTTTTAAATTTCTAACTTAATTTTACAAACAGGG
>NZ_JAGYGU010000095.1:0-1083 GCF_018991255.1 Lactiplantibacillus sp. 30.2.29 | reverse complement strand
GGTAGATTGCAAATTTAATCCGAATTTTTTGACAAATTGGTCAGCATGACCTGATAAGGTGTTTGCCAGTCAAGTATTTTAAGTGGTCGCTGATTAATTTCGAGTAAGGTGGTTTTCAAGCCTTGAGCACTAATGTGCTCAAAATAAGTCCCCTTAGAATAAAAATAGCGTAAGTTCCGATTAAATCGTTCATTACTGCCGCGCTCAGCTGGCGTATAAGCATGGCAGTAATAGGTCTTAATACCGTATTGTGCTTCAAGTGATACTAAACCGCTAAACTCAGTGCCACGGTCCACCGTAAAACTATGCACCGGGCCATTAAAAGTTGCTAGAAACTTATTTAGGGCTTCATTAACAGTTACTGCTGTCCGGTTTTTTAATCGGTAGGCCCAAAGGAACCGTGATTTGCGATCGATTAAGGTTAATAAAACTGCCTTACTATGCCCACGGGGGCCAACAATTGTATCTAATTCAAAATCACCGATGCGATTACGTCGATTAACCACGATGGGTCGCTGTTCAATTGACCGTCCTAATGATTGATTATATTTAGAACGTTGGTCAAGGTTACGCCGTTGGCGCACGCCATGTTCAGGCAAATCATTTAAAGAAAACTCAGTTTTCCCTTGATTTAACCAATTATAAATTGATTTAGTCGCTAGTTTAAATTCGTGAGCTATCATTTCTGGTGACCAACTTAGCCGTAAATGGTTTAAAATTATTTGCCTTAATTTGTCATTCAATTTAGTCTTTCGGCCACATCGTGACCGCTTGTATTCGGCATCTGTTTGGGCCACTTCGGCCTGGTAAGGTTCACATCGAGCTAATTCATAAGAAATTGTGGCAGGTGATCGTTTTAGGCGATCGCTCATTTGGATATTGGACAGGCCTAGTTCACAAAAGGTTTCGATTTTAATTCGTTCAGAATAGGTTATACTAGACAAAAGATCAGCTCCTAAAAGATGTGTTTGTGGTAAACACCATTTTAAGGGAAGCTGATCTTTTTTGTCCGAACAGCGTCGGATTAATTTTACAATCTACCAAGTTCATTCATGGGGAATGCCTCCTGTGATGTTTTCTGTG
>NZ_JAGYGU010000094.1:0-1154 GCF_018991255.1 Lactiplantibacillus sp. 30.2.29 | reverse complement strand
TATTACCTACAATATCTTAGGCACCAGCCATCGCGAATTGACTAAACAAATTAGTGCCAAATTGCAACATTACTAAGATTGCAATTACCACCACCAGGTTAGTGACAACCTCGTGTAATTTCGTCTTTGCCCGAAAAATATTCTCAACCAGCAAATAACCTAAACCAATCGTTAAAAGCGCAAATCCTAATAACACGATGGTCTTATAAAGGGTGCCCATTTCACCAACATTAAAATTAGCAAAAAAACCAAACAGTTTTAAAACCGCCATAAACACACTCTCTAAAGCTTGCGCCGTGTGATACAGGCCTAATAAAATCCACCCATTGACCGTCCCAATAATCTTCTGAACCGCTAAAATATCCGTGTGTAACACATTATGCCATTCTAAATAAAACTTTATTACTCTAGCCGTATTAGTCCCTTCTCCACCTCCAAAAAGCTTATCAATTAACTGATTATTATTAAGCAATGCTTCGGGCACTTGATACCCGGACGCTAGTACCACTAACCACTGAAAAAACGTTGTCATAACCAAACCCCTCACTTTCGATTTACAGTTAGCTTACCTACTGCTCATCAAAAGCAAGCAACACTACTCAACTGATAATGGCCGAATATTCCCGGCTTAAAACCCGCCTAGGCGGAGTAGCTTGAATCGTGATCATGCGTCTCACGTGAGAAGTTAGTTCTAAACGGTTTGGAGGCGACGGGACGACTAATAACTAAATAACACCCTAATCTAGCCCAGTTAACACCCAGCAGGCCTGCCCAGTCCCCAACCAAGAAACCCGTGTCCAGAACTATAGATACGTAATGGCATTTTAGAACACTAAATTCTAACCCGTATCTAGCAAATTCAATTGGGCATTGCGATGATGATCTTGGCGAGCATCAAGGCTCAATTGTTGTAGCGCCACTAATTCTTCTGAGGGTTCTAATAACCGAGCAACCGTTATCCAATAGTTTAATCGCTGTTGGCGTTGTAACCTCATCGCATGTTGTAACAAGCTACTACGAGTCGCAAACTTCGTTGCTTGCCGACCGCTACCTTTTTCACGATAAACTAAGCCTTGATCAATTAGATCTTTCAGGGCCTTGGTTAGACTACCTAAGCAAATATTTAATTCTTGGGAAATGTGCCGTAAAGACGT
>NZ_JAGYGU010000093.1:0-1221 GCF_018991255.1 Lactiplantibacillus sp. 30.2.29 | reverse complement strand
AGTTATAAAACTTTGTATGACTGCTTTGTCGTTGGTAGCGTTTTTGATTTTATTAAGCTTCTATCACCAATATACATTATTATTATGGTTACAAGCAATTTGTATTATTGCCTCCACTGTTGATATTTCCTGGCTCTATATGGGGTTAGAGGATTTTAAGGTAACCGTGGTAAGGAATACCATCGTAAAGGTATTATCGGCAATTTCGATTTTTATCTTTGTCCATAATCATCAAGATACCTGGAAGTATGTCTTAATTTTAAGCTTATCATTGTTTTTAGCGAATTTAACTCTTTGGCCATCATTACGAAAATTTTTGGTTCCTGTTAGGTGGGACAGTCTACGGCCATTTGTACATTTAAGAGAATCGTTGGTATTATTCCTACCATCAATTGCAACTAAGGTTTACTTAACATTAAATAAAACTGTCTTAGGTTTAGTTGCAGGGGCAACGGCTGCCGGTTTTTACAATAATTCGGATACACTAGTTCAGATGGTAATTGCAATTGTGACTGCTACTGGGATGGTTGTTCTACCCCATGCAGCAAGTGAATTTGCAAAGGGAAATATCGAGGCTATACGTGAAATGCTATATAAGTCCTTTAATTTTGTTTCCTTTATTTCGATTCCGATGGCCTTTGGGATTGCAGCAATTGCATTGCGTTTATCGGAGTTCTTCTATGGAAACGGATTCGCTCCCGTTGGGCCTATTATGATGATCGAGGCCTTGGTTGTAGTCCTTGTGGCGTGGAGTAATGCAATTGGGATACAGTATTTGTTACCAATGAAGCGGACTAATGAATATACGCGGACTCTAGTTACAAGTGCCATTGTTAGTATCATAATTAATTTCCCATTGATCAAATTGTGGGGGCTTCATGGGGCGATGATCACAACCGTCATTTCAGAAGGAGTTGTTACTGCTTATCAACTTTGGATAGTACATGAAGAATTGGACTTCAAACGTCTCTTTCAAGATATTCCAAAGTATATTGTGGCAGGGTTAATAATGTTTATGATAGTTTTTTGGATGAACATTACGATTAATTTTAATTTTTTGACGATGATTATAGAGATTTTACTAGGTATCGTTCTCTACATTGTTGCGTTATTAATCTTACGCCCAATAATTTTAAATGATACGGTAGAGATTATGAGAGGATTTTTAAAAAAGCGGAAGAGAAATTAGGGATGATTTCCGTATAAGAAAGTTTACGATAT
>NZ_JAGYGU010000092.1:0-1283 GCF_018991255.1 Lactiplantibacillus sp. 30.2.29 | reverse complement strand
GGCAAGCAAATATGAATAAGCAACTAGAACGTGTTTCTTTTGCGGGGGCACTTGTTACTTTAGGAATTGTGTACGGTGATATTGGCACTTCACCATTGTATGTTATGAATGCATTGATTGGTGACGCCGGTAAAATGGGAAATATTTCTCCCAATTACGTGATTGGATCGATCTCGTTGATTTTTTGGACATTAATGATCATTACAACGTTGAAGTATGTTGTCATTGCAATGCAAGCCGATAATAAGCGTGAGGGCGGAATTTTTGCTTTATATGCATTGGTTCGAAAAAATTCAAAATGGTTAATTTGGCCAGCCTTGATTGGCGGGGCGGCCATTTTGGCCGATGGAACATTAACTCCTGCAGTAACTGTGACTTCAGCCATTGAGGGATTAAAAAAACAACACCTTGGCCCTGTGGTGTTTAGTAATTCTCAACATAACGTCTTGATTATCACAACAGTTGTTCTACTCGTATTATTTATGATTCAACATTTTGGAACAGGTATGATTGGGAAATCCTTTGGACCAGTGATGATTTTATGGTTTGGCTTTTTGGCTGTCTTTGGAATCGTTAATCTAATCAATTATCCAATGATATTGAAGGCTATTTCTCCTTATTATGCAATTAGGATACTATTCAGTCCAGTTAACAAAGTGGGAATCTTTATACTTGGAAGTATCTTTTTGGCAACCACAGGAGCAGAGGCTTTATATTCCGATATGGGTCACGTTGGCAAGCAGAATATTTATGTAACATGGCCACTAGTATATAGTACCCTATTTTTAAATTACTTAGGTCAAGGTGCTTGGATAATTAGACATGCAGGTGATACTGCTTACAGGAACTTATCGAACTTAAATCCTTTTTATGAAATGCTCCCCGGAACTTGGCGCCTAGTTGGCATTTTGCTAGCCACACTCGCTGCAATTATTGCCTCTCAAGCGTTGATTACGGGTTCTTACACTTTAGTCGATGAAGCAATTGGCTTAAAATTTTTACCTAGAATGGTTATTAGACATCCAAGTAATATAAAAAATCAAATTTATATTGCAACTGTTAACTGGATACTATGTATAATAACAATTAGTGTAGTCTGGTTCTTTGGTAGTTCACAAAAAATGGAGGCCGCGTATGGTTTAGCGATCACTATTACCATGCTTATGACTACTGTGCTTTTGCATGAATTCTTAAAGAAACACCTGGCTAAGGGAACAGCACTTATAATTGCCTTGTTTTTTGGTTTTATTGAGTTAATCTTTCTAATTTCAAGTTTGGTTAAG
>NZ_JAGYGU010000091.1:0-1320 GCF_018991255.1 Lactiplantibacillus sp. 30.2.29 | reverse complement strand
TATTGGCCGTGCTCGTTCCCCCAATACAAAATTCCTAGATACATTCGATTTTAGCTTTCAACCCAGTATTAATCGTCAAGAGGTTCTGGAATTCCAGAACCTGGCTTTTATGGAAAAGTCTGAAAACTTGATCTTTATTGGCAATCCAGGAGTCGGTAAAACCCACTTGGCGATTAGTATTGGGATTGAAGCCTGTAAACAAGGCTGTCGGGTTCTTTTTATTAATTGTCATGAGCTATTGATTAGATTGAGAACAGCTTACGAAAAAGGGCTGCTCGATCGATCTCTAAACCGCTATTCGCGCTATGACTTATTGATTATTGATGAAATTGGGTACTTGCCAATTGGTCACCAAGAAGCTAACCTCCTATTTCAGCTAGTCAATGCCCGCTATGAAAAGCATTCAACGATCATTACCAGCAACAGTGACCTATCCGCTTGGGTTGATATTTTCCAAAATCCAACTGTGACAGCGGCCATTCTCGATCGCTTGGTTCACCATGTTCACGTAGTGAAGATCACTGGTAAATCCTACCGATTACGTGGCCTCAAGTAACTGCCGAAAACCTACATTTCTTTCTGCCGAAAACCTACATTTTTAAACTGCCCTTGACACCAGGTTAATCAATTCTGTTGTAATTGAAGCAACAGTCTTGTATTTATTTATTCTATTTGACATAATATTTTTTCTTTCCTTTTGACAGATGGCTTCTATTTTTATACTCATTGTTATGACTTTTCGTTTGTAAATTAAGTTATTAAAAATCGATGATCATCTTACCATAGAATGACTAACTAAAAAGAACTACCATATCGATCAAGTGTGCTGTCAAAGTTCCAAGGGCAGTTAACATTTTCTAAGTGATGATGATGCTTTTATTGATTCCTAACAATGTTATCGGATTAAAAAAAACAATATTGTGATCGTAAGCTAATTCGACTATCCCTGATGAATTGTTTTAGATTCAAGCAAAAACGACAGCTATCTGGTGACCAAATAAGAATATTAATCGTCCAGAACACTTTTTCAATTATAGTATATAAACACTTTACCACACACGGTAAACATCAACCTATTAGGGACATCACACGATTATTAAAAATCAGTCAAAATAGGAAATAATTTAAAATATCCTTTTTCATGATCTTTCACCTGTCTTAGATTTTAGAAGTATCACTTGGTTTCTCAATTAACTTAAACCGTCGCTGCTGCGTGCGTTTACTAATCCCCGTCTTTCGTTCAATCATCTTGTAGGTCATGCCTTGTTTTCGCAGCTCATAAGCAAATCTGATTTGTTCATCAGAATACGTTTTCGGTCG
>NZ_JAGYGU010000090.1:0-1361 GCF_018991255.1 Lactiplantibacillus sp. 30.2.29 | reverse complement strand
GCCCGTGCAATCTGACCTTCGTGTCGATTCTGGAGTTCCGAATTAGTTAAATCAATTAGCGCCTCAGTTAATGACAGATTATCAGTGTGAATTTGATCAAGGTAATTCGGCAAGTATTCACGGATTTTGTTTAACCCTAAGCGCTCAAGATTATTTAAAAGAATTTGATTATTAGTGGTCATGGTAGCCTCCTATAAGTTGTCGTAATCAGTCATATGTTCACGAATGTAAGCTGAAATGTCTTCATCTGTCCGCCCTTTAAGCAAATCAGATTTGAGGATATTGAACTGATCTTGGGGGTCATAATTCAGCGAATTGGTAGTTATGGAGTGCGTACGAATTTCTTCTCTGTTATAATAAATGTGGATGCGCTGCTCATCATTGGAGATTTCAACAGCAACCGTACAACCAATGTATCGCGGATCTACTGAGTACTTACATTTGCGGAAATTGATCATGGCCTCCTTCGAAACGACACGGGTAATGTTTTCTTCGAAGTATGGTTCAAGGAGATTAACTGGAACGCGATGAAGGTACTCTTTTTCTTCGTCTAACCATTTCAGGTACGGGACTTCGTCCGTGGCCTGCGAAGTTTCATGATTTAGATCATCTCGGAGCATATGAACTAGTTCGATTAGCTCAGTTCCATCAGCAAATTCAGTATTGTATGGCCGTAAACGTTCAACCGTGCGAGCAAGGGCTTCAACTGCACCTTTAGTTTGTGGTCTGAATGGTCGACAAGCAATTGGTGTGAAACCGGCATCTTTACAGAATTCGTGGAACCGTTCGTTAAAGACAGCGTGGCCAAACTGGGATTTTGTATGATCCACAACGGTTTTCATATTATCAAACCAGATTTCCGTCGGAATACCTCCGGTATGAAGGAAAGCGTCGTGTAAGCAAGAAAAGAGGGTATCTTGGCTCCGATCAAAGGTTAGTGTCATATATTTGAGTTTTGAATAAGGCAATACATACAAGAAAATATTGAATTTAAACAGCTCACCCTCGCTGCTCACTAGGGCCATTTCTTCTTTCCAGTCAACTTGAGCAGAGAGACCAGGGGAATGTTCAATCCGAATGGTAGCTTTCTTAACTCGTTCTCGGCGGGTTTGGCGACAATAATCTTTCACGAGGGTATAGCTGCCGGTAAAGCCCTTCTTCTGGATAAATTTAAAAATTGAAGCAGCCGAACAATTTAGTTCAAGCTTTGAATCGATGGTTTGCTTGAATGGATCCAGTAAACTTGGCCGTTTCGGTCGACCACTTGGTCGGCCCTTAAGTCCAGCTTTGACTTCCTCATAGGCTTTCTTAACGGTTCGATAATCAACATTATATTGCCGGGCAATCTCGGCGAAGTTAGG
>NZ_JAGYGU010000009.1:0-123720 GCF_018991255.1 Lactiplantibacillus sp. 30.2.29 | reverse complement strand
AATTCAGTACGCAAAAAAATCAGTGCAGCCAGAATCTCAAAAAATTCTGACTGCACTGATTTTTAATAACTAACTAATTTGCGTGGTTGCGACGACGGCGGCGAATAACGAACCAGCCGATCGTGCCAATTGCGCTAACACCGGTGATGATGCTCCCGGTGACTAGGAACGGTGGTCGATAGGTGAGTGTCACAGTGTGCTTGCCTTTGCTGAGCGGTACCGCGACGAACGTGTTGATGACCTTCTTAGTGGCAACGGACTTGCCATCAACGGTCGCGTGCCAGCCTTTAGAATACGGAATTGTCGTCATCAAGACTTGGTGGTTGTGCTTGATATTAATGGTCCCAGTAATCTTGCGGTTAGAGTGAGCGCTGATGTTCCACGGTGATTGCTGCAGTTTCTTGGCCGAAGTCTTAAATTGCGAGTTGTTCAACTTGTAAAGCGTAAAGTTTTGTAACCAGAGGGAGGTCTTCTTCATTTGAATCCCAAAGGTGACCGTTTTGCCTTTACTATTTGAAGCGACATTGACCGCAATCGTATGACGGTAGGTCGGATATTGCTTGAGTTCCTTACCGTTGATGTAGAAACTAGCATTCGACGTTGTTAAGTTTGCGCCCAACGTGATGTAGTAAGAATCATTGGTCGTTGGGGTGAACTTGAAGTAAATGGAACCGGTCTTGCTGAGATTTTCTTTATTCAAAACGGCACCAGTCAGTGTCGTGACCTTTTTAACGTTTTGGAAAACGACTTCGTTAAAGTTTTCAGCACTGATCAGGCTGCTCGTCGAACGGTTAGCGAGCGTTTGGTAAATGAGCTCTTGTCGGGCAATCGGATCACCAGTCGTCTTGGAGACTTTTAGTTTGGTAATCTTATCAGAAGCCGCAAATCCTAAGCCTAACGCATACGGATTCTTGTAAGTCGTGACTTTGCTGGTGCTGAGCTTCTTGGATTTCTGATAGTTCGTCAAATCCTTCTTGGTGCTCGTCACCGGAATATAGCTTCGATAGTTCGTATTGTCATTTTGCGACGTTGGAACCTTCTTATCCATGAAGTATTGCATGTCTAAGAGTGAATCGGTAATCATGGTACCGTTTGTGTAGGCGGCGACGCCATCACCATCTGGCTGACCGATTGAACCAAAGAAGTTCGGAATGATGCTTTCAAACGTCGAACTGAAATGGTCGGCGCCATTATAAGCTGCTTGCATCGGATCATCCTTGGTCCGTGTAAAGGTCTTGCCAATTCGGTAAAAGCCCTTGCCATTTGCTTTGATTTTATTAACGGCGTTATCTAAAGCCGTCGTATACTTGCCAAATTCTGATTGTGAGACGTACGAAATATTGTTCAATGACGCCACAACGTTGATCGACATGTCCGTCGCAACCAGGATGAGCGCGACAATTTGGTAAATCAGACGCCGCTGTTTCGGCAGTGTCAAGAAGATCAACGTAATCGCAGCTAAGGCAATCGTAATCAAGAGGTTGGCTTGCGTGACGTACGACACTTTCTTGATGTTTAAATAGACGGTCGTAAACAGCCCAACGGTTAAAGCCAGCATCGTGAGCGCTTGCCAGAGCTTGATCGTAATCTTGTCGGCCATTGCTTGAGCACCTAGCCAGACAATCCAGAAGCAGAAGACAAATGAGAAGCGGTACGGATACCAGACTGGGAATTGATCTGCGTGCCACAGCAAGTCTAATGGTTCGTAGCAGAATGACAATAGAATAAAGCCAGTGACTAATAGGGCACTCAGCTTAACGGTCCACTTGAATCGGCGGCGTAAGAAGAACAGAATAAACGCAAAAATTGCAAACCAGGCAACGTAGAAGTTCGGTTGACCCGAAGGCATCTGGTCAAAGTTAAAGGTCCCAGTCACAAACTTCGCTAGCATCTTCCAGGGCGCATATTCTAGCTTCCAATGAATCTTTGTTTCATTATATTGGGCTTTACTTTGAATCAACGCCCAGAAGGTTGGTAGTAGCAACCATGCGGAGAGCGCAGCTGCCAGTAAGCCACCCCAAGCAAACTTAAGGGCGTGTTTGATCATCGTTTTGAAGTCTTGCCAGTACTTAGTTGCGCCATACAACCAGTACAAACAACTAAACAAGACGACCATGTAACCCATATAGTAGTTGTCAATCAGCATCACCGCGAGCCAACCCGCAAAGTAGCGGACCTTGCCCGTTGTGAATAGGCGTTCCAACCCTAAAATAACCAGTGGTAGAATTGCAACGGTATCCAACCAGATCATGTTTAATTGGTTGGCAACCATCCAGCCCATTAAGGCGTAGGCGGTACTGAATGTTGGCACCAACCAGCCCTTTTGCGTGTGGGTCTTCGTCAATAGCCAGGCAAAGGAGAGTCCGGCAAAACCATACTTTAAGACCGTTACGATAAAAATACCGGTGGTGATTGATTGACCAGGGAAGAATAAATAGATTAAATTAAAGGGACTCATTAAGTAGTAAGCCCAAACCCCGACCATTTCACCACCAATGGTTTTGGAGAACGAATAGAATAGCGCACTTGGATCGTGCAGGAGCGTGTGTCGGAAATAGGCGAATAGGTCCACGTATTGCTGACCCAAGTCGACCGTCAACAAACTGCTTGATCCAAATGGGGCCATGTGCCGGTAGATAAAGTAACCGGTCATAATCAGTAAGGGTAACCAAAAACTGATCCATAGCGGCCACGTCCGCTTATCAAAAAAACGCCGAAGTTTCACAAATTGCCACCTCAATCTCTAATAATTCATCGCCGCGCAGAAAAATAATCAAAAAAACATTAAAATCCGCAATATCGGCTGAAATTTTTATGTCTATCGTTTAGAATAACATAAGTGTGGTATTTATCTAGGATTGCTAGTATCATCTGGTAAATTTTTGCGAAATGTTTACCAAATTAAGAATGGGAGCGCCTGAGAATTGAAATTTTTTAAGAAAATTACCATAAATCGTGATCCCAACAAGTCGCATATTCCATTTCGGCTGAACTTCTTGTTCTTCATTGTCTTCTTGTTGTTTGCCGCGTTGATTGCACAGTTAGCTTACTTACAAGTGGACTACGGTCAGAAATTCCGTAGTACTGTGAACTCGGCCAATAACACGACTGCGACGGGCAAGGTTCAACGGGGATCGATTTATGATTCGACCGGACGGGTCTTAGTGGGTAACAAGTCCCACCAAGCGATTCAATATACGAAGGGGCTGTCAGTTGCGTCAACCAAAATGTACGAGGTTGCCAATAAGTTAGGTGAATACCTAACCATTTCAACTTCGACCATGACGGATCGTAACTTGGCTGACTATTACTTAGCGGGGACTGCCAACTTAAAGGCAGTGTCTAAGAAGGTCAAAACATCTACCGATGATGATGTCTTGTATGCCCGAGAAGTGGCCTACACGGAGAAGCATATCGTTCAAAATATGACGGATGCACAAAAGAATGCGGCGGCCATCTATTATAAGATGAATTCCGCCTATTCATTGTCGACGGTCAATATCAAGTCGACTGGCGTTACGAGTACCGAGCTCGCTGAGATTGGTGAACATCAATCAGAGATGCCTGGTATCAAGGTCGGAACCAGTTGGACTCGGAGTTATCCGAACGGAACCGACTTGAGTAGTGTGCTGGGAACAGTCACGACTGAAAAGCAAGGGTTGCCTAGTGACAACATCAAGACCTTGCTTGCTGAGGGTTATTCACGGGATGATTCCGTGGGTCAAAGTCAGTTGGAAAAGCAGTATGAAAATGTGCTGAGTGGGACCAAATCACAGACCGAGGTCAAAACTCAGGATGGGGTCATCCAAAAAGAAATCAAGAAGTATGGTGGTAAAAAAGGTGACAACATTCAGCTGACGGTTAACTCGAAGTTCCAAAAGAAGGTCCAACAGATTATTATGTCGGAAGCCAAAACGGTGGGTTCAGCTAATGCCTATTCACCAGGGGCATACGCCGTCGTGATGAATCCGTCGACCGGGGCGATTTATGCCTTGGCGGGTGCCAGCCGGAACTTATCGACTGGGAAGGTTACTGAAAATGCCTTAGGAACCATCAACCAATCCTTTGTTATGGGGTCGGTTGTCAAGGGGGCCACTGTCATGGGGGCCTTGCAAGATGGCGTAATTACGCCAACTAACAGTACCTTGACCGATACGCCAATCAAGTTAGCTGGGACTGCTTCTAAGAGTTCTTGGTTCAACAAGACTGGGAGCGCAAGTATTTCGTTGAATGCTTCGACCGCGATGGAAGTTTCTTCTAACTCCTACATGATGCAATTAGCCATGAAGGAAGGGAACTTCAATTATTCTTCTGGTAAGGCCTTGACGATGTCCAATTCAGTCTTTGCCAAGCTTCGGGGCTACTTCAACGAGTTTGGTCTCGGTGTCAAGACTGGGATTGATTTGCCTGGTGAAGCCACTGGTTATGAAGGTTCCTCTGCACAGAAAGATATTGGTAAAGCGTTAGACTTGTCCTATGGGAACTATGACTCTTACACGACGATCCAATTAGCACAATACATCGCAACGATGGCTAATGGTGGTCGGCGAATTGCTCCCCATATCGTGTCTGCAATTACGGGAACCAAGGCCAATGGGTCACAAGGGGCCGTAAAGACCAACGTGAAGCCACGGGTCTTAAATACGATCGACGTGCCATCATCATACTTTGATGTGGTGCATACCGGTTATTGGGACGTGGTTCATGGGACTAGTACTTACAAGACGGGGAGTGCACTTGAGAACTTATCACCTGCCGTTGCCGCCAAGTCTGGGACTGCCGAAACTTATCATGGGACGACGTCGACTGAAACACTGAGTTTAGTAACGTATGCGCCATATAAGAATCCGAAGGTCGTCATCGCGATTGCCTTTCCTGGAATCACTGCAACCAATGGGGCATATAACACCACGACTGCAACCCAAATTTATAAAGCATTCTGGAAGTATTACAACAAATAATCACTGATTTTTGATACCAGTATCTTAATTGATACTGGTATTTTTTAGTCATTAATGGTATAGTAGTTCAAGTTAAGGGTTCCGGCCCTGTAATATGCGAATGAGTTTGGAGGGTCAACAACATGCGGGTACACATTACACTTGAATGTACAGAATGCCATGAACGCAACTACTTATCTTCAAAGAACCGCCGGAACAATCCGGACCGGGTTGAATTTAAGAAGTATTGTCCACGGGAACACAAAGTGACATTACATCGTGAAACAAAATAACAACGGGGACTCCTGTTGTTTTTTCTGTAACATTGTCATCAGACAATGGGTTTCTCATTTGTTGGCAACTGCCAAATTGAATTTTCAATTTGACATGTTAATGAATGAGATTTTTTTATACCAATGAATTTACGGAGGTGACTGACGTGGAGAAGCGCGCATTTCGCAAACAGCAGTTACAACGATTGAGCCAGCTTTCAGATTCAGCTCGTCAGCAGCAGAATCTGGCCTTACAACGACAATTGTTTGCTCATTCAGCCTGGCAAGCGGCACAGGTCGTAGCCATCACGCTGAGTGGCGACATCGAAGTCGCGACGCAGCCGTTAATCGAGCGTGCCTGGGCGGAGGGAAAGACGGTCGTGATCCCTAAGACGTTACCCCATCGGCAGATGGCCTTTTACCCATACACGTCGACGACCCAGCTTGCACGCACGAGTTTTGGCTTATCAGAGCCAGTCGCTGGTCAGCCAATCGCTAAATCAGCGATTGATTTGATCCTAGTACCCGGTTTGGGCTACAGTCGTGATCGATATGCCCGCATCGGCTTTGGCGGTGGCTATTATGACCGCTACCTGGCGGACTATGCTGGTACCAAGTTAACGCTGGCATATAACGAAATGGCTTTCGAACACGCCGAGTGGCCAGTGGATGACTATGATATTTTACTAGACGAGCTCTTGGTAGCAGGGGATGGACAAAATGACAAGAATTAGACGATGGTGGCAAATGGAGCCTGCAATCACCCAGATTATTTTAGGGATTACGGTGGCAGTCTTCCTAATCGAATGGCTGATGGGTGACGGTGCCACACTAGTCTTTAACGCCATCGGTGCGAAGAATAACCAGGCAATCGCAGCCGGTCAGTGGTGGCGGTTCATCACGCCGATGTTCTTACATATGGGGCTGACACACATCGCGTTAAACGGTGTTGTCATCTACTTTATGGGGATGCAGATTGAAGCGATGTACGGTCACTGGCGGATGCTGGCACTTTATATGCTCGGCGGCATCAGTGGTAACATCATGAGCTTTGCGTTATCGACCAACCAATCTGTCGGGGCTAGTACGGCATGCTTTGCCTTATTTGGCGCTTTCCTGACGATTGGTGAATCTTTCTGGGAGAATCCCGTGATTCGGCAGTTGACCAATCAGTTCCTATTGTTGACCATTTTAAACTTGGTCTTTGATATGTTTTCGAATGGCATCGATATTTGGGGCCACGTGGGCGGCCTTGCAGGTGGCTTTTTACTTGGCTACGTCCTCGGAGTGCCACGAATCGGGAAGATTGCGCCGCTCAAACGAATCGTTGCTGGCGTGGTGTTAGTCATTGGCTGGCTTGCGCTACTAAAAATGGGTTTTACAAATGTTAATTTAACTGTATAATTAATCGAGGATATGCACATGAAAACACTTTACGACGTCCAACAATTACTTAAAAAATTTGGCGTGTACGTGTACGTGGGCAAACGTATTTGGGACATCGAACTAATGGCCATCGAGATTGATCATCTTTATCAGGCCGGTGTGATCGACCCGAAGCTGTATGCCCGCGTCAAACTCGTATTGAGTCATGAGCACCGGATAGAAGCAGAACGCGCCCGTGAAGACACGGCGCAGGACTAATGGAGGGATTTAGCAGCATGGATCGTAAGTTAATCGGAGTCGACCTTGGTGGGACGACAACTAAGTTTGCTATTTTAACGGAAAATGGCGATATTCAACAAAAGTGGAGCATTGAAACCACGATTTTGGATGAAGGTTCACACATCGTGCCGAACATCATCGATTCAATCAACCACCACATCGATTTATACAAGATGGACCGCTCACAATTTATCGGTATCGGGATGGGAACACCCGGAACGGTCGACTTGGAAAAGGGAACGGTTATCGGTGCCTACAACTTGAACTGGAAGACTTTACAACCAGTCAAGGAACAGATTGAAAAGGGAACTGGTATCAAGTTCACTTTGGACAATGACGCCAACGTGGCTGCTTTAGGTGAACGCTGGAAGGGCGCTGGCGAAAATGGTAGCGACGTGGTCTTCGTGACACTTGGTACTGGTGTTGGTGGCGGAATCATCGCTGATGGCCGTTTACTTCACGGGATTGCCGGTGGCGCTGGTGAAATCGGCCACGTGACCGTTGAACCAAATGGTTACATGTGTACTTGTGGTAAGAAGGGTTGTCTCGAACAATACGCTTCTGCGACTGGTGTTGTCCACGTTGCACGTGACATGGCTGAAGAATTCTCTGGTGACTCTAAGTTGAAGCAACTCTTAGATAACGGTGAAGAAATCAGTTCTAAAATCACCTTTGACTTAGCCAAGGAAGGCGACGTCTTAGCTAAGCGGGTCGTTGACCGTGTCTCATATTACTTAGGATTGGCCTTAGCCAACGTTGGTAACACGATGAACCCATCTTCAATTATCATTGGTGGTGGCGTTTCAGCTACCGGTGACTTCTTGTTAAACCAAGTGGTTGATTACTTCAAGCAATTCACTTTCCCAACCATTCGTGATACGACCATCTTGAAGTTGGCCGTTTTAGGTAACGATGCTGGTGTGATTGGCGCCGGTTCATTAGCACAACGGTTTATTTAAGCTAAATATCTGGTTAAAAAGAAGCCCTGAACATATCGTCAGTGGCTTCTTTTTTTGAAACTAGTCAGGATTACTTGTGCTAATTTCTGATTTGATCGTGTCGCGCTGAAGGAACATGGCTGCAGTTCGACCAGTGATGCGAGCTGCGTGAAAAACGGAGGTGGTTACCAATGGCAAATTTATTATTATCTTCACGTGCATTGTGCAATCAGGCCATAACGGATGCTTTTTTAGCTCTAGTCAAGCCGAATGCGACGATTGTGATTATCGTCAATTCCGTTACAGAAGGAAAACGCCATCCCCAGATGCAAGCTTTACAACGAACGATCCAGCAACTCGGATTTGAACACGTGACGCTGTTAGATGTGTTGACGGATGATTTGGCGACATTGGAGACGGCGGATGCAATTGTTTTGAATGGTGGCTACGAATTTTTGTTGCTAAGCAATTTACGTAAGATGAACCTGCTGACGCGATTCAGGCAGTTAGCACTTGCTGGTAAACCATTTTATGGCATTAGTGCCGGTGCCATTCTGTTGGGCCCGGATCTGGACTTGTATACGTAACTGTATCCAGAAGATAATACGGAACAGCTGACGCACGCGCCGGCCATCAATGCGACCCCAATTCGCATTTACCCGCATTATGACGCTCATTGTCAACTTAATCCTAATTTACCAAGTTTAATTACGGACTGGGAACGGCAGACTGGGTCGCACGTGACGCGGTTGACGAATGATCAGGGATTGCGGATTCGTGGTACAGAAGTCCAGCTCATTCAGCCGGCAGCGCAATGAGTTCGACTGCTGACCGTTGAGCAATAAAGATAACCCCAACGCGCTAGTTATTAAGGCCAAAAGTAGCCAATGCGTAACGCGTTGTGCTAGTTGTTTTTTTAGTGGCGCGATGATTAAATCATACCAATTGTTTGGTTCACTGTTTGTCAGCCGGTGCGCGCCTTAGTCCGAATTCTGGGGCTGGCTGACAATAGCCGGAACATAGCCGAACATCGATTTGAATTCACGCAGAAACCCATGGCGTAATTCGTAATATCGCAGTAGTCAGTTACGCGTTGTGTTAGTTATTCTTTAGCCCTAAAGATGGTTAGATCATGCCATTTTATAAGTTCAAGAACTGCCAGCTAAGACCCGCTGGAAAAAGTGCGACTTAGCGTAAACTTGCTGTTGTGGAGACGTCCTAGGCCGGCCTCCAGGCATTCTGGGCAATGGCCGGAACGTGGTGGACACAGATTTAAGCCGACAACCCACGTCTTAAATACTGGTCTTTCACTAACCAAGCCAAAAACGCTTGCTAAGTGAAATTTCACCACTTGGCCTTGCCCAGAATACCTTCCAGCCGGGACCCTATTCGAAAGGCAGACATGTGTGAACCCAACCTTTTTTTGATTAGTCGTTGTTTTCACGGTACAAGGCCATTTTGACATTCAACTGTCAGACTAGTTCTAACAATAACCAAGCTTCCTGACCCATGATTTAATGCTCCGAACACGCGTCCTCACTGAAAATGTGAGATTTTTTCTCTAGTCGCCTGAGATAGCAAAGTCCCAGAATTGTATGCACAGGTGAGTTTATTGACTAAATTCGGGGACTAAATTCAAGACTAGTGTCCATTGGGATTTTTGAAAAATATTCAGGTAACCCTCGCAGTACTTAAATGCCATTAAGCATCATCGATACCGATTAAAATTTGCCTAAAGGACCAGCCACTTAACGTTCAGCGGTCAATTGTACCAAGATAGGTGGCCGTTCATCCGCCATTCGAGTGGCTTCCCGACTGGAGGGGCCGGCTGACGAACCGGACGCCAATTTGGCATGATCTAACCATGAATCATGACAAATTAACTAGCACAATGCGTAGTCAGTTTAATCGTTCCGACCAGAGGACTGTTGTGCCTACCAGTAGAACAAAGCACTATACGAAATGATTGGTAACGGTTTAATCAACGCATTTCCCGCTTACCCCTAGTAAAAGTAAGCGGTTTTGTGTAAAATAGGTAAGTGGAAATTAGGAGGGATAACGTGGTTTTAGGTGCAGTAAGCGGTCTGACTTATGTTAACATTGTGTTAGTTATCATAATTGCAGCCTACTTTATTTATGAGTTATATAGTTATATTCGGCGCCGGCAAGTTTCAACGATGCTGGACGAAGCTGAATTTCAAGCTGGGATGCGGAAGGCCCAAGTCATTGATTTGCGTGAAAAGAAAGATTTTGACGCTGGTCATATCTTGGGGGCACGTAACATTCCGTTCAATAGTTTGAAGGTCCGGATGGGCGAGCTTCGTAAGGACATGCCAATCTACGTTTATGACCAGACCCACACGTTAAGCACACGGGCGGTGGTAACTTTAGCTAAAAATGGTTATTCACAGCTATACATTTTAAAACCCGGATATGCACGTTGGGAAGGCAAGACGAAAAAAGCGAAGTATTAAAAAATGGCGGCTAGAACAACAACTTGTTCAGCCACCATTTTTTAGTTAATTAACCGTTGTGAGCAGAGCGACTCTTGCGCAAAGCCTTTTTACGGTTTTCTTCGAATTTGTTTTCTTGGTCTTCGATTGGGTCTACCACTTGTTTCTTAAATGATAAGACAGAACCAATCACAGCGCCGGCAGTTGCAACAACTCCGAATAAGAAGCCACGAGTAAATGATTTCATTAGTTAAACCTCCTAGCAATTGTTAGTTTTATTATGCTTGTTTTGCGTGAAGATAGCAATCAATTCAAACTAAATTTTATAAATGTGGGGTGAAAAAAGATGCTGACTAAGATTATTGCCCATCGTGGGAGTAAGGGGACCCGTCCTGAAAATACGCTACCAGCGTTTATTGCGGCGCTGGAAGATGGTGCGGATGGTATCGAAACGGACGTGCACTTGTCGCGAGACGGGCATCTCATCATTATGCACGATGAACAAGTCGACCGTACGACCACTGGGATCGGGTATATCAAAGACTTGACACTGGCGGAATTAAAACAACTCGATGCTGGTGTCAAATACGATCTGGCCTATGTCGGAACACGGATTCCAACCTTGGATGAAGTCGTTCAGCTCCTGATTGAGCGCCAGTTTACCGGTATTTTTAATCTCGAGATCAAAACAAATAAGATCCATTATGACGGCATTGAAGATTTAGTCGCAGATTATTTCAAACACCATTCCGTCCCATTTACTTTGGTTTATTCAAGCTTTTATGGTAAGTCGATCGAGCGCCTGCACATCTTGCAACCAGAAGTAGAATCCGACAGTCTCTTCAAGGCTAAAGTTCAAACGGCCAAACGATTGCACGCGCAGCACATTGTCTTGGGTTATCATCCGGATATGCGCTGGGTTCGCTTTCATTGGTTTCTGTTACCCAAAGTCCAATTACGACCATGGACGGTCAATACGGCTCGTGATATGCGTTTTTGTTACCGCCATCGCTTTGCCGGCCTGATTACGGATTATCCTGGGTTGGCACGCCAAATTCGGCAACAAGTTCAAGGAGGTTAGAGACGTGGCCACAATACCTAAACATAAAGTTCTTTTGATCGCTGGACCGACCGCGGTCGGCAAAACGGCGCTTTCACTGGCGCTCGCAAAGCAATTGAATGGCGAAATTATCTCCGGTGACTCGATGCAAGTTTATCGGCATCTGGACATTGGGACGGCCAAAATCATGCCTGACGAACGTGCGGGCATTCCGCACTACTTGATCGATATTAAAACGGTTGATCAACGCTTTACGGTCGCCGAGTTCGTGAGCCGCGCCACGGCACTGATCAATGACATCACTGCCCGGGGAAAACTGCCAATCATCGTTGGCGGTACCGGTTTTTACTTACAGTCACTCTTGGCAGGGTATCAGTTCGGACCCAACGACAATGCGCCCGATATGGCGTATCGCCAGCAATGGTTTGACCGTGCAGCCAATGCCGGCAATCAGGCGGTCTGGGATGCCTTGAATCAACGGGACCCCCAAGCGGCGGCAGCGATTGCACCTGCTAATCTGGTTCGGGTCGTGCGGGCGCTGGAGTATCTGCATACGACCGGCCAACTGTTTTCGGCTCAAGCTGACACCGCTACTGAAACGCTCGACGCATACACACTCTGTCTGACGGCGGAACGATCGCTGCTCTATGACCGAATCAATCAGCGAGTCGATTTAATGCTGAATGTTGGTCTAGAAGCGGAAGCGCGTTGGCTGTACGACCAGGGGGGTGGGGACTTGCCAGCGGGTAAGGGCATCGGCTACCACGAGTGGTTCCCATATTTTGCCGGCACGCAATCACGTGACGCGACCATTGCGGCCATCAAACAAGATTCGCGGCGGTACGCTAAACGCCAATTGACCTGGTTCCGCAACAAGATGACCGTCGATTGGGTCGACTTATTGGAACACCCCGAATTACGGGCGTCAATCGACCAACGGCTGGCTAGTTGGTTAAGCTAATTATAAATTGGTATACCTAAGATAAAAACATGTGATATTTTCTAACATGATTGATTGACATTCAATAATAACATTGATATTATTAAGTCTGTATTAAAGAGGAGGGTCGTTATGAAGGAAAAGGAACTGCGTCGCTCGTTAGCTGTCTTGCCGATTGGTACGGTTATGAAGTTGACCAATTTATCTGCACGCCAAATTCGCTATTACGAGGAACAAGATTTGATTACGCCAGAACGCAACGCCGGTAACCGACGGATGTTTTCGTTAAATGATGTTGATCGCTTACTTGAAATCAAGGATTATTTAGCAGATGGCATTAACATGGCAGGTATTAAGGAACTCTATGCGCTCCAACAGCAGCGTGCTGAACAAAAGCAAGCTGACTTGGCGAAACCACTAACGGATCGCGACGTTCGCCGGATCCTTCAAGACGAATTCCTGAATCTCGGTCGATTGCAGTCCGATAAGGGCCCAAATTACCCGGCACACTAAAGGTATTTGCATCCGTTAGTCAATCAATTTAAGGAGCGATTTTCATGGCAAAACAGTCCTACACGAAAGACGATATTCGCCGCATCGTCAAAGAAGAGAACGTTAATTTCTTGCGGTTGATGTTTACCGATTTATTCGGCACGATCAAGAACGTTGAAGTTCCAGTTTCACAACTCGACAAACTCTTGGATAACAAGTTGATGTTTGACGGTTCATCCATTGACGGGTTTGTTCGTATTGAAGAAAGTGACATGTACCTCTATCCAGACTTATCAACTTGGTTGATCATGCCTTGGAACACGGAACATGGTAAAATTGCACGGATTATCTGTGAAGTTTATACAGCTGACCGCAAACCGTTTGAAGGCGATCCGCGGAACAACTTGATTCGGGTCTTGAACGACATGCGTGAAGCGGGTTATACGTCGTTTAATTGTGGGACTGAGCCAGAATTCTTCCTTTTCAAGATGAATGAAAAGGGTGAACCAACGACTGAATTGAATGATAAGGGGAGTTACTTCGACTTATCACCAATGGACTTAGGTGAAAATTGCCGGCGTGATATCGCGCTTGAACTCGAACGTCTCGGCTTCAATGTGGAAGCCAGTCATCATGAAGTGGCGCCGGGCCAACATGAAATTGATTTCAAGTATGCGGATGCGTTGTCAGCGGCGGATCATATTCAGACCTTCAAACTGGTCGTGAAGACGATTGCCCGTAAATATAACCTCTGGGCAACCTTCATGCCGAAACCATTGAATGGTGTTAACGGCTCTGGGATGCACGTCAACATGTCCTTATTCCATGACCAAGGCAATGCTTTCTATGATGCTAGCGATAAGAGTGGCTTAGAATTGTCATCTGACGCTTACCACTTCTTAGGCGGTTTAATGAAGCATGCCCGTTCTTATACGGCGGTTACCAACCCAACGGTCAACTCATACAAACGGTTAGTGCCAGGTTATGAAGCACCCGTTTACGTGGCTTGGTCCGCTTCAAACCGGTCACCAATGATTCGGATTCCTAGTGCGCGTGGCTTATCCACTCGTTTGGAATTACGGAGTGTTGATGCCTCAACCAACCCATACTTGGCCTTTGCAGCCGTATTGGAAGCTGGCTTGGATGGTATCAAGAATGGCATCGAACCACCAAAGAGTGTTGACCGTAACATTTATGTGATGGATGAGGATGAACGTGCCGCTGCCGGCATCGCCGATTTACCATCGACCTTACACAACGCGCTGAAGGAATTCCAGACGGACCCAACGATGAAGAAGGCGTTAGGACCACACATCTATCAGAGTTTCTTGGAAGCTAAACGACTTGAATGGGCATCATATCGTCAACAAGTTAGCGAATGGGAACGCGATCAGTACATGGAATTGTACTAAGCGATTAATTTAGATTAAAATGAGACGGTTAGGGCACCTTCAATGGCGAACTAGCCGTTTTTGTTATAAAATTAGTAAATTAGTCGGGTTGACCTTTATTAATCGGTTAATTTTCGGTAACATTAAGAATAGCAGTGCAATTCAGCAAGTATCCAATTATTATTGATTGCAAGGAGATTATTATGGAAAAACAAAATCAGCCTGATCTTGAAAAACAAGATCAACCAACGCGCGCGCTTACGAAGCGACTTCAACAAAAGTTAGACTATGTAACCACGGTGCGCCAAGCAATAACGGCTGGTGACGACCGGTTGATCTATGAATTGATCGATGGTGACCATTATCACCAAGCCTTACTTAACGAGGAACCGGATCCAACCCGTAACGCCCAAGTCGATTTAATTACGGACGTTTATCCGGCAATCAGTCACTATTTGAGCACCAAGTTAATTGATTATCTAGCACACGAGTACCCATTTTTCTACTATGAAGAGACCCAACTTGGGGAATTTCAGATCTACTTTGGGAATTGGTGGGATCGGCGTCGCTTCGGTAAGCTGAACGTGTTAAAAGTTGCGTTTGAATTCAGCTCCGAAGAATATAACAAACTTGAAAAGACCTTTGAACTGGCACCGGCACATAAACGGTTCAATACGGACCGGATTCAACAAATCTCAGCCGGCAGCGACCAACTGCAAAAGCTAATTGATGCCCAGTCTGACCGTGATGCCCAAAAAGATGAGTTGCGCAAACAATTAAAGGAAAATGGTCAGCGCAACTCGCTCTTTGATTCAGGCCGCATCAAGGAAGAACGCCAACAGATCATTGACCAGTTGACTAAGTTAGCGGACGAAGATGAACAGGCGAATAATGCGCACGCAACCATGAAAGATAACGAAGCTAAAATTTTGACGTTATCCAAGGAAGATACGATTTTGGCTTACGAAAAGCAAGCGATTGAAAACGCCTTTAAGAGTTTCAAGAATTTTAATGAGCGCAACCGTAGTCTTTACGTGGACTACTTGACAACGCTGATTGGGAAGGCGCAGGTAGCGGCTGATGGCGAATAATACAGACACACAAATCGATACAGCGACATTAAGCACCCATGGCAAGCTGAGTACCTTTAATGAAGGCCTCAAGAAAGGTTTAGCAAACGGGGAACGGTTCACGGCTTTGATGGACCAATTGATCGACACGACCGATGGGGAAACTTTGTTGGCGGCTGCCCAAACGTTAGCTGATTTTAAGCTGGATACGGCCTACGTGACATTCCCGCATCAGTATCAGAATGCGGATTACTACCTGATTTTTATGAGTCGTTTACTGGGGATGCACGGTGATGAACAGGCCGTTCTCAACTCACAACGCCATACTGAAGCGTTATACCACGTCTACAGCGCTTTGACCGATGACTATACGTTCTTGTATCAAGTTGTCGCAACGGGGAATGGTGGCGCTTACTACCGGGAACAAACGACCGGCGAACAACTCTTCTATATTAATCTAGAACGGCGCTTATTGCGTTTCAATAGTACGGCGTTCACCAATTTATTTATTAATAAATTATTGTTGAAGGGGACGGGTATTGATCAGATCAATACGGTCTTGTCGACACTGATTAAGTTTGGTCACTGTTTACAGGATGATTTCGGTTTCAACGTTGACTTTAATATTCTCGATGTCGCCAATGCAGCTAAGTATGAACTACGGGCGGCAGACCTGGACCAAGCAATCGTTGACAAGCTGTTTGTGAGTGCGGCTGAAAATGATTATATGTTGCAGAACTCACAGCAGGGCCATGGCGCGCAGATCGAATTACGGGCCGGGCTAACAGTCGACATTTTTGATGCGGCTGACGCCGGTGCGAGCCCTAAGTGGGTATTGACGGTGCATGATCCTGACCAAACGGTATCATGGTTCGACGTGCTCTTACACTTTGGGTTTATGCGCGACTGGTATCTAGATAATATCGATTCACTTGAAATAAAAGCGGATCCATTAGTATTTGCTTAAGCATGGGGGATTTTGATGCTAGAATTAACGACATTGTTACAGCAATCTATTCGTCTCGACCGTGATATCACGGCCCGACAACAAATTCATTGGCGGCCAGAAGAACGGCTACAAAATGCGATGGTCTCACTCGATGTGGAATTGGCAGAAATGGCCAATACATCGGAGTGGTTCAAGGTGTGGAAAATTCACCGTGGCAAAGCTGATCCGGATAAGACGCATCGCGAGACACTCTTAAACGAATACGTCGACGCGATGGATTTCTTCTTCCTCGTCTCAGCGATTCAGCAGTGGACCCATCTCATCCCACTGACCGCTGAGCAATTACAGGAAATCGCAGCAAAGCCTGCCACCGATTTGAATAAGCAATACTTAGCCATTAAACATTTGGTCTATGATGCTTATTTCAATCATCGTCAAGAGAGCTATCGGCACGCTTGGCACGTTTTCTTGAAGATTGGGCTAGTGGACTTCGGCTTTGCGCAAGACGAGATTCAGGCTGCGTTTACGGCTAAAAATCAAGTTAATCAGCAACGACAAGCAGATCACTATTAAAAAACAACCTAATTACGCGAGCATTCACGTAACTAGGTTGTTTTTAGTCTGCCGTAATCAATTCGGCGTCGTTATCTGGATCTTGGGCCACCAGCTCGTTGACACGGTCAATCAATGTTTGTCGCTGGTCAAGGTCGTCATCACATTCAAAGAACGCACCTAATTCCTCGGCTAGAATGTCTTTACCGGCGTCCATGTAACGGAAATCGTTGCTGGTAATGGTATAGTGTTGGTGATCAGGCATCCGCGCAATCACGCAACCAGTCGCAGATTTTCCTTTAGAGTCTTTGTCCGTAAACTCCACCGCTAGTACGAACGGCGTGTCAGTTGAACGGTCTTTGATGGCGTGGGCCACGTTACCGGCAATTGCTTCAAGTTTCAATACAGTTCACCTCAGGTCATATTATACGCACTATTTGACCCTGATGCGAGCGCTGATTTGATCGTAGAATCAATCGAGCAACTGTTCCGCGCGTTGCTTTTCCGCGGCATAAAACTGGTTAAACGCGCGGTAGGCTAGTATCGTCAGTCGGTAGTGTCGTTGTGCGACCAGTAAATTGTTGTGAAATTCAAACGTTGCGCGCCCTTGTTGGATAAACGTGAGCGTGTCATTGAGATAGATGTTGCTGCTGATGCCATGACGGATTAACATTGGTGAACGCCCCCCTGAGGTCCATTAATAAGCCTATTTTAATCCCGTTGGTCGGTGGGGTGGTCACGATGCACTTGGATTGTTGGGTCAGCGAATGTTAGTTGGGATGAGTCAGTTCAGGTTTACTTGCTTCCAATGTCGCCCATATACGCCACTAGCATTGAAGAAAGCGTCAAACTCATGATTTTGAATAAAGGTTGGACTGGTGTATTAGTAACTAGTGACGTGTCTCCGATAAGAATAGCTATGGCGATCAATGATGGTACTATTGTCCACGAGACGGTCGTATCTAGCTGTTTAATTGGGTCGAAGGCAACTTGATGATGGTTTACGACAAAAGACAAGAACGCGAGGATCCAAATCTCGATTGCGCAGCTCACCCATTGTGGGACGTCGGGATAAGCGTTGCCAATTATCGCACTGAATATCACTGTAGCAGAGCTTACAATAAAGTTGATAGTTTTTTCGTCTTGTGTCATAAAAAAGTTTCCTCCTTGGTTGGTGTATTTCCATCCTAATTAAAGTTTCCTCAACTGGAAAATTCACCCTGGTTATTTGTCAGTAGCTGGATTTTTTTCAATGTTTAAATAATAAATTGACACACTTCCACAACTTAACTATAATTAATCTTGTTGTTGTCACGGTAGCTCAACTGGATAGAGCATCCGCCTTCTAAGCGGAGGGTTGTGAGTTCAAGTCTCACTCGTGACATATTAGAAGCTATTGGTGCAAAATAAAAAATCAGGAATCCCGTTAAATCAATGTTTAACAGGGTTCCTGATTTTTCGTGTGTCTTTAAAAACTGCAATTATTGAAAAAACGTGCACAAAATGTGCACATAAATTGACGTCTTATTTTGTTTTTAGAATGACTGGTCAGCAGGATAAGAAAATTATTTGTGTCATCGACGTTGCTGGCAACTGCAAGCAAAATATGGTCAATGGTCACTAGGTCAATTTGATATTGACGGCTATTTTGGGATGTGGACGTAATTTTGACACGACAGAAAACTGTCTTCCGGCAGGCATGCTGTTCGCAGGACGAATTAAGAGCTAGCATCAGTCGTTCAGAAATAGTTTCGATTCTAGCGAATACACCAAACTTATATTGTTGAATTGTAATATTTGTAACAGAACTGTGTTAATAAAAAGTAAGCACATCAGCTCAATTGAATCACGTGGAGAATTTTGCCGATAAAAACGCTGTTGATCGTAGGACTTAAATTTTTTTCGGCTAAGACAGATCATTTTCAGAAAAACGCCCGGGTATAAACCCTTTAATGACAGTCACAATGTCGGTGATTACACGAAAATAAATGACTTAAAAATCCAAGCTAAAACGAGACTAAAAAAGGGAAATTAACCAACAACCATTAAGAAAAGTTAAAGAAATGCAAAAAAAGCATTAAACCGATTTGTTTCGCTTGAAATATTGCTGTAACAAAACGATAATAATCATGTAACAAGGAAGGAGAATTCTTATGGGTTCAGTAGTTGCAATTGTCGGTATCATCGCCATCGCTGGTGGCGTCCAATATTATTCAAACTTTGTTGCCAAAGAGAATGCAAGCAGTAAGCATTTCACTGCTTCCCGTAATGACCGTTAGTCAACGGGGATTCTTACGCACATCGGTATTATACAATCAAATTAAAAAAAGAACTGCTCATCGTAATGAGCAGTTCTTTTTTTAATTACTTAAGTTTTGGTGCTTTTTCGATGGTGTCAGTCTTGCCGGCAGCCCAACGTTGGATAGCAGCAATTTCTTTTTCGCGACGAACGCGCTTTTGCTTGCCTGCAACTGGCCGACGTGCTGCCCAGGTGTTATATGGTTTTGCAACAACAGTCATAAGAGATGTCCCTCCTTTGATTAGTCCAATAACGACTATATTAAACAAGAATAGTGTACATTGCAACCGAATTAACAGGAAAAGCCAGACTTTTCCTAAAAATTGCATTATTAGTATACCGGTTATTTTACCTGGTTGTCAAGATAAAATCCTTTACAGCGATGCTTATGGTGCCTGATTATGGATCAAGGTGCGATGAAATGGGTGAGAAGTTACCAGTAGAGGACGGTCAAAGCCCGCTATGTCGGCAAGCTTGCCTTCCCTAGGATAGTGGCGCTTGCCTTGATATTCCGTCTGATGTTAGACGTAATTAAACTTTTTGTCCGGGTAATCAGTAACTGTTAGACGCTCTTAGTAATTAATGTTATATTAGTTATGAAATGAAAGTAGGGAAGTAAACATGAGCCATGAAGTTGACCCGCGCGTCGATAAAACTCGGCGCCGACTAAGAAAAGCATTAATTACCTTGTTACAAACAGAATCAGTGGAGAACATCTCTGTGCAAAAGCTGACCAGTACGGCGTCAGTGACGCGCGGAACTTTTTACCTTCATTATAAGGACAAACCCGCCTTTGTTGATCAGGCCCTCGATGATTTGGTCACGGAACTGTTTGAGACGGCGATGGTCACGGTGTCGGTCGGAGATATTATGACTAATCCAATCGATCCGTTGCAACGTGTGCAGGTGCTGTCGCTATCGAAAGCATTGGGCTATATTAGTCAGCATGCAGAAGCCTTCGAGACCCTCTTGCTCCATCAACGGCAGTTAGCGGTGAACCAGCGCATCAACCAGCAGATGACGACTTGGATGGACAAATTTTATCATCAATTTGAAGCGCAATTTGCAGATTTGGAAGTGCCGGTCAGCATCCAAATCGCTTATTATGTTTCTGCGACAGTCGGGTTGATTACGGACTGGCTGGAAAATGACATGATCTATACGCCACATTATTTGACGAAGTGTATCAAAAAGATGCATCATTTAATGACGATGAGTAATACCAGTTTTACTGATTTTTTTGTCAAATAAAATCATTGCTTGACTATTGAATGGAAATTTGATAATATTTTCCTGTTGTATTTGTGGACTTCTACAGCTACAACCGCACGGATTGAGTCTTAAGTTCAGCAATGGCACTTACATTCGGCGAGTCTAAGTGATTCATAATTTAAGGAGGTGCACAAACGTGTACGCAATTATTGTAACTGGTGGTAAACAATATAAAGTTGAAGCAGGCCAAGCAATTTACGTTGAAAAGCTTGACGCTGCTGCTGGCGACAAGGTAACTTTTGATCAAGTTGTCTTTGTTGGTGGCGACACAACTAAGGTTGGAACACCTACTGTTGATGGTGCGACGGTTGAAGGTACTGTTGAAAAGCAGGGCCGTGGCCGTAAAGTGGTTACTTTCAAGTACAAGGCTAAGAAAGGCCAACATACTAAGAAGGGTCATCGCCAACCATACACTAAGGTAACGATCGACACAATTAATGCATAATTAAGAAAGTAGGCATTCCTTTATGATTCAGGCAACCATTTCCCGTAATGCGACCGGTCAGGTGACCGCTTTTAAGTTAACGGGACATGCTGATTCAGGTGCTTATGGACAAGACATCGTTTGTGCGGCGGTTTCGGTGTTAGCAATTAGTACGATCAATGGGATTGAACAAGTTGCCCACTTACAACCCGCAGTGCAAAGTGATGAAACCAATGGTGGTTTGTTGATTGTGGATTTTACCAAGCTTGACTTGGCGAATACCCAATTACAAACGTTACTGGCGAGTTTCACACTTGGTTTGAACGATGTGGCCGCGAACTACGGTGATTACATCCAAGTTCGCGAACAAACACGATAACCACATTCGGAGGTGGACTTTACTATGTTAATGAACTTGCAATTCTTCTCTCACCATAAAGGTGGCGGTTCAACTGCCAACGGTCGGGATTCAGCTGGTCGGCGTTTAGGTGCCAAGCGGGCTGACGGCCAAACTGTTAAGAATGGGAACATTCTTTATCGTCAACGCGGAACCCATATTTACCCAGGTGTAAACGTTGGCCGTGGTGGCGACGATACATTATTTGCAATGGCTGACGGTGTCGTTCGTTTTGAACGCAAAGGTCGCGACAAACGCCAAGTTTCTGTTTACCCAGCAAAATAATTTTTGAAGAGCCTCTGCATGGAGGCTCTTTTTTTGTGACGCCAGCGCATAAGCTCACGTGGCGACGGTGCTAATTTTACCGTTGACTGGATGCGCCATTGAAATCATTAGCTTCAGGTTTTGGAAAGTTTGGTATAATGAAGCGTGAGGTTATGATGGGAGTGACAGTATGAAAACTCGAGTTGAGCGGTTACAAAATCAGTTTGATCCACTGAAAATCGATGCATTCTTGGTTTCTAGCGGTGCGAACCTGCAATATTTGACTGGAATGGCAGACATGGCCGGTGACGGTTACTTGCTAGTGTTGGCGAATGACGCTTATCTGGTGACGGATGCCCGTTACCAGACTGCATTTGCTACCCGTTATGATGACCAGCACTTAGTCATTACCCGTGATTATCTGGGGGCCGTTTGTGATATTATTGAACGGACGCACACTGGTGTCATGGGATTTGAAGCGGAGATTCCATATTCAGCCTACAGCTATTTGGATGAGAACTTGGTCAGTGACTTGGTGGCACTGCCAGACGTTGTCGACGATTTGCGCATCACTAAGGAACCTGATGAGCTGACCAAGCTCCGTGCTAGCGCTAAGTTGGCGGATGCCGGTTTTGAGTACGTGACCAGCATCGTTCGTCCTGGCATGCGTGAGATTGATGTCAGCAACTTGCTAGATGCCTTTATGCGCACACACGGCGCTAGTGGGCCATCTTTCACCACCATCGTGCTTGGTGGCGCACGAGCGGCGTTGCCACACGGGACGGCCTCGGATGCGCTGCTTAAGGCGGGGCAGCTGGTTACATTGGACTTTGGCTATTTTCTAAATGGCTATACTTCTGATATGACCCGGACCTTTGCGCTTGGAACGCCGGATGCCAAACTGGCAACGGCTTACCAAGCGGTTCAAGCGGCGCAACAGGCAGTGGTGGATCAGGTGAAGGCTGGTGCAGCGACGGCTGAGCTAGATGCAGTTGGTCGTCAACTTTTGACGGATGCTGGCTACGGTCCCGCATTCAACCATGGGATGGGCCACGGGATTGGTTTAGCAATTCATGAAGGACCACTGATCTCTAAAAACACGACCGGGGTCCTAGTGCCCAATAGTGTGGTAACCGTTGAACCCGGCGTTTATTTCCCTGATTTGGGTGGCATGCGCATCGAGGATGACGTGCTCGTGACTGCGACCGGACATGAACGGCTGACACAGGCCACTCGTGATTTACTGATTTTATAGTTAAGACAGTTGCCACAACGGCCTGGTCTTGTTATAGTTATAAAGATATCTTTGAGGAGGATTTTTTAAAATGATTTCAACAGCAGATTTTAAAAATGGTTTGACCATTGAAGTAGACAACGCAATTTGGCGCATCGTGGAATTCCAGCACGTTAAGCCTGGTAAGGGTGGCGCCTTTGTTCGTTCGAAGCTTAAGAACTTACGGACGGGTGCGGTTCAAGACAAGACATTCCGTGCCGGTGCTCGGATGGAACAAGCCCCAATCGAAAAGAGTACGATGCAGTACCTTTACGCCGATGGTGACAGTTATGTCTTCATGAATACTGAAACTTACGAACAAATCGAAATTCCTGGCGACCACATTCAAAACGAATTGAAGTTCTTGAAGGAAAACATGGAAGTTCAAGTGACGCTTTACAAGGGTGAAGTGTTAGGGATTGATTTACCAAACACAGTTACTTTGGAAGTTGCCGAAACTGAACCTGGTATCAAGGGTGACACGGCTTCTGGTGGTTCAAAGCCAGCAACGTTGGAAACTGGTGCGATCATTCAAGTGCCATTCTTCGTTAAGGCGGGCGACAAGTTGATCGTCAACACCGTTGATTCCACTTACGTTTCACGGGCTTAATTTCAACGAACTAATACCGGCAAACATGGAATTGGAGGAATGTCAAAATGGCTGACAGTAGCAACATTACGTTACAAACCAAAGAACCCAGCTTAGGACAAATTCAAATTGCACCAGAAGTGCTTGAAATCATCGTTGGCATCGCCGTAAGTCAAATTGATGGCGTCAACCGGATGCGTGGAACGATTTCTTCCAGTGTAAATGAGTTGTTCGGTCGCAAGAAAAATCTTGGTAAGGGTGTCAAGCTGACAATCGTCGATTCACAAATTAGTGTGGACGTTTATGCTTACTTAGACTATGGTGTGTCAGTGCCGAAAGTGGCGTTGGCGATTCAGGATAAGGTCAAGCAACAGATTTTATTCATGACTGACCTAGCACTGAGCGAAGTAAACGTGCATATCACGGGTATCGTGACTGAAAAGACTGAAAGTGCGATCGATCCAAACAACTTGTTTGGTGATGAAGACACCACTGCCGATGAAAATGAAGATGGTGAAGAATCGTGAGTTTAACGCGTCATGAAATCCGGGAAAAGGCATTTCAAGCGCTGTTTGCGTTAAATGCGAACCCGGACGCTGATGAAAATCAGTTATTCCAACAGTTACTCAACCCTGAAGAAGCGGATGATATCGAGATTCCAGCTTATTTAAGCACGTTGGTAACTGGTGTTCGTGAACATCAAGCGGAATTAGACGCTCAAATTCAACCTTATCTTAGTCAGAAGTGGTCCTTGGATCGCCTCGCTAAGACGGATTTGATTATCTTACGAATGGCGTTCTTTGAATTGCAATTTGTTGACGACGTGCCGACCAAGGTCGCTGTCAACGAAGCAATTGAATTGGCCAAGGCGTTCAGTGATGACCGGTCACGGAAATTCGTGAGTGGTGTCTTGGGCAAAGTGGTCAAAAATCAAGCCAATTAGTCTAAAACCGAACAATCTTATGCTCTACCGTAAAAGTCTGGCTGTTTGCCAGACTTTTTTTAATAAGTTATTAGAAAACCTGTCATAAATCAAGGCAATGAATATGCTAAAATAAGACCAGACAGAGAAAGAGGAGTGTGGCACTTGTGACGAAGATTATTGATGGTAAAGCAGTAGCAAAGAAGGTTAATGCACAGACAGCAACGGCGGTCGCGGATTTAGTTGCGCAAGGAATTCAACCGGGGATTGCTGTCATTATCGTTGGGGACGATGCAGCCAGTCAAATCTATGTGCGAAATAAGAATCGCAAAGCCACTAAATTGGGGATGCATTCCGTCGTTCGGCAATTACCGGCAACGACGACGCAAGCGGAGTTGTTAGCGATTATTGCTGACTACAATGCTGATGAAAGTATTCATGGGATTTTGGTGCAGTCACCATTGCCCGCCCAAATCAATGAGCCACTGATCACCATGGCGATTGATCCTAAAAAAGATGTGGATGGGTTCCATCCAAGTAATGTTGGTAAGTTACTGACCAACTTTCCTGGGAATTATCCCGTTGCCAATACCCCGCGCGGTATCATGACGATGCTTCATGAATATGGCGTTGATCCGGCTGGTAAGACGGCGGTGGTGATTGGTCGTAGTACGATCGTCGGCAAACCGATGGCGGCACTGTTGACGAATGCCAACGCCACGGTAACGATTGCCCACAGTAAAACAGCGAATTTAAAAGCAGTCGCCCGTACGGCTGATATCTTAGTGGTTGCGACTGGGATTGCCCATTTAATTACGGGTGATGATATCAAGCCGGGCGCAACGGTTATTGATGTTGGCATGGACCGTGATGAAAATGGTAAACTAGTGGGTGACGTCGACTTTGAATCTGCACAAGGGGTCGCCGGCTTGATCACGCCAGTTCCTGGTGGGGTCGGCCCGATGACGATTGCTACGTTGATGCAGACGACAGTCGAACTTGCAAAATGGAGTGATGTACGTGAGTGAGAGTCAACAATATTTGACGGTTTCAGCTTTAACACAGTATATCAAGCGTAAATTTGAAGTCGACCCGTATTTAGGCAAAGTCTATCTGACGGGTGAAGTTTCAAACTACCGGCCGCGTCCGAATACGCATCAGTATTTCAGTCTGAAAGACGACCATGCGAAGATTTCAGCCATTATGTTTAAATCGGCCTTTGCCAAGGTGAAGTTTCAACCTGAAGAAGGAATGAAGGTGCTGGTCGTTGGCCGCATCGGACTATATGAGCCGAGTGGTAGTTATCAGATCTACGTTGAACGAATGGAACCAGATGGGGTTGGTGCGCTGTACCAAGCCTATGAACAATTAAAAAAGAAATTAGCGGCTGAGGGCTTGTTTAGTGCGCCCAAAAAGCCGCTTCCGCGTTTTCCAAAACGAATTGCCGTGGTGACAAGTCGCAGTGGGGCCGTGATTCGAGATATTATCACAACGGCCCGGCGACGGTTTCCGATTGCGCAGATCGTCCTATTTCCAGCCCAGGTCCAAGGAGACGCGGCGGCTGCCGAAATTAGTCGACAGATTGAACGTGCCAATGCCCAGGGTGATTTTGACACCCTGATCATCGGGCGTGGTGGTGGTTCGATTGAAGATTTGTGGCCGTTCAATGAAGAAGTCGTGGCGCGCGCAATTGCCCAAAGTCAATTACCCGTGATCTCATCGGTCGGACATGAAACCGATACGACGATTGCGGATTTAGTTGCGGACGTCCGCGCCGCAACGCCGACTGCTGCGGCAGAACTGGCGGTTCCGGTATACAATGATGTCTTGCTACAATTGAAGCAGGATCAGACGCGGGTGCTGAATGCGTTTCAAAACTTGGTCCAGCGTGACCGGCAACGCCTAAATAAGCTGACGGCCTCGTATGTCTTCACACAGCCTAATCGCTTATATGAAGGCTACTTGCAGAAACTGGATTTCTTGAACGAGCGCCTAAAACAAGCGGGCCAAAACCAGTTGAATGTCGCCAATCAACAATATCAACGCGTCTTTCAGCAGTTACGGCAACAGACACCCATTCACCAAGTTCGCCAAGCGCAGACGCAACTAGCCAATTTAGAGCAGCGCTTAAATCGGAGTACTCAGTTAGTCCTTCGGCAAAAGCGCCAACAGCTAACGCAGACGGTTCAATCATTAGATTTATTGAGTCCGTTGAAGATCATGACCCGTGGCTATGCGTTCGTCACTGCTGAGGACCAGGTCATTCATGGCGTCAAGCAGTTGCAACCGCAACAAACTGTGACGATTCATATGACTGATGGTGAAGCTGAAGCTCAAGTTACTAAGATTGATGGAGGAAAATAATGGCTGAACAACCTACTTTTGAACAAAATTTATCACAATTAGAAACGATCGTTAACCAATTAGAACAAGGTGACGTGCCGTTGGAACAAGCCTTGGATCAATTTCAAAAGGGGGTTGCGCTGAGCAAGCAGTTACAAGCAACCCTTGAAGGTGCCGAAAAGACACTGACTAAGATGATGGATGAAAATGGTGACGAAGTCCCGTTTGAGCAAGCTGACGCCAATGAATAAGCAACAATTGGCAGCCTTTGAAGCCGAATGGCGACCTCGAATCAATCAGTATTTGGACCAACAGTTACAGGCTTGCTCAGACCGGCCAACGTTGGCAGCGTCAATGCGTTATTCAGTACTAGCGGGCGGCAAACGCTTGCGGCCGCTACTAACACTAGCCGTCCTTGATGTCTTTGGGGTTACAATTACACCAGCACATTTGCGTGCCAGTACGGCGGTAGAATTAATGCATACTTATTCGCTGATTCACGATGATTTGCCAGCAATGGACAATGACCGCTTGCGCCGTGGGGAACCAACTAATCACGTCAAGTTTGGTGAAGATGTCGCGATTTTGGCCGGTGATGCGTTGCAGCCGCTGACGTTTGAATGGATCGCAGATAGTGGCTTGCCGGCAACCATGATTGCGCAACAAACGCTCGCTTTAGCCCAAGCGACTGGTCCAAAAGGAATGGTGGCTGGTCAGGTTGCGGATGTGCTGGGTGCGGGACGTCATCTGGCGTTACCAGCTTTGCAACAGCTGCATCGTGAAAAGACTGGGGCAATGATCCACTATGCTGTTCAAGCCGGACTAATTCAAGCTGAAGTACCAACGGCAATTCAAGACCCCTTATTAGCGTATGCGGATGCGTATGGGTTGGCATTTCAAATTTTTGATGATATTTTGGATGTCACCAGTACCCCTGAAGAACTTGGTAAGGCGACGCACAAGGATGCGGATGAGCATAAAAACACCTATCCGGGCTTGTTAGGCCTCGATGGCGCGCAACAGGCGCTGAAACAGGCGGTAGCGGCTGCTGAAGCGGCCTTGGAACAAGTGCAAGCAATCAGTGGGCGTGAAATGACACTGTTAGCAGCTTTCTTGACGTATTTTACAGATTAAGGACTAATTTAGATGGAAAAAGAACGAGTTGACGTATTATTAGTACAACAGGGGTTATTTGATACCCGTGAAAAGGCCAAGCGGGCAGTGATGGCCGGTGAAATTCTGGGCGTAAATGAAGAACGCTTGGACAAACCTGGGATGAAGATCCCAGTAGCCACCGCCTTACATTTGAAGGGCAAACCGATGCCCTATGTTTCTCGGGGTGGCTTAAAGTTAGAAAAAGCCCTCAAGAGCTTTGAAATTGATGTGACTGGTAAGACCGTGTTGGACATTGGCTCTTCAACTGGTGGCTTTACTGACGTCGTACTTCAAAATGGTGCCAAAATGAGTTATGCACTCGATGTTGGTAGCAATCAGTTGGTCTGGAAATTGCGCCAAGATCCCCGAGTAGTGGTCATGGAACATACCAATTTCCGGTATAGTAAGTTAGCGGACTTCAAGGAAGGTCAGCCTAACTTTGCCTCAATTGATGTGTCGTTTATTTCGCTGCATTTGATCTTACCACCACTGCACGCGATTATTGAAACTGGTGGGTCCGTGGTGGCATTGATTAAGCCACAGTTTGAAGCAGGTCGTGAGAACGTTGGAAAGCACGGCATTGTGCGTGATCCCGCCGTCCACAAAGCCGTTTTGACGGATATTATTTCATTTGCCCAGGAAAATGGCTACAACGTCTTAGGCCTTGATTTCTCACCAATCAAGGGTGGTGAAGGGAATATCGAATTCTTGGTTCACCTACAAGCCACGGATGAAACGCCACGGGTTGCACCATCCGTTTCAATCGAAAAAACACAGACTGCTGCTTACGAACAGTTGAACAAAGCCTAATTTTTAAATCCGGACTTTCATATTTATGCAATTTGGCTTATGATGTGTTTAAATAAGTATGAATAGCTACCGGGGGTGATCGGGTGAAGAAGCAAGAGCGCCAACGCTACATTAAACGATTATTGAGTTCGAACGAAATTGAACGACAAGAAGACTTTGTCAAGCTGTTACGTGCCGAAAATATCGACGTGACGCAGGCAACGATTTCGCGCGATATTAAGGATATGCAGCTGGTCAAGGTTCCCTCGGCAACGGGCGGTTACCATTATAGTATGCCGGTGCAGAAACAGATGGATACCGAGAAGAAGCTGAAGCGAACGCTGAAAGATGCCTATGTGTCTTATGCGACCCAGGATAAGTTCGTGCTCATCAAGGTGTTGCCAGGTAATGGGCCGGCGCTAGCAACGTTAATAGAAGCGATGCATTATGAAGAAATTTTTGGGACGCTTGGTGATGATGCCAACGTCTTGATTATCTGCAAATCGCTCGCGATGACACTCGAGTTGCAACAAAAAATTCAACGCTTACTTAGCGATAATTAGGCTGGTAAGCCATCTTCGACCTGTTCACGTGCGTGTCAGGTCGCTTTTTTTCAAAAACTTTTGGGTCACGCAAATGCTTTTAAGGAGGGCTTGCGGGTGTTACAAGAACTATCGATTACGAATTTTGCAATTATTGAACATTTAGATATTGCCTTTGAAGCTGGGATGACAGTTTTGACTGGTGAGACGGGTGCTGGTAAATCGATTATTATTGATGCGGTCGGCCTGTTAGCAGGTGGCCGCGGTTCGTCAGAATTTATTCGGACGGGCGCAGATAAAGCTGTCTTACAGGGGATGTTTATTTTGCCGGCGGACGGCGTGACGGCTCAACTGTTAGATGAAGCAGGAATTGACCACGCTGACAATACGGTGATTTTGCAACGCGAAATTACGAAGAGTGGCCGCAACACTTGTCGAATCAATGGCATGCTGGTGAATACGACGACTTTGAAGCAAATTGGTGAAACGATTGTTGATATTCATGGACAAAACGAACATCAAGAATTGATGCAACCAGAAAAGCATTTAGGGCTATTAGATGAATTTGCTGCGGCCAAGATTCGGAAGTTAAAACAGCAGTATCAGCAGCAGTATGATCACTATCAGCAATTAAATCGCGAATTACGACAGAAAAATGCAAATGAAAAAGAGTGGGCACAACGTTTAGACATGCTGAATTTTCAGGTTGATGAAATCGCAGCTGCCCAAGTTAAAGTTGGTGAAGAGGCGGCGCTGATTGCTGAACGGGATCGGCTTGATAACTATCAAATGATCAATCAGGCGTTGCAACAAAGCTATACGTTGTTAGCTGCTGGCGAGGAAACGACTGGAGCTGTCGACATGGTTGGGACGGCGATGAATGCATTGGAGCCGATTGCCAATTTGGATTCGGCGTTCAACGAAATTACCGTCAATGTCAAGAATGCCTTTTATGGCTTGCAGGATGCAGCTGGGCAAATCTCAAATCAGTTAGACTTACAAGAATTCGATGAAGGGCGGCTAGATGAAATTGAGCAACGCCTAGATGTGTTGAGCCAATTGAAACGCAAGTACGGTGATTCTGAACAGCAAATTCTCGATTATTATCAAAAAATTGCCGCTGAGCTCGCCAAAATGACTGACTCAGAAGAAAATAGTGAAGATCTCGCACAACGAGTGACCGATGCCAAAGACAAACTGTTGAAGACGGGTGAGGCCTTGTCAGATAAGCGGCGCACGGCTGCCAAAGTCCTACAACGTCAGATTCATCAAGAGCTCAAAGATTTATACATGGACAAGGCCATTTTCGAAGTTCGGTTTAAGCCCACTAAAGGTCAAATCTATCGGAGTGGTTTAGATAGTGTCGAGTTTTACATTCAAACCAACCCAGGTGAGCGAATGCGACCACTGGCTAAGATTGCCTCTGGTGGGGAACTCTCACGGATGATGCTAGCACTCAAGACGATTTTCTCAGAATCACAAGGAATCACCAGTATTATCTTCGACGAAGTGGATACCGGGGTCAGCGGTCGGGTCGCACAAGCGATTGCTGAAAAAATCAATGGAATTGCACACTTTTCACAAGTGCTGTGTATCACGCATCTGCCACAAGTAGCGGCAATGAGTGATCATCATTACTTCATTGCCAAAAAAATCACCGGCAAACGCACCAAGACGAGTGTCACGAAACTGGATAACGCTGCCCGGGTGAAAGAATTGGCCCGGATGCTGGCTGGTACGAAGGTGACTAAACTTTCATTGGAACATGCCGAGGAGCTATTGCAACTGGCCGATGAAGAAAAGGACGAATGATGTTTTTTCATAACGGATTTAATTCCAAATTAGCAGGCGATACAGTGTCAGTGGACGTGCTGGCAAGTAATCAGAGGTATAAACTAACTGACGGCTCGATTAAGCGAGTACTGTTACGCCTTAATTCAAATAAGCATTCAAATCAGACCGACCAGTGATGGTGGGCCTTTTTTGGTTGCCCGTGAAAGTCTGAACAACCCGAGATATTACGCCAGGTGACAGGATGCTTTGGACGCGGTAATTCTTAAGTGACAATGGTCTACAGTCCGAACAGAATACGTTATAATGTGATTGATTATGATGTTGAAGCCAGTAAATCACGGGTCTAAATTTATTGACCAGGGCTCAAACGGTATGAATGCTAGCTTATTGACGTTGATATAAATATTTTATATGTCTTGTTATTTGCATTTTACTTTCATTATAAGTTATGCTTGATTACAGTACAGTTTATTAGGAAACGAAATAAACTGAGTAAATGATTGGAGTGATGAGGTTGTTTCTGACAATGGAACATTTGAATAAAACGTATCCTGGTGGCAAGGTCGCCGTTGAAGATTTTAATTTAGAAATCGAAAAAGGTGAATTTGTTTGTTTCATCGGGACGTCTGGTTCAGGTAAAACGACCACTATGCGGATGATTAATCGGATGTTAAGTCAGACTTCCGGAACCATTAAACTTAATGGGAAAGATATTAGCCAGATTGATCCGGTTAAATTGCGCCGTCAAGTGGGTTATGTGATTCAAAACATTGGTTTGATGCCCCATATGACGATTCGTGACAACATTACGTTGGTGCCACGGCTATTAAAATGGCCCCAAGAAAAAATGAACGAACGTGCCAAAAAGATGATCAAGTTGGTTGAATTGCCTGAAGACTACTTAGACCGTTATCCATCAGAACTTTCTGGTGGTCAACAACAACGGATCGGGGTTGTCCGGGCGTTAGCTGCAGACCAAGATTTAGTCTTGATGGATGAACCGTTTGGGGCCTTGGACCCAATTACGCGGGAATCATTACAAGACTTAGTCAAGGACTTGCAGGAGCGTTTAGGTAAGACCTTCGTGTTTGTCACCCATGATATGGATGAAGCGCTGAAGTTAGCCACGCGCATTGTAATCATGGACGGCGGTAAAATTATGCAAATCGATACTCCGGATGGCATCTTGCGTCATCCAGCCAATGAATTCGTTGAAAACCTGATTGGTAAGGATCGGTTGATTCAAGCCCGGCCAAGTATTACGACAGTTGGTCAAGTGATGTTAAAAGATCCGATTGCCACGACCCCTGGGAAGTCCTTAACGGTCGCCTTACGCCAAATGCATGACAAGCGTGTCGACTCGCTATTGGTCACTGATGAGGCGGGTATTTTAAAGGGTGTGACTGGCATTGAAGATGTTGATTACAACTTTAATTCAGCCACGAGTGTCGGTGATATCATGAAGACTGACTTGTTCTACGTGCAATCCAATTCTTTGATTCGGGATACTGTTGAACGGATTTTGAAACGCGGTCTAAAGAATATCCCAGTTGTTGATGATCAGCATCGACTCGTCGGTATCGTGACGCGGGCAACCTTGGTTGATATCGTGTACGATGCACTTTGGGGCGATGAAGACGAAGATGAAGCTGAAAACAATATTCATCATGGGGAGGACGACGCGCCCGCTGAAGGCGGTGACCAAGCATGATTACTTTCCTACAGACTTATGGGATGCAACTCATTGTTAAAACGTGGCAGCATATCTACATTTCGGCGTTCTCACTGTTACTAGGGGTGATTGTTGCGGTGCCAATCGGTATTTTACTGACACGGGTCAAGCCAATCGCCAACGTCGTGATGTCAATTGCTAGTATGCTCCAGACGATTCCAGCGATGGCGTTGTTAGCACTGATGATTCCGTTCTTTGGGATTGGTGCGATTCCTGCCATCATTGCGTTGTTCATCTACTCACTGTTACCTATTCTACGGAATACGTATCTCGGGATGGAAGATGTTGATCCAGCCCTGATTGATGCCGCCAAAGGAATGGGGATGACCAATTGGCAGTCGATCGTAAAGGTCGAATTACCAATGGCAGCGCCGGTGATCATGGCCGGTATTCGCTTATCAGCAACCTATGTGATTGCTTGGGCAGCGCTAGCTTCCTATATTGGTGCCGGTGGTCTAGGTGACTTCATCTTTAACGGGTTGAACTTGTACCGTACCGATTTGATTTTGGGTGGTTCGATTCCCGTGATTATTTTGGCCCTCATCGTTGACTGGCTATTGGGTAAGCTGGAAGCAGTTGTCACCCCAAGAACCACACAAGCGTAAGGGGGAAAACTGAGATGAAAAAATTTAAAAAGTGGTTATTAGGTGCGGTCGCAACAGTTGCTAGTGGGATTTTACTAGCCGGCTGTGGTTTTCCTGGCTTATCCGGGACGTCTTCTGATACGATTCGAATCGCATCGCAAAATACGACGGAACAACAAATTATGGCCTATGTGATTCAAGACATGATTCAACACTATTCTAACTTGAATACGACCATTATTAACAACTTAGGGTCCGGGACGGTTAGTTTTAATGCCTTGAAGAATGGTCAGGCTGACATTTCTGCGATTCGCTATACTGGGACTGATTTGACGGCTATTCTAGGTGAAAAAGCGGATCGTAGCAACGTTAAAGCAACGGATGCCAAGGTTAAACGTCAATTCAATACCAAGTACGATATGCACTACTTCCCAACTTATGGGTTCGCGGATACGTATGCATTCATGGTCACCAAGCAAACGGCTAAGAAGTATAACTTGAGTACGGTCAGCGACATGAAAAAGGTGGCTTCCAAGTTAACGGTTGGACTTGACCAAACTTGGCTGGAACGTAAGGGTGACGGTTACGATGCCTTTCAAAAACTGTACGGTTACCAGTTTGGTAAGACCTATCCAATGCAAATTGGGCTGGTCTACGATGCACTGGAATCCGGTAAGATGGATGCCATCTTAGGGTATTCCACCGATGGACGGATCGGCAGTTATGATTTGAAGATTTTGAAGGACGACAAGAACTTCTTCCCACCATATAACGCTAGTGCAGTCGCCACGAATCAAATTTTAAAGGAACATCCTAAGTTGAAGCCGATTCTGAATCGTTTGAATGGTAAAATTAGCTTGAAGACGATGCAAAAGTTGAATTATCAAGTTGATAACAACTTAGTGGAACCTGAAGTGGTCGCTAAACAGTTCCTTGAAAAGCACAATTATTTTGAAGGGAGTGACAAATAATGGCTAATATGAACTTGCTGGAACAGTTGATTTATTACTACCAACAAAATGGTGTGTACGTCTTGAGTCAATTTAGTCGTCACTTCTTGATTTCAATTTATGGTGTGCTTTTTGCGGCCATCGTCGGCATTCCGATTGGAATTTTTATTGCCCATCATAGCCGGCTGAGTGGAACGGTAATTGCCATTGCGAACGTGATTCAAACGATTCCATCATTAGCAATGCTATCGATTATCATGATTGGACTTGGCTTAGGCGTTAATACAGTGATTGTGACGGTCTTCTTGTACGCCTTGCTGCCAATTATCAAAAATACGTATACCGGGATGCAAAATGTTAGTGCCAGCATTCTCGATTCTGGTAAAGGGATGGGGATGACTCGCTGGCAATTGCTACGGATGGTTGAATTACCACTTTCGCTATCCGTTATCATGGCTGGTTTGCGAAATGCGTTGGTCTTAGCTATCGGGATTACCGCGATTGGGACCTTCGTTGGTGCTGGTGGTTTAGGAGATATCATTATTCGTGGGACTAACGCCACGGATGGTGGGGCGATCATTCTCGCCGGTGCGTTACCAACGGCCTTAATGGCGATTATTTCGGACACGGTCTTAGCCTGGATTGAAAAACGGGCGGATCCAACACAAAAATAGATGTAATTAAAAAAGATTGATTTACAGGTACTCCGACTCACTCATTCAGGGAAGTTCGTGGAGCTGTAACATCAATCTTTTTGATTTGCATCGAAAACACCACGCGAATATGCAAGGTTGTATTAACGTGATTTCATCTTTCGATGCAAGGATTATTGATTTGAATTAAACGCGTTTGACATAACGCACGGCCGCTAGATTGACCAAATGCGTCAGATGCAATTGGTGGTTAACTAAGACGAGTTGACCACTCGCCAGATATTTGAGGACCCCATGAATGTTATAAGGGTGGGCCTCCGTTAACTGGGGCTGCATCTGTAGCATCACGTGGTACTGCTGGTCATGCGCCTGCTTTAAGAACAAATCCCGCTGGAAGGCCGGCATCGTTGGTAATAATGGTGCAACGATGGTCGGGGCAGCAGTAAAGTCATCCATAAATTGGCGATAGGAAGCGTGTAAGTTCTTAGAAATTAATTTTAAATTTGATTGTTGATTTTGCATAATAGCCACCTCGAACATTTGTTTGTGTTTTCATTATACGAACAGGCGTTCTAAAAAGCAAGCCCTAAATCGGGAAAAATTATTTTTAAAAAATGAAAAATCAGGTGAAACCTTGATAATACTTGCAATCTAAGCCTAAAAAGTGCAAAATAAACTTTAAAACATATTTTAATTAAGGGGAATTTGTGATCATGGCGAAACAAGGCATGTTAATCGTCTTATCAGGTCCTTCTGGTGTCGGTAAAGGTACTGTTCGGAAGGAAATATTTGACTCAGATGATAACGATTTTCAATATTCAGTCTCGATGACGACGCGGCAGATGCGTCCGGGCGAAGTAGACGGCAAGGACTACTATTTTGTGTCCAAAGAAGAATTCGAGGATGAAATTAAGAGTGGCGGGATGCTTGAATATGCCAAGTATGTTGACAATTACTATGGAACGCCCTTAAAATATATTAAGCAGTCATTAGCGGCTGGCAAAGACGTTTTCTTAGAAATTGAAGTTAACGGTGCGATGCAAGTTCGCGAAAAGATGCCTGATGGGGTGTTTATCTTTTTGACACCGCCGGACTTAATGGAATTGAAGCACCGAATCATCGGTCGTGGGACGGATGATATGAGTGTGATCAACAAACGGATGGCTAAAGCCGTTGATGAAATCAAAATGATGCGGAATTATGATTACGCCGTAATTAATGACGAAGTCCCGTTAGCCGCTGAACGAATCAAAGCAATTATTCGTAGTGAACGGTTTAGTGTCAAACGGGTGATGCCTGAGTATGAAGAAATGTTAGGAGATGTGGAATCATGATTTTATATCCATCAGTTGATGATTTATTAAAGCAAGTTAACTCACGGTATTCACTGATTATGTTAGCCAGCAAGCGGGCCCACGAATTAGATGCCGGTGCGCCACCAATGCTTAGTGAATACAAGTCAGTTAAGACGATCGGTCGGGCAATGGAAGAAATTGCCGCTGGTGACTTAATGATCGATCCAGATGAAATCGACGAAGACTAGTCATAAAACAAGGTGCTAAGCCAATTTGGGCTTGGTGCTTTTTTTATTTTGCACCCAAACGGACGTTCAGCTTCACGTGACCGTGGATTCTTGATACAATTGAAACATTAAAGTGACAAAATGACGTTGCAGGTTGCAGCGTTGATTTTTGAAGGACGTGAAAAAGTGAGTGTATGGACAAAGCGCCACGTGACCGTCGTGGTTAGTGGTGGGATTGCGAGTTACAAGGCACTAGTGTTGATTCGGAGTTTAATGAAACAGGGTGCGGTAGTGCGAGTGGCAATGACTGCCCACGCCGCCGAGTTTGTAACGCCACTAACTTTTCAGACGTTAACCCAGCAACCAGTCGTTCTGGATGAATTTACGACGACTGATCCGCAGCACGTCGTCCACGTTGCCTTAGCAGATTGGACGGAAGTGATGGTGCTCGTTCCAGCCACCGCTAATTTAATTGCCAAAGTCGCAAATGGGTTGGCGGATGATGCTGCCACAACCACGGTCTTGGCGACAACTGCGCCGAAGTTTTTGGTCCCAGCGATGAATTCTCACATGTATGCGAATCCAGCGACACAACGCAATTTGGAACAGCTTACCGCTGACGGACTGCATGTGCTGACACCAGCAACTGGGATGTTAGCGGAAGGCTACGCCGGTCAGGGGCGCTTACCTGAGCCTGAGGCAATTCTGGCGTGGCTGACGGACCAATTGATTCAGCTCACACCTGATTTACCGTTGGCGGGACGCCACGTCGTTGTGACGGCTGGTGGGACGCGTGAAGCGTTAGACCCCGTCCGGTTTATTACTAACCGTTCATCAGGCAAGATGGGTTATGCGGTGGCACAAGTTGCGCGTGAAATGGGTGCGACCGTCACCTTGATCAGTGCAACGACCCATCTCCCAGCACCCACGGGCGTGACCATCGTTCCGGTTGACTCGGCAGCATCGCTATTAACTGCTGTTCGTACCGCTTTTGATGACGCGGATATTTTAGTCATGGCTGCGGCTGTTTCGGATTATCGACCGACAGAGTTAGCGACACAGAAGATTAAGAAACCCTCTGATCATGGCGATTTGATGCTTCAATTAACGGAAACGTCTGATATTCTCAAAACGTTGGCAGCCGAAAAGAAGCATCAGTATGTGGTTGGTTTTGCCGCCGAAACGCAGGATTTGCTGGCAAACGCCAATCGTAAATTAACTCATAAAAAGTTGGACTTGTTAGTTGCTAATGACGTTTCGCAACCGGGCGTTGGCTTTAATGGTGATACCAACCAAGTGACGTTATTGCGGCCGCATCAGCAACCAGTGACTACGGAGTTAGCATCTAAGACGGCGATTGCCAAAATCATTTTAGAGACGGCAATTGCGGACGGTGCACTGAATTAGTCAAAGCATTTAAAAGAGAGGAAGAGTTGTGTGGCACAAATTGCCCAAGTTTTAGTCGATGTGCCCACTATGCAGACAAATCGACCGTATAGTTATCAGATTCCAGCTGCGTGGCAATCCCAGGTGCAACCTGGCATGCGCGTTGTCGTCCCATTTGGTCGTGGAAAACGGCGGGTTCAAGGCTTTGTGTTGGCTTGTGATGATGTCACTAATTTTGAGGGTGAACTTAAACCAATCGATGCGGTGGTCGATTTGGCACCGGTGTTGAACACAGAAGCTTTAGCGATGACCAAGTGGCTTGCCGAGAGTACCTTTTCATTTCAAATCACCTGTGCTCAAACCATGTTACCAGCCGTCATGCGGGCTAAATATGAGAAACAACTGCGAACAACAGCGACGACGCCTGACGAAATTCGCGAGACCTTGTTTGGTGGTCAATCAATGGTCCTGTTTGATACGGTCGCCACGACACCGGCCATCGTCAGTCAGCTCTTGCAACTGCAAGCAGCTGGTCAGGTCGATGTTTATTACCAAGTGAAAAATCAAGCGCGGCGTAAGACCCAAACGGCACTGAAAGCAAGATTGTCGATTCCAGAACTTGAAGCCGAAAAGGCCAATGTTCGGGCGGGCGCTAAGCAACAAATGGCCATCTTACAAGGCCTAATTACGCTAAATGGTGAAACGATGGTGCAAAAAGCCTTTTGTACGCGGTTTAAGGTCAATGAGAGTGCCATTCGGACCGCTGCGCAGAAGGGGTGGCTCGAAAAAATCGCGGTCGAAGTTTATCGCGATCCCTATGCCAGTCATGATATTAAGGCAACTAAGGCTTTGAAGTTGAACGATGAGCAGCAGGTTGCGGTCGATCAGATTACTGCAGCCGTTGATCAGGCTGCGACGACGACCTTCTTACTAGAAGGTGTGACGGGGAGCGGAAAGACCGAAGTCTACCTGCAATCGATGGCGGCCGCCCTGGCTCAGGGGAAGACCGCGTTGATGCTCGTGCCGGAAATCTCATTGACGCCACAGATGGTCAAACGCGTGAAGGGGCGGTTCGGGAAGGCCGTGGCCGTCCTTCACAGTGGCCTTTCCAGTGGTGAAAAATATGATGAGTGGCGTCGGATTCAACGCGGCGAGGCCCAAGTCGTGGTCGGCGCTCGTTCTGCGGTATTTGCACCGCTGAAAAATATCGGGTTGATCGTCATGGATGAGGAACACGAAAGTACTTATAAACAGGATGATGTACCGCGGTATCATGCACGCCAAGTGGCCTTATGGCGGAGTCAGTATCATCATTGCCCAGTCGTTCTCGGATCCGCAACCCCTTCATTAGAGACGCGTGCACGGGCTGAAAAAGGGGTTTACCAGCGATTGTTGCTAGCAGACCGGGTCAATCGACGGCCGTTGCCTAAAGTTTCCATCATTGATATGAAAAAGGAGATGCAGCAACATGCCGAGAGTAATTTTTCGGCCCCGTTACTCGTCGCACTGCAGGATCGGCTTGAACGTCATGAACAGAGTGTGTTGATGTTAAATCGACGCGGGTACTCCTCGTTTGTGCTCTGCCGTGATTGCGGATTTGTCTTGAAATGCCCTAATTGTGATATTTCACTGACGTTACACATGGATACCCACACCATGAAATGCCATTATTGTGGCCATGAAGAAGCGATTCCGCGGACGTGTCCCAACTGTCATAGCCGTCAGATTCGTTATTACGGGACGGGAACGGAAAAAGTCGAAGAAGAATTACAGGACTTGCTTCCAGACGCAACGATTATTCGAATGGACAATGACACGACGCGTAAGAAGGGCGCCCACGAGAAGTTACTAGCCAAGTTTGGCAGTGGTGAAGCGGATATCTTGATTGGGACCCAGATGATTGCCAAGGGCCTTGATTTTCCAAACGTCACACTGGTTGGCGTCTTGAATGCCGATACGGCCTTGGGACTGCCTGATTTTCGCGCGAGTGAACGGACCTTCCAACTGTTAACCCAAGTGAGTGGCCGGGCAGGTCGGGCGGAAAAGACCGGGCACGTCTATATTCAGACGTTTAACCCAGACCACTATGCGATTCGCTTTGCACAACATCATGACTATGAAGGCTTTTTCAAGTATGAAATGCAGATGCGGCATCGCGGTGGCTATCCACCGTACTACTTTACCGTCCAGATCACAGCGAGTGATTTGGAGGAAGCAGTCGCGGCCAAACGGATGTACCAATTATTACAGTGGCTACGGCCACGCTTGGCACCATCCACGATTTTATTAGGTCCGACGCCCAAACCGATTGCGCGGGTGAACCGGCGCTATTATTACCAAATTGTGATTAAATACAAACAGGAACCCAATCTCGCTAAAACGTTGACAACGCTGTTACATGAGACCCAAGCGCAGCAGCGTCAAGGCTTGCAGATTGGAATTGATGTAGAACCGCTGCATTTTATGTAACGATTCGAGGAGGAATAAGTGTAATGACATCGATCGTTTTTATGGGAACGCCCGCATTTGCGGCACCAATTCTCGAAAGTTTAATTAAAGCAGATTATCAAATTTTGGGTGTGGTCACCCAACCAGACCGACGCGTGGGTCGCAAACACGTTTTAACTGCCTCGCCAGTCAAAGAAGTGGCTGTTGCGCATGACATTCCGGTCTTTCAACCTGAAAAAATCGGCGGCAGTCCTGAAATGCAGCAAATTATTGACTTGCAGCCGGATTTAATTGTGACGGCCGCTTTTGGACAATTTTTACCAACGAAACTATTGAAAGCTGCCAAAATTGGCGCGGTCAATGTTCACGGCTCGTTATTACCGAAGTATCGGGGTGGTGCGCCCGTGCAATATGCCATCATTAACGGCGAAGCAGAGACGGGTATTACCATTATTTATATGGTTAAAAAAATGGACGCCGGTGACATGCTGGCCCAACGTGCGATTCCAATCGAAGCGAGTGATGATACTGGCACGATGTTTGATAAGCTGAGCCTAGTTGGCCGTGATCTGTTATTGGAAACTTTGCCAAAACTCATCGCAGGCGAGATTCAAGCCGTGCCACAGGATGAGGACCAGGTGACGTTTGCACCTAATATCCAACCAGAACAGGAGGTCTTGGATTTCTTTACCAAGACGGCTGCTGAAATCGATCACCAAGTTCGGGGGATGCGGCCTGCGCCGATCGCCTATGCCATGATGGATGGCAAACGGACGAAGTTTTGGGACGTGACGCCGTTAGACGAAGGGCCTGTGACCCAGGAACCTGGTCAGGTGGTACGAAAGACCAAGCATGAACTGGTTATTGCGGCGGCTGACCATACCGCACTGGCAATTAATCAGTTGCAACCTGCTGGCAAACCGAAGATGACGATCACAGACTTTTTAAATGGGGCAGCAGATAAATTTGCTACCGGAGAGCAGGTTATTCGTAAATGAGCACAGTTGACAACACCCCCCGCTGGTTAGCGGTAGCGGCATTAGCAAAAATCAAAAATGGGGCTTATTCAAATTTACAATTGAATCAATTGATCAATGAACACCGCATGGATCGGCGTGATATCAATTTATTGACCAACATGGTTTACGGCGTCATTCAACATCGGTTGACCTTAGAGTTTTGGTTAAAACCCTTTGTTCGCCATCCGCATCAAGTCGATCCGTGGGTACGCGAATTGTTATTGAGCGCCTTGTACCAATGGCAATACTTGGACAAAATTCCACAACGGGCCGTTTTCAATGAAACGATTGAAATTGCCAAAGTGAAGGGCCATCCTGGGATTCGGCGTTTTGTGACCGGTGTTTTGCATCAAATGGATCGGAGTGGCCTGCCTGCATTCGACACGATTGAAGACCCCGATGAGCGGTTGAGTGTCACTTATAGTATGCCAGTTTGGCTGATTCAAGAATTGCGGCAGCAGTTGGGCGCGACTAAGATGGAAGCGATTATTGCTTCGTTGAACCAACCGGCCAAGCAGTCGTTGCGGGTCAATACGGCCTTATCAACGGTTTCAGACGTGACGACCGCTTTAACCAACGATGGGTTAACAGTGGAACCAAGCAAGATTTCATCACTCGGGTTAGTGGTCACGGATGGACAGGCCATCAATACCGAAGCAATGCGTTACGGCATGTTCACGGTTCAAGATGAAAGTGCCCAACTGGTGGTACCAGCCTTGAATGTGCAGCCTGGTGACCAAGTCTTAGATGCCTGTGCTGCGCCTGGTGGGAAAACGACGCAGATTGCAGCTGAATTGGATGCGGATGCTGGTGGCGAAGTGGTCGCACTGGATATTCACGCCAATAAAGTGCGCCTGATTGGCCAAAATGCGGCACGGATGCACGTTGCTGACCGTGTGGCCGCAACTGAACTGGACGCTCGTAAGGTTCAAACCCAATTCGATGACGAAAGCTTTGACCGCATTTTAGTTGATGCACCATGTTCAGGGTTAGGATTAATGCGGCGTAAACCAGAAATTCGCTACGAAAAACAGTTACAAGACAGTCTGAACTTGCAAAAGATTCAGCTTGCGATTTTGGCGGCGGTCGCCCCAACCTTGAAAAAAGGTGGTATCATGACGTATAGTACGTGCACGATTTTGCAACAGGAAAATCAGGATGTGATTGCGAAATTCTTAGCTGACCATCCCGAATTTGAGTTGCAAACAACGCCAACCGAGCAAGATTTAAAAGCTGACCGGACGGATAAAACGTTATCGATTTATCCAGACGACTATTTATCTGACGGCTTTTTCATTGCTTGTTTACGAAAAAAATAATAGTGGAGTGGTAAACAATGGATTTTGCATACCGGTCGGATATTGGCCAAAAGCGTGATGAAAACGAGGACTATGTCGGCTTCTTCCAAAACAAAGCAGGGATCAACTTTGCAATCGTAGCGGATGGTATTGGCGGTCATCAAGGGGGCGACGTGGCTTCTGAGATGGCCGTGTCGCACATGGGTTTTCGGTTTGAAAATACGACGTTTCAAGAACCCAACGATGCTGTCAAATGGCTCGCCAGCGAGGTTCAGGACGAAAATCAACACATTATCGAAAAAGCGCGCGAGTTTTCGGACTTAAATGGGATGGGCACGACGATGGTTGCAGCACTCCTGTTTGATCAGAAATTCTTGATGGCTAATATCGGTGATAGTCGCGGGTACCTCTTTCGTGACGGCAAATTACACCAGCTCACGGAAGACCATTCGTTAGTCAACGAACTTGTCAAACGTGGTGAAATTTCCGCCGAACAAGCGCGCGAACATCCACAAAAGAATATTATTACGCGGACACTCGGAATTTCGCCAGACGCGGATATTGATACTAATCTGTACCAGATGCAGGCCGGCGATCAGTTATTGCTATGTTCAGATGGTTTAACTAATATGGTGACTGACGACCAACTCGCCACAGTGTTAGCAACGCAGCAAACTGCGACGCAGAAGTGTGAGACTTTGATTAAGTTAGCGAACGCAGCTGGCGGTAAGGATAATATTACTGCCCTGATTATGGCACTTGATGGTGAGGTGGCCAGTAAATGACACCCAACTATACCCTTAGCGGACGGTATCGTATCGTCCGGTCCTTAGGTGAAGGTGGGATGGCCAATGTTTACTTGGCACATGACTTAATATTAGACCGTGATGTTGCGGTCAAATTGCTCCGGCTAGACTTACGGGATGATCCGAAAACGATCAAACGATTTCAACGTGAAGCGCTAGCAACGACTGAATTAGTACATCCCCACATTGTGAGTTTGTACGATGTCGGTGAAGAGAATGGCATGCAGTACCTTGTAATGGAATACGTTAAAGGAATGGATCTCAAGAACTATATTAAAGAGAACTTTCCACTGCCATTGCAGCAAGTTATCGACATTATGGAGCAAATATTGAGTGCCGTGGCAACGGCTCACGCGCATAATATTATTCATCGGGACTTAAAACCACAAAATATCTTGATTGATGAGCAGGGAAATGCTAAAATTACGGACTTTGGGATTGCCGTCGCTTTGTCTGAACATACGATGACCCAAACCAATACGATTCTGGGGTCCGTACACTACTTGTCGCCGGAACAGGCGCGGGGTAGTATGGCAACTAAGCAGTCAGATGTTTATTCACTAGGAATTATTTTATACGAAATGTTGACCGGTTCGGTACCTTTCAAAGGGGAGACGGCGGTCTCAATCGCGCTCAAGCACTTTCAGAACGCGATGCCATCGGTCCGAGAATTTGATGCTGATATTCCGCAAGCGTTAGAAAACGTTGTGCTCCAAGCAACGACGAAGGATCCCCGTGAACGGTATGCCACGGTAGAAGATATGGCCGCCGACTTATTGACGGTTTTGTCGGCAGATCGGGCAGGAGAGAAACGCTTTGTGCCGCAAGACATTGGCAATGACGAGACGAAAATCATGCCGAGTGCGGATATTCAAGCAGCGATTGCCGCCAATCAGGATGGTAAGACGCAGGTCGTGGCACACAAAATCGCACAGCAGTCTAAATCAGCACCTCATGATACTGATGCTCACCAAGCCACTCACGATGACGATGATGATGCACCACTACCAACGCGGTCATGGTCTAAACGTCATCCGTTACGGCGCCGCATCATTTTCTGGGGTACCGTCGTTCTGCTATTGATTATTGCCGTGATTGTTGGCCTTGAACTGAGCCGACCACAGACGACTAAGGTGCCGAATGTGGCGGGCATGAGTCAAGCTGCTGCGACCAAGGTATTGAAAAAGCATAACTTGACTGTTGGTAAGGTACAACATGCCAAGAGTAATCAAGTTCGTAAAAATCAGGTCATTAAGTCGACACCAGCCAAAGCATCCAAGGTGCAGTCGCATTCGCGCATCAACCTGGTGGTCAGTAACGGCGCAAAGCCGATGAGTTTTGGTAATTATGTCAATGATAATTATCATGATGTCCGCCAAACGTTGACTTCGGCCGGTTTTAAGGTCAAGGAAACCTACAGTACGTCATCAGTCTCAGCTGGCCAAATCATCAGTCAAGATGTCGTTGCGGGTAGTCGGGTAATGCCGACAGATACGACCGTGACGTTTACGGTCAGCGCTGGTAGCCGGTATGTCGAATTGAAAGATTTAACGGGCGAGAGCCGCAGTGACATTTTGGACTATGCGCGGTCGAATGACTTGAATATCAATTTCAAACAAGGTTATTCGAGTGAGCAGAAATCAGGCTATTCATTTGATCAGGACCCGGATGGCGGCGGTAACGTCCGTACTGGGTCGACAGTGACGGTGACCATGTCACGCGGATCTGATGATCATACAACGCCACCGAAGAATTTTTATGTCAAAGTGACGATTCCGTACAAGGCGTTGTCCACGAGTAGTTCTGCGGCAAATGATGTGAAAATTTATCTTTATGATGACACTCACATGATTGAGACGGTCTATCGCGATATTGCCATCATGCGGTCGACTAAAATCAGTTTACCGTTTCAGCTGACCGGTGACACGAAGGGGCGTTACCGGATTGTCCGCAACGGGGTCACCATTATGGAAAAGAACAATATTACCAGTGAAAATGCAACAAAATAAGTCAAAGTCATGCGCAACGCATGACTTTTTTGGTACAATATAGAAAAGTGGACCGTACCAAATATAAAATAAGGTGGTGCTAATTTGAAAATTGGACAAATTCGGCAATCGCTAAGCGGGTTTTATGACGTGTATGCGGATGGCCAAATGTATCGGACCCGGGCGCGGGGCAATTTCCGGAAACGTAAGATTACACCCCTCGTGGGTGACGTGGTGGAGTTTGATGCCCCAACGCCTCAGGAAGGTTACGTGTTAAAAATTCGTGAGCGGCAAACCCAATTGGTGCGGCCGCCGGTAGCGAATGTTGATTTAGGTATCGTGGTGACGGCCACGACGGAACAGGAATTCTCAACCAATTTGCTTGATCGGCAGTTGGTAGCGCTGGCCGTCGCTGGCATTGAACCGTTATTGTATTTCGCAAAAACGGATTTGTTGACGGATACCGTCTATCAAGACCGACTAACGTTAGCGGAAGCCTATCGCAAAATTGGCTATCAAGTGATTTGCGAACGCACGGCGTTCTCAGAATCGGCGTTAGCAGCGGTTAAGGCGGCGTTGACGGACCATGTCGCGGTCGTGATGGGCCAGACGGGTGCCGGTAAGTCGACCTTACTGAATCACTTACAGCCGGGCTTAGATTTAGCGACCGGTGAAATTTCTCAGGCACTCAACCGTGGGAAACACACGACGCGTAAAGTTAGTTTGATTCCGATTGCAGGTGGCCTAGTTGCTGATACGCCAGGATTTTCATCGTATGAAGTCTTTGATATTGCGGCCAACGAATTGACGCATTACTTCCCAGAGTTTGTCCGCCTGAGTGCGGATTGTAAATATCGGGGCTGTGTGCACATCAACGAGCCCCAATGTGCCGTCAAACAAGCATTGGATGCCGGTGAGATTTTAGCCAGTCGTTATGAGAATTATTTGCAGTTTTACGAAACTATCAAAAATAAAAAAGTTGTTTATAACAAGAAAAAATAAAAAAAGTGAGTGAGATTAATGATTAAAGTTGCCCCTTCAATTTTGAGTGCAGATTTTGCAAACCTACAACGTGATGTTAAGATGGCCGAGAACGCTGGTGCGGATGCCTTGCATATCGACGTTATGGATGGCCAATTCGTGCCGAACTTATCTTTTGGCATGGGGACGGTTGCGGACTTACGGCCCGTCACGTCATTGATGTTAGATTGTCATTTGATGATTATGGAACCGGAACGGTTTGTCGGTCAGTTTGCCAAAGCCGGTGCGGACTTGATTGGCGTGCATGTTGAAAGTACGCGCCACATTTACCATGCCTTACAATTGATCAAGGATGCGGGCGTCAAAGCCGAAGTGGTTGTCAATCCTGGCACACCACTTAATATGATTACTGACTTACTGCCATTAGTTGACCAAGTTTTGATTATGACCGTCAACCCTGGTTTTGGTGGCCAACATTTTCTGGACCGGATGGTTGCTAAGATTGCGGCACTTAACGAAATCAAGCAACAACAGGGCTATCAATTCGATATCGAAGTCGATGGTGGCATCAATGATCATACAGTCAAAGCTTGCTATGAGGCGGGTGCAACGGTCGCTGTGGCCGGTTCATACGTTTACAATAGCACGGATCCGGCGCAACGGATCCAAGATTTGAAGGTGGCGACCAATTAATGGCGACCATCATTAATTTATTAGTGGGTGGGCCGACTGCCAATTATCCGGTCGATTTGACGGCGATTCCTGGGGACTGGGTTGGCGCGGACCGGGGCGCACTACGACTGGTCAAACGTGGCATTCAGCCAGTGATGGTCGTTGGTGATTTTGATTCGATCGATGAAGCCGAATTACAGACGGTCAAGCAGGCACTGGCAGGGACGATTATCGTCAAACCCGACCAGGATCACACCGATACCCAGTTAGCAGTTAAGTCGATCTTTGAACAGTTAAACCCGACCGCCGTGCACATTTATGGGGCTACGGGTGGCCGTTTAGACCATCTTTTAGCCAATTTGTGGCTGGTTTTAGACCCCGTCTTTCGGCAGTGGGCACCCCAAATCAAATTGATTGATAAGCAGAATAGCGTGCAATTCTTTTTGCCGGGTGAGTATGAGATCCAAAAGGAAGCGGATAAAAAATATCTGGCGTTCGTGCCGATGATGCCGATGCACCTGACGTTGTCGGATGAAAAATACCAGCTGAAAGCGGCCAATAATGACTACCCAATCTCATGGGCCAGCAACGAGTTTAGTGGTGATACTGGCCATTTCAGCTTTGATGCGGGTGTTTTAGCGGTGATTCAAAGTAAAGATGACCAGGTGAGCGATTAGGCACTGCTTGGAAGTCTTGAGCTGGGCTATCCTGACGTTTTCTTAATTGAATTGATCAAGCCTTTCAGAAAACTTAAGTAGTGTTACTGAAAAAATAATCAAATTAGCATGAAAAAAGGACCGAGTTGACCGTTGTACAACAACGACTAACCTGGTCCTTTTTGAGAAACTGAAATTATAAACTTTATAAAAAAATGATCGTGAAAACCTGATTTTAGGTAACAAAAAACGCCAGTCACAAAAAAATTGTGGTGGCGATTTGCTGCGCTAAACGCGCGTAACTTTACCTGATTTCAAAGTCCGAGCTGAAACCCAAACCTTCTTTGGTTTACCATCAACTAAAATGCGAACTTTTTGCAAGTTAGCTTTCCAGCTGCGGCGGCTGTGGTTTAAAGCGTGGGAACGCGTGTTACCAAAGTGCGTCCGCTTGCCTGTAACGTAGTCTTTTGCCATGTTGATCTGCCTCCTTCGGTAATCATTGATAAAAGGTCGTCTTATCATTCACTAGAATAATTTATCATAGATTAATGAAGGTTGCAATACATTTCTATCAAGTAATTTTACTTTACTGCTAAATTCCCAGTTTCCGGGCTTCCGATAAGCAGTCGCTTAATTTTTCTTTCAAGAGTGGTTGTGCTATGATAAACTATCGTAAATGAACGCGTTAAAACAAGGAGGCTATTTTCATGGCTGTCAAAATCAAAACCCAATTTGGAACCATTGATATTGATAATGATGTTATCGCGACGGTCGTTGGGGGCGCTGCAACGGATAACTACGGTGTTGTCGGTATGGCAAGTCGCAACCAGATCCGTGATAACGTTAATGAAATTTTACGCCGCGAAAACTATGCGCGCGGTGTGGTTGTTCGCCAAGAGGATAATGGGGTGGCAATCGATGTCAACATTATCGTCAGTTATGGGACCAAAATTTCAGAAGTCTCACGCAATGTCCAAGCCAAGGTCAAATATAACTTACAAAACATGCTTGGCGTTACGGCCAATTCGGTCAACGTCATTGTCCAAGGTGTCCGGGTAATGAACGACTAAATTGAAGTTGGTGGAAGCCAAGGAGGAATTTTGAAATTGAAAATCACCACGATTACTAATCTTGAATTTGGCAAAATGGTGCAAGCGGCGTCACAAAAGCTGAGCCAACGTGCTGAATTTATTAATTCTTTGAACGTCTTTCCGGTACCAGATGGTGATACCGGGACTAATATGAGCTTATCAATGGCCAGCGGTGCCAAGTATGAACGTGAAGAAACTAGCACCAAAGTCGGCGATTTAGCGTCAGCGTTAGCCAAGGGACTCTTAATGGGTGCTCGCGGCAACTCTGGGGTTATTTTATCGCAAATTTTTCGCGGCTTTTCAAAGGCGGTTGCTGATAAAGACGTCTTAACGGCGACAGATTTGTCGGATGCACTCGCTGCAGGGGCTCAGACCGCCTATAAGGCTGTTATGAAGCCCACTGAAGGAACGATCCTAACAGTAATTCGCAAAGCCGCTGGTGCTGGTAAAGAGGCCGTTAAAACGACCGATGATATTTGTGAAGTGATGGATGCTGTGGTTACTGCTGCGGAGGCGGCATTAAAATCAACGCCAGACCTTTTGCCTGTCTTAAAACAGGTCGGTGTCGTTGATTCTGGTGGTCAAGGGTTGACCTTTGTCCTAGAAGCCTTCAGTGACTCGCTGAGTGGTAAGGTCGATGAATCGCAAGACTACGTACCAGACGATGCTGAAATGGACTCAATGATCGACGCTGCTCATCATCAGAGTGTCCAGGGCCAATTAGATCCGAACGACATCAAGTACGGTTACTGTACTGAAATCATGGTTCGAATTGGTGATGGTAAGTTAGTTGATCATAAGTTTGACTACGATACCTTTTACAATTACTTAGCCCAACTCGGTGACTCATTATTAGTCATTAACGACGATGAAATCGTTAAGGTCCACGTCCACACGGAACATCCTGGTGATGTTATGACTTGGGGCCAACGTTTTGGTGCCCTCATCAAGGTTAAAGTGGACAACATGCGGCTTCAACAAGAAACTATCATGGAACACGATAAAGAAAGTGAAGCCCAAGCAACTGCAGAACCAGCCATGCCATCGCAACCACAAGTTGACATGCACGGTTACGCCATTATTTCAGTTTCATCCGGTGACGGGATTGGCAAGCTGTTCAAGGGCCTCGGGGTCACTGACATTATCGCTGGTGGTCAGACGATGAACCCAAGTACGGCGGATATCGTCAAGGCTGTCAATGACAGTGGTGCCAAGCAGGCATTAGTTTTGCCAAACAATAAAAATATTTTCTTAGCTGCTGAACAGGCAGCAGAAGTTGCTGACGTCCCGGTTAAGATCATCCACAGTCAGACCATTTCACAAGGGATGACCGCGATGTTGGCCTTCAATGCGGAAGCCAGTCTTGATGATAACCAAGCGGCGATGGAAGAGACTTTGAGCACGGTAGTCAGCGGTCAAGTGACTCATGCGGTGCGTGACACGACCATCGATGGTTTGGCAATCAAGAAAGATGATTACATGGGCTTAGTTGATGGCAAAATCGTCATTACGAACCCTGACCGCGATACGGCGGCATTAGACATGGTTAAAGCCATGTTGGATGAGGATAGCGAACTTGTCACGATCATTTATGGCCAGGATGCGACTAAGGCGGATGCTGATAAATTGGCGGCCAAAGTCCAAGACTTGGATGATGAATTAGAAATTGAAATTCATGAGGGTGATCAGCCAGTTTATCCATTCCTCGTATCAGTTGAATAACAAGATTTCGCAAAAATAGGGCTTGGCAGCGATGCTGGGGCCTGTTTTTGTTCAGTCAGCCGTTGCGGTGAGCGTAAAACTGAATTTTTGGTATAATAATGATGATTGACTGTTATTCGAGGTACGCGCTTGGTCGTGTCTATGTGTAAGCCGCAGTTCGCGGCAGTCACGTAAATATGACTAATGTATGTAGCGGTCTCTGCAATGACAGTAGATTTTGAGTTTGATAGAAAGGCAGGTGGTCAAGCGTGGCCCAACAATTGAGTGATGCAGTCGCGACGTTAAGCGGTGTCGGTCCGACCCGTCAAAAGGCCTTGGCAGCCCTCGGCATTAATACGATTGCGGACTTGTTGACTTATTATCCGTTTCGCTATGAAGATCTCCAAGTCAAAGACGTCAATGAAATTGCAGATCAGGAGAAAGTCACACTCAAAGGCACGGTGGCTTCTGAACCGGTCTTGGCGCGGTTTGGTCGCAAAAAGAACCGTTTGAATTTTCGCCTGCTGATTGACCACGATGTGTACATGGTCACCTTTTTTAATCAACCTTATCTGATGAAACAGATTGAAACGGGGCAAGACTTAGCGGTTTATGGCAAGTGGGATGCGACGCGCAGTAGTTTGACTGGGATGAAAATTATCAATCCCAATAATGCGGATTCGGCGTTTGGCTCAATTTATCCTGCTAGTAAGTCAGTGAAGCAGGGCACCATTCAAAAATTAATCAAACAGGCGTATGACAGCTATGCGCCGGTCATTACGGATATCGTACCGGAGCCATTGCGTGCAAAATATCGCTTGTTACCCCGGCGGCAGATGATTCATGACATGCATTTTCCAGCCAGCCAAGCGGATTCGACTGCGGCCCGGCGTTCAGCGACCTACGAAGAATTTTTGCTGTTTCAAATGCAGATGCAGGCGTTGAAACAGTCTGACGCGACGACGGATGGCATTGCAATTGCCTATGACAATTCACGACTAAAAGCGTTCATTAAGACACTACCGTTTGAATTGACGCGTGCCCAAAAACGAGTCGTCAACGAAATTTGTTTAGACCTAAAATCGCCGAAACATATGAACCGGCTGTTACAAGGTGACGTTGGTTCCGGGAAGACGATCGTGGCGGCCATCGTCATGTACGCGGCAATTACGGCGGGATATCAAGCAGCACTGATGGCACCGACCGAAATCTTGGCAGAACAACATGCCAATAATTTAGCAAAAGTTTTCGCCGACACGGACGTTAACGTCGCTTTGTTGACGGGTGCAACCAAACCGGCTGCCAGAAAGACACTCTTGGCAGCACTGGCAGCTGGCGAGATCAACCTGTTGATTGGAACGCATGCGCTGATTCAAGATGGCGTCGAGTATGCCAATCTTGGACTGGTCATTACTGATGAGCAACATCGGTTTGGGGTCAATCAACGGGCGGCCTTTCGTCAAAAAGGTGGTCAGCCAGATACGCTTGCGATGACGGCGACCCCAATTCCGCGGACCCTGGCGATCACTGCGTACGGCGAAATGGACGTTTCCGAAATCGACGAGCTACCTGCTGGCCGGCAACCGATTCAAACGACGTGGGTTCGCAGCAACCAGGCCAATTCCGCGTTGAGTTTCGTTCACCAGCAAATTGACAATGGCTCGCAAGCTTACGTGGTCACCCCACTGATTGAAGAATCGGAAACGTTAGACGTGAAGAACGCCGAAGCTTTATCCGCAAACTTGCAAGAGTATTTTGGCTCGCAGGTCAAGGTCGGATTGTTACACGGTCGCATGAAACCGGAAGAAAAAGAAGCGGTGATGGCGGCGTTTAAAGCTAACGAGATTCAATTGCTCGTTTCGACGACAGTCATTGAAGTTGGGGTGGATGTCAAAAATGCGACGATCATGATGATTTATGATGCCGACCGGTTTGGTTTGGCCCAGCTTCACCAATTGCGTGGTCGGGTCGGACGAGGAACCAAGGCGTCTTACTGTATTTTAGTAGCGGACCCGAAAAATCAGCAGGGAATCGAACGGATGGAAATCATGACCAAGACGACTAATGGTTTTGTGCTTGCGCAAAAGGACTTGGAACTGCGGGGCGCCGGTGACGTCTTGGGGGTCAAACAATCCGGGATGCCAGCCTTCAAAGTCGGCGACCCGATTGCGGATTTGACCGTCTTACAGGTGGCACAGCAGGATGCCCACGCCATCGTTCAGCGACCAAACTGGCAGGATGAACCTGAGAACCATGCGCTAGCGACGTATTTGAGCGCCAAGCTAGCAGCAGTAGGAACACTCGATTAACAAACAAATCGCGTACCGTGATGAGAGGAATGGTGACACAATGATTAAAATTGCGATTGATGCTATGGGTGGCGATTACGCGCCTAACGCAGTGATTGAAGGGGTTGAACAGGCTCGGGACTTATTTGAGGACACGGTCTTTTTACTCTATGGGCAACGAGATGTGATCAACGCCCAACTGAAAAACCGGGACCGGATTCAGATTATCAACGCTGATGAAGTGATTACGATGGAAGATGAACCAGTTCGAGCGGTTCGCCGTAAAAAGCACTCGTCAATCGTGATGGCGGCCCAAGCAGTCAAAGATGGGCAAGCGGACGCCTTCTTCTCCGCCGGTAATTCGGGAGCGGTGCTCGCGGCTGGCTTATTTATCGTCGGACGAATCAAAGGGATTGACCGGCCGGGACTCGTGACCGTTTTGCCGGTCGTCCGTAACGCCAATCAGTCTAACTTTGTCATGATGGATATCGGTGCCAATGCGGACAGTAAGCCTTTGAACCTTCAACAATACGGTGTCTTAGGGACGTACTACGCTGAGCGGATGATGCAGGCCAAACATCCTCGGGTCGCGCTGTTAAACAATGGGACTGAGGACGACAAGGGGAATAAAGTACACAAGGCGGCCTTTGAACTGCTTTCGCAAACGGAAGGGGTCAACTTTATCGGTAACGTTGAATCCCGCGATTTATTGAACGGGGTGGCGGATGTTGTCGTCACTGACGGGTTCACGGGTAACGCGGTATTGAAAAGTATCGAAGGGACCGCGCGCTCAATGCTGGGCCTCGTGAAGGATGCGGTCTACAATACCGGGATTAGTGGTAAACTGGGTGGCTTACTCCTCAAGAACGGGTTCAACGAGATTCGCTCACAAATGGACTACTCGCAATATGGTGGTGCCGTGCTACTGGGCTTGAAAGCGCCAGTTGTCAAGACGCATGGTTCTAGTAAAGCGCCGACGATCGTTAATACGATCCGGCAAATTCGGCAGATGGTCAGCACCGATATCGTACCGGGTGTCGCGGAATATTTTGCAAATCAACAGGCTAATCAGCAAGCAAGTGTAGACAATCCTGCTGAAAACGATTAGAATACTTTAGTGAATTCAAGTTAGTGAGGGATTTTTACATGACGAAAGAAGAAATTTTCGATAAAATTGCGGATATCATTGCTGATCGGTTCGAAGTTGATAAGGCAACGATTACCAACAGCATGAACTTGCAAACCGATTTGGATGCTGATTCCATTGATTTTGTCGAGTTTGTACTCGAATTAGAAGATACCTTTGGTAGTGAGATTTCAGATGAAGATGCTGAAAAGCTATCAACGGTCGGTGAAGTGGTCGATTACGTGGCTGCTCATCAAGCTAAATAAGACGATCCGCCTTAAAAACAGGTATGCGATGTGCAGCGTACCTGTTTTTAATTGGCCTGAATCACGTCTCACCTAGGCGCTAACGTTGTTATTAACCCCTAAATCATAGTATAATGTTATGATACGCAATGGCTTGACCGGTGTGTCTCCATGGACAAGCGTATTTTTGATGCCCCCAGCACAACTGGGATTGACAGGCATTCAAACAAAATCTGAAAGGAAGTTTCAAATGATAACTGAATTAGCTGCGATGCTCAAAGAACGCTTTGGCATCGTCTTCAATGATCCTGCGTTACTAGCGGAGGCCTTTACTCAGGCGTCATACGTCAACGAGCATCAGGATCAGCAATTAAAATATTACGAACGGGTCGAATTTTTGGGGGATGCCGTCTTGGAATTAGTGGTATCCGAATATTTATACAAACGTTATAAAGACATGCCCCAAGGCAAGTTGACTCGTTTACGGGCAGCAATGGTCTGCGAAGAAAGTTTCGCCAGCTTTGCTCGTGAATGTGACTTTCCACAATATATTCGTCTAGGTAAGGGTGAACAAAAGGCCCGCGCATGGGAACGTGATTCACTGTTATGTGATATTTTTGAATCCTTTGTCGGTGCGCTCTACCTAGACCAAGGTCGCGAACCCGTCTTGAAGTTCGTTCACCAAGTGATTTTTCCAAAGCTGGATGAAGGACGTTTTGACGGCGTGTTCGATTATAAGACCACGTTACAGGAATACCTCCAACGTGACGGTGATGTGGCCATCGAATATCAGCTGATTGAACAGGAAGGCCCAGCTAACGAACGTTCTTATGAGGTTGCCGTCGTTGCCGATGGTCAAAAAATCGGTGAAGGTCGCGGCCATTCCAAGAAGGAAGCTGAGCAGAGTGCTGCCCGGCAAGCCTATTCACAGTTACAATAATAAATCAACGATTGGGTAGGCATTTAGTGGTCAAAAATTGCAGGTTGTCATCAGTTGAAGACGTACTGGTCCTAGTCTGCGTGTGACTCGCGATGCGATTATGACAGTGCGTGGGCGACTAACTAGCAACCGGTCAAGCAACCCGGAGCCGTCCGTTGCCTGCTCGTTTAAGGCAACGAATGTGTGCGGTGATCAGTGCCATTAAATAGTCAACCAACCCAAGACGACTAATAATTACAGGAAGTTTGTGTCGAATGCAACTTAAATCATTAGAAATCAGTGGATTCAAATCGTTCGCTGATAAAACCAAAATTGATTTTCAAGCCGGAATGACGGGAATTGTCGGCCCAAACGGTAGTGGTAAGAGTAACATTATTGAAGCTATTCGCTGGGTGCTTGGTGAGCAGGCGGTCAAAAGTCTGCGTGGCACCAAGATGACCGATGTGATTTTTGCCGGCTCGGCGAATCGCAAACCGTTAAATATGGCGAAAGTCACGATTACTTTTGATAATAGTGATCATTTTCTCCCCCTCGACTATGCTGAGGTCAGTATCACGCGGAAACTCTTCCGTAATGGGGATAGCGATTATTTAATTAATAATCAATCCTGTCGTTTAAAAGATATTACTAATTTGATGATTGATACTGGACTGGGCAAAGATTCATTTTCAGTGATTTCACAAGGCCGAGTCGAAGCCGTGTTTAATGCTAAACCAGAAGACCGCCGTAGCATTATTGAAGATGTCGCGGGGGTATTGAAATATAAAAAAGATAAGCTCACGACGGAAAATAAGCTAGCCGAAACGACTGATTATTTAGACCGCGTGAATGATATTATCGCTGAATTAAATCAGCAAAAAGGCCCGCTAGAAGAACAAGCCAGCTTGGCACGCGACTATCAGGATCAAAAGCAAAAATATGATTATCTAGACCGCTCACGGCTGGTCAAAAAGTTGACGATTGCTCGTGACCAGTTACAAGGCGTCAACGAAAAACTGACTAATGCGAAGGCACTGGTTGCCAAGTACCAGCGAGATGTGGATGCGGGTGCGACCAAATTGGCCGAGCTTAAAACGCAACAAACGGCTACCTTGAAGCATAAGGATGAGTTAGCCGCTCAGAATCTCGATTTGACCAAGACCATTGAGAATACACAGGGTCAGCAAGGAGTCGACGCAGAACGGCGGCAAAATCAACAATCTGAACAGGAACGTTTGAATGCGACGCTGACGACGACTGAGCGGCAGATTGCTGAACTGACCGAGCAACAAGGCCAGCTGCAGCAAACCTTGGCTGAGCAACAAAACCAAGTTAAAACCTTAAAGGCGACGGTTGCTGAGCTGACAACGGCCACTAGCGCTGCTGGACGCCAACAATTGGCGGATGAGCTGGAAAAGCTGCGTAATGCTTATATTGATGAAAAGCAGATCCAGGCCGAACTGAATAATGAAGCCAAAAACTTAACTAAGCAACATCAACAATCAGGAACGCAGAGTAGCGCATTAGCCGAACGATTGGCTCAAGCGCAAGCGAACTTGAAACGGGTCCAGACAACCGTCGACGTGCATAATCGCGACCAACGGGACTTAGAAAATCAAGTCAATCAGCAACAGTCGAAACTAACGGCCCAACAGGCGCAAGTTAAGCACAACGCTGAAGAAATCGATACTCAGCAACAACGCTGGTTGGATGCGGCAGGGATGATGCAACGTGAAAAGTCGCGGTTAGAAGCCCTGCAAGCCGTTCAGGAACGCTACACCAATTTTTATGCGGGTGTGCGGATGGTCTTACAACACCGGCAGCAATTCAGTGGGGTCGCCGGTGCGGTCTCAGAATTACTGACCGTGCCAGCGCAGTACACGAAAGCTGTCGAAGTGGCGTTAGGTGGCCAGTTGCAAAACGTGGTCTGTGACACGCAACAAACGGCTAAAGCGGTCGTTAATTTCTTAAAGCAAAATCATGCTGGTCGGGCGACGTTTCTGCCGATTGAACGAATCACGGCACGGCAATTGCCAGTTAATACGGAACACGAACTGTTACAACAGCCCGGTGTTTTAGGCGTTGCCAGCGAGATAGTCGATTGTGAACCGCGACTGATGGCAATCAAGCGCTATTTATTAGGCACAACTGCCATTGTGGATACGCTGGATCATGCCATGGCGATTTCACGAACACGCCGTTTCCGGTGCAAACTGGTCACGGTCGATGGTGAAACGATTGCGGCAAGTGGTGCGATTACTGGTGGGGCGACGCGTCACGACGATAACGGTCTGTTACAACAACAGCAATCTGCTGAAAAGATTGCAGCTAATGTTCAGCAAATGCAATCCGAACTCGTGACCTACGAACAAGGGTTGGCCGACTTAAAGAAAGCCAACCAGGATCTGACAGCTCAGGTTGAAACTTCACGTCAACAACTCAGCCAGCTTAAGGACCAACTCAGCCAAGTGCAGGCACAATTACAGGCTGCACAGAGCGAACAGACTCAGCTGAGTCGGCAAGTCAAGGCCTTGGCCTATGAACAGCAGCAAGCACAAGCCGATGACAGTTACGATGAGTTGGTAGCGCGCAATCAACAGGCCCAAGCGGAGAACGCCGCTAAGCTAGCGGATTATCAAGCTAAGATGGCGACCGTTCAGCAACAACAAACTGACTATGAAAGCTATCAACAGACTCAGGCAGCTAAACTGCAGGCGCAACGTGAAGCGCTGATTACGGCGCAAGAGCACGTCAAGCAGACACAGCAACAGTTAACGCAATGTCAAACTAATTTGGCTCAAGCACAACAGACTAAGCAGCAAACGGAACAAGACCTAGCTGCGATCCAAACGACCTTAGCCAGTCAGCAGATGTCCGTGGCTGAGCGTGATGCGGTCTTAAAGAAGGCTAAAGCGCAACAAACGGAGGTCCAAAAAGCACAAGCTACTTGTGAAAATCAATTAGCAACCCTCAATGACGATGTTGAAGCGTTGTCGACTAAGCAAGTGCGGCTGCAGCAATTAGCAGCCGCGGCGACGGATGACTATCGGCGTTTAGAACTTAGTCAGACGAAGCTGACCGGTGAAGTCGACCATGCGACGGCAGATTTAGCCGAGAAGTATCAACTGACAGTTGCAGCGGCTCAAGAAGACGTCAGTCCGTTCGAATTACCAGCCATTAGCGAGCAATTGAAACTACTCAAACGGGGGCTGGATGAAATTGGAACGGTCAACCTTGGTGCCATTGACGAGTTTGAGCGGGTCAAGGAACGCTTTGACTTCTTGAACAATCAAGCCAATGACTTGAAGGAAGCTAAGGAACATCTGCTGCAAACGATGACTGACTTGGATACGACGGTGGCGACTCGCTTCAAAACCGCTTTTGACCAAGTCGCCAGCGAATTCAGTACGATTTTTGAGCAAATGTTTGGCGGCGGGAAGGCTGAATTGATTTTAACGGATCCGGACCACTTATTGACCAGTGGGGTCGACATCATGGCCCAGCCACCTGGTAAAAAGTTCCAGCGACTGAGTCTGCTCTCTGGTGGTGAACGGGCATTGACGGCGATTACGTTACTGTTTGCCATTTTAGCAGTTCGGCCCGTGCCATTTAGTATTTTGGATGAAGCCGAAGCAGCGTTGGATGATGCCAATGTCGACCGTTTCAGCCAGTACTTGAATGATTTCCAAACGGGTACGCAATTCGTGATTATCACGCACCGTAAAGGGACGATGATGCACGCTGACGTGCTATATGGGGTCACGATGGAAGAATCTGGGGTCTCTAAAATGGTTTCGGTCTCATTATCAGACTTGAAAGATAATCAAAATTAAAATAAAAGGGAAGTGTTACAGATGGGATTATTTAGTCGGTTAAAAAAGGCGTTCAGCTTACCTGAATCCGATGACTCACAGGCCAATTCGACCGCTAGTGCCGCTTCTGCAACGGCGAGTCAAGCGTCGGCACCTACTTCTGCGGCTAGCGATACGACGTCCCAACAATCAACGACGGCGGTCGACGAGACGACTGCGTCTGAAAGTAGCGCCAATGCGAGTGCCGCTGACAGTGCTAGTGCTGAAAGCCAGCACTCGCCAGTCGATGTTAGTGAAGCAACAGTTGAGGTACAACCAGACGTCCAATCTCAAGTCAATGTTGAATCAACTGAGCAATCGACCGCTGACAGTGAAGTGACGGATGCGACTGTTTCAGCTGCGCCACTAACGGCCAGTGAGATGGTGGCCCAGTCTTTAGCGGCCTTACGTGAATCAGCCGCTCAAGCAGAAACGGCCAAAACCAGTGAAGCACCAGTTTCCAACGACACTTCGGTAGCCAGTCAGTCGGCACCAGTTGAGTCCGTGGCCTCTCAAGCAGCGACCCAATCGGAAGAGACCGTGACTGACCAGCAGTCTACGGTTGAAAACACACCAGCAGCTGAAAACAAAGATACGTCGGCAGAATCTGAAACGCCAGCGACGACAGAAGCTGAAGCCAACGACGAACCGACCGAAGCAGAACGGTATGACCGCGGCTTGAAGAAGTCACGGAAGACGTTCGGGGACCGCATCAATGCGTTTTTAGCAAACTTCCGGCACGTCGATGAAGCGTTCTTTGACGACTTGGAAGATACCTTGATCGAATCCGATGTAGGTTACGAAACGGCGATGCGTATCAGTGATGAACTACGCGATGAGGTCAAACTCAAGAATGCGAAGAGCAAGAAAGAAATTTCAAGCGTCATCGTTGAAAAGCTGGTTGATATGTACGGTGAAGCCGGTGAAGGCGAAGATAATTCGATTCACATGGCTGCCAGTGGCCCAACCGTGATTTTATTCGTTGGGGTCAACGGGGCCGGTAAGACGACCACCATCGGTAAAATGGCCAATATGTATAAGCAACAGGGCAAGAAAGTCTTGTTGGCGGCTTGCGATACCTTTAGAGCTGGGGCCATCCAGCAGTTACAAGTCTGGGGGCAACGCGATGGGGTTGACGTCGTCGCTAAGGCCGAGAAGAGTGATCCAGCCTCGGTCTGCTTCGATGCCGTCAAAAAGGCTAAGGCCGAAGATTACGACGTGCTATTCGTCGATACTGCCGGTCGGTTGCAAAACAAAGTCAACTTGATGAATGAGTTGGAAAAAATCAAACGAGTCATCACCCGTGAGATCCCGGACGCGCCCCATGAGGTGTTACTGGTCTTAGACGCAACCACCGGGCAAAATGCCCTCAATCAAGCCAAGTTGTTTAAACAATCTACGGATGTCAGCGGAATCGTCCTGACGAAACTCGATGGGACGGCTCGTGGTGGGATCGTGCTGGCAATTCGCAATGAGCTACATCTCGCTGTCAAGTACGTGGGATTAGGCGAAAAGGTCACTGATTTACGACCGTTTAATGCCAACGACTTTGTTTATGGCTTGTTCAAGGATATTATTACTGGCTAATCGCTGTTGAAGCGTATCTAGCTGACCATAAATGGTAATTGTTCCGGTCGGGAACGATTGCCATTTATTTTTAATTGAAATCGCGACTGATAGTTGACGAATGCCGATAAAATCGGTACTCTTATTTAGTGTGTAGTCTGTGATTATGAGCGTGAGGAGTCCCGCATGGAAATTGAAAAAAATTATCGAATCAATTCGTTATTTGAGTTCTACGAGCCCTTGTTAACGAACAAGCAAAAAGAATATATTCAACTGTACTACGCTGACGACTATTCCTTAGGCGAGATTGCAGCGGAATTCTCCGTTTCACGGCAGGCCGTGTATGACAATATCAAACGGACGGAAAAGATCTTAGAAGGTTACGAAGCTAAGCTGCACCTCTACAAGGACTTCGTGGAACGTAATCATGAAGTCGACGCGATCTCTGACTATATTAAGCAACATTATCATGGGGATACCCAGTTAATTAAGATGATTCAACAACTAGTCAACTTAGAAGCTGACTCAGAATAAAAATAAAGGTTAGGTGACACCAATGGCATTTGAAGGCCTAACGGAACGTTTACAAAAAGCAATGACCAATTTACGGCGCAAAGGGAAGATCTCGGAAAGCGATTTACGAGCCACGATGCGTGAAATTCGGTTAGCCTTACTGGAAGCCGACGTTAACTTTACGGTGGTTAAGGATTTTGTTAAAACGGTTCGCGAACGCGCGCTCGGCGCAAAGGTGCTGGAAGGGTTAAATCCAGCACAACAAATTGTGAAGATCGTTGATGAAGAATTAACGAAAACGATGGGTGAAAAAGCAGTTCCACTGAATAAATCACCTAAAATTCCAACCGTTATCATGATGGCTGGGCTTCAAGGGGCCGGGAAAACGACGACGGTCGGTAAATTAGCCCTGAAGTTGAAGAACGAACAAAACGCACGGCCGTTAATGATTGCGGCTGACGTTTACCGGCCCGCTGCGATTGAACAATTGCAACAGGTTGGTCAGCAGATCGATGTGCCAGTCTTCCAATTAGGAACCGATGTCGATCCCGTGGAAATCGTTCGTCAAGGGATGGCGCAAGCCCAAGAAAATCATAACGATTACGTCTTCATCGATACGGCTGGGCGGCTACAAATCGATGAACAGCTGATGAATGAATTGGCCAACATCAAAGATTTAGTTCATCCAGATGAAATTTTGTTAGTTATCGATGCGATGACTGGGCAAAACGCCGTTAATACTGCCGAAGGGTTTAACGATAAGCTCGACGTCACCGGGGTCGTTTTGACCAAGTTAGATGGTGACACCCGTGGTGGGGCGGCCTTATCAATTCGCGCCGTGACTGGTAAACCCATCAAGTTCGTTGGTCAAGGTGAAAAAATGACCGACTTGGACGTCTTCCACCCAGACCGGATGGCAGACCGAATCCTTGGTATGGGTGATATGCTGACGCTGATCGAAAAAGCGCAACAGCAATACGATGAAAAACAAGCCGAAGAAATGAACCTGAAGATTCAGGAGAATACCTTTGACTTCAACGATTTCATTGACCAATTGGACCAAGTCGACAAGATGGGGAACATGGAAGACATCATGAAGATGATTCCCGGCATGGCCAACAACCCGGCCATGAAGAACCTGAACATGGATCCCAAGGATATTGCGCATATTCGTGCGATCGTCTATTCAATGACCAAAGCTGAAAAGGCTGATCCAGACCTACTGAATCCGTCTCGTCGGCGGCGAATCGCGGCCGGTTCTGGACGTCCGATTCATGAAGTCAACCGGATGATCAAACAATTTAATCAGACCAAGAAAATGATGAATCAAATGTCCAAGGGGAACTTCTCCGGTATGGAAGGCCTCATGGGCGGCGCAAATGGCGGTGGCGGCATCGGTGGTAAGATGCAGCAAATGGCGATGAAGCGCATGGTTCGTCAGACGAAGAAGAAAAAACAAAAGCGTTTAGCCAAGGCCATGCGCCGTCGCAAACGCTAATCAGTAAGAATTTTTAGCCTGTCAAGAAAAAGTCCTTTACAAGCTATTGATTTACTGGTATATTATTACCTGTTAAAGAATTCGGGAGGTGTTTAAATGTCAGTCAAGATTCGTCTAAAGCGGATGGGTTCAAAGAAAAATCCATTTTACCGGATTGTTGTCGCAGATTCACGTTCACCACGTGATGGTCGTTTTATCGCCCAAGTCGGCACATACAACCCACTTACTGAACCAGCCCAAGTTAAGCTTGAAGAGGAAGATATCCTCGGTTGGTTGAACAATGGTGCCCAACCTTCAGATACGGTTAAGAATATCTTATCCAAGGCCGGTATCATGAAGAAGTACCACGAAGCTAAGTTCACTAAATAATAAAGCGGTAATAGATCATGGCAGATATTAAAGCTTTAATCATCACAGTTGTTACCCCGTTAGTTCAATACCCGGACGATATTCAAGTCGATTTCAAGGAAACCACACGGTACCTTGAATACAACTTGACGGTTAACACCGAAGATATTGGTCGGGTCATTGGCCGGCAGGGACGGGTTGCTTCCGCAATTCGGACGATTGTGTATAGTGTCCGAGTTTCAGGACCAAAACGTGTCCGGCTTACGATCGAAGACGGACAACAAAAAAACTCTTGAGCGAAGCAGTGATGTTTTGTTTAAGAGTTTTTTATTATCCTCGGAGCAATTGCCAAGCTAGTCCGAGACCGGGATAGTCTAAATAGGGTTTGTCGCCGGATGGTCAGAGTGGGTGCTTGATTGGCATCAGATGTGTTAGAATAATTTACTTAGTCATTGAGATGAAATGAGGAGGCAGGTAACGCATGGATTACTATCGTGTTGGAACCCTAGTTAATACCCACGGCATTCGTGGTGAAGTGAAGGTCGTCGTTGTGACTGATTTTCCTGAAGAACGATTTAAAGTCGGGCAACAACTGGTCCTGTTTAAGTCGCCAGATGCAACGGCTGGTGGAATTACCGTCACAGTCGCAAAAGCACGCGAACAAAAGGGCCTATATTTTCTGACTTTTGAGGGCTTGGACAATATTAATGATGTTGAAGGTTATAAGGGATGGACGATCAAAGTGCCCGCTGAAGCCTTGCATCAATTACCAGCTGGTGAGTATTACTATCATCAAATCGTCGGTTTAGACGTCGTGACGACTGATGACGAGCCACTGGGAACGATTAAGGAAATCTTGTCACCAGGCGCCAACGATGTCTGGGTCGTTAAACGAGCACACGGACAAGCGGATGTGTTGTTGCCAAAAATTCCGCAGGTCATCAAAAAGGTTGATTTGGATGCCGGGGTCGTGACGGTTGAATTAATGGAAGGGCTGATTGATTAATGCAAATCGATATTTTAAGCCTGTTTCCAGAGATGTTTGCTGGGCCGCTGCACGAATCGATGATTGGCAACGCCATCGAAAAGCAGGTCATTAACGTGGATGTGACGAATTTCCGTGATTTTACGACCGATAAACATAACCATGTCGATGACTATCCATACGGCGGTGGTGCTGGCATGTTGCTACAGCCACAACCGATTTTTGATGCATTGGCGAGTGTTCAGGAGAAGCATCCGCAACCTGGACGCGTGATTTTGCTTGATCCAGCTGGGGTTCAGTTCAACCAACACGTCGCTGAAGACTTCGCTAAGGAAGAACACCTGACCTTCATCTGTGGCCATTATGAAGGCTATGATGAACGGATTCGGTCGTTAGTGACGGATGAAGTCTCATTAGGCGATTATGTGCTAACTGGTGGCGAACTTGGTGCGATGGTGATGATTGACGCCACTGTTCGCTTGTTGCCCGGTGTGTTGGGGAATGAGGACTCCGCACCAGGGGATTCGTTCTCGAGTGGCTTGTTGGAATATCCCCAATACACACGCCCAGCTGATTTCCGGGGTATGAAAGTCCCTGACATCTTACTGAGTGGGGATCACGGTAAAATCGATGACTGGCGCTTAGAACAGGCGCTTAAACGCACCTATGAACGGCGGCCCGATATGTTAGCGGGTTTGTCGTTGTCTGGCAAGGCGCGGCAGATGCTAGCTGAAATCAAAGCGGACGCGGAACAAGCATAGCGTGTGCACACCAGTTCGATGAAAAAGTTAAGAAAAACTTGCACGTCCGGTCGCGGATGTGGTATTCTATCTATTGGCTATTGTGCCCATTAACGATGTTCCGCTGACCAGGTTGTCACGAATGTCGGCGAAAGGAAGAAATACATTATGCGTCAAAATCAATTAATCGAAAAGATCACCAGCGAACAACTTCGTACGGATATCCCTGATTTCCGTGCCGGTGATACAGTTCGTGTTCATGCACGAGTTGTCGAAGGTACTCGCGAACGGATCCAATTATTCGAAGGTGTTGTTATCAAGCGCCATGGTTCCGGTATCAGCGAAACCTATACTGTTCGTAAGATCAGTAACGGTGTTGGTGTGGAACGGACATTCCCATTACACACACCACGGGTTGCCGCAATTGATGTCGTTCGTCAAGGTCGCGTACGTCGTGCCAAGTTATACTACTTGCGTAACTTACATGGTAAGGCTGCTCGTATCCCAGAACGTCGTCGTGGCTAAATCACAACGTCAACAATCATTGGTTGCAGCTTAGGCTGGGCTAATGGTGAGGACAGGTCATCACATTTTTGTGGTGGCCTGTTTTTTTACACTTTTTTTGTGGGATGCGATGACGCGTTTTGTTTGCCATTGGTGTTAAGTTTGTCGCTTTTGTACGTAAGACTAGGGCGTTAAAATAAAGTTTCATGGAAAGCTCGCTAACCTAATGCGTCTCACGCCAAAACGTTTCTTGGCCGTTAATCTTGAAAAGGCCAAAAACAGATTGCTGGTTAATATTGTAGCGGGCAGCCACTTAAATTAGCAGCCTCGTAAAGGACGCACTTTTTGGTTAGTTGCTACTTTTTGGAAACTATCGAACAAAAAAGTGCCCACTTCTATTTTCAAAATATCCAAGTTATGATGAATTTGCAAAGAAAAATTTGCATTGAATAATTTGGAGGCAGTCGATTATGAATCATAAAAGATGGCGAGTCGTACCAGCAATCATTGCGACAGCGATTATGAGCTTTGCAGGAGTCTTGATTGAAACATCCATGAATGTTACTTTTCCAACTCTAATGGCTGAGTTCAACACCACTAGTGCAACAATTCAATGGGTAACGACTAGCTACTTGTTAGCACTAGCAATCGTTATTCCACTTTCAACTTTTTTAGTTCGTAATTTTTCAATTAAAACACTATTTATCACTGCCAATTTATTATTTGCTTTAGGCGTACTCCTGGATTTTCTTTCTCCAAGTTTATTAGTTCTTGTGCTTGGAAGGATCATTCAAGGAGTCGGAACGGGGATAGCTCTGCCACTAATGTTTGATATCATTTTGAATTACGCACCAAAAAGTAAACGGGGCTTAATGATGGGGATTGCAACGATGACCACTTCTTTAGCGCCCGCAATTGGTCCAACATATGGTGGCTTGATGCTTTCGTTATTTGACTGGCGTCGTATTTTTTTATTTTTGCTTCCATTTTTAGTCCTATCTCTATTTTTAGGTGTGGATGGCATCGGATATGAAAGTCATAAGAGAGGGGAACCATTTAACTTTATTAGTTTTCTCTGCTTGGCAATTGGCCTATCTACATTATTGCTAGCTATAGAAAACTTATCTTGGTTTTTGGGCCTCATCAGCTTGATCAGTTTTGGATTTTTTTATCGTTTCAACAGAAACAAACCAATTCTCAATTTGACTATTTTTAAAAACAGTCAATTTGTTACTGGACTATTTGGTGTGTTAGCGATTCAAGCGACCGTTCTGGGCTTATCTTTTATCCTGCCGAATTATTTACAACTCAGATTACATGTTTCTGCCGCACTATCAGGCCTTTTTATGTTTCCCGGTGCAATTCTGGTTGCAGTTTTGGCCCCTTTGTCCGGCATTATCATGGATCGATTTGGCCCTTATCGCCCAATCGTTTTAGGGCTAATGCTAATGTTTATTGGGATGCTTTTGACAACTGTTTATTTTTCTCGGGCCAGTTTTATGGCGCTATTAATGTTTGATGTTGTATTGATGATGGGTGTTGGTTTTGCGGCGAGCAATCTGATGGCAGTGGCTTTATCGCAACTAACAAAATCTGAACAAACAGATGGAAATGGTATTTTGAATACGCTCCAGCAGTTTGTTGGTGCGATGAGTACAACCATCGTAGCCAGTTTATTTAGTACATTTCAAGGAACAACAGGAGGTAATCTAGGTGTTTTGTTATTGTTAATTGTTCTGACAGTGGCTTCAGTCTTATTCATGTTTAAAGGTAGACAGATGCGTATTTAATGTTCATGTGGGATTGTCATGTCCGGCCGTACTCAAGCTATACTTTATACTGACTGCCATGTCAGCGAAGTACCTGTGATCCGGCTTGCAGATAAAGATTCCAACAGAAACGAGATGCTATCAGCAAGCCGTAATTTAAGGCAAAAGCCATAATTTTTGGATTGGACTGCTGCGAGACTGGTCCGCTTACTCGGCCAGCCTCAGACACTTCTGTTCTTATGGAAAGGACGCCAATAGTTGGTTGTGCCTCATATCTAAAATCGATCAGCACTTTTTTGTGGTGATCGATTTTTCGTCCCGATTTTTAGGATCCAACTAGCGAGAAGTCGTCATCTTCTGTGGCCGTACAAATTGTGATAATCGACGAATTGATCCCAGAATACAAGAAGTGATTGGTGCGGTTCAAACCGAAAAATAACTGTTTATCTGGTAACTATCTTGATTAAATGAATGAACGAAGCATCCGAAGAATGAGGCTCGACCTGAGTTTGGCAGATAAACTAACAGCGTTATAACGTTAATCGATACCATTGGTCAACAATATTGCCACATAAGTTAATATTCACCCTTGTTATTTCCACCTGTTTGAACATATACTAATGATTGAAGGGGTCAATTGAGTAGCTATTTTATAATTAAAACTGGGGATTAAATCACATCAAAACGTTCGCGATCAGTGCGAATATCGATTGATTAATTTAGCTCACTTATTATCCTCATATGTTCGAACTTTGGAGGCCGTATCATGAAAAATCGATTCAATCAAATGGGTTTAACAAGTAAGACGCATTTTAAACTTTACAAGTCTGGCCGGCGTTGGGTAACTGCCGGCATCACGGTGTTTTCAGTTGGACTTGGTTTAACGTTTAGTCAGGTGGAACAAGTCAAAGCGGCAACTAGTACGGCTGCGGATGACGCCGAAAGTAGTAGCAATGTCAGTGCGAGTGCGACCACGGTCAAGAGCCAGACCGTGGTTTTAAAGTCAGGGGCTTCGTCGACGACTGAGAAAGCGGATACTGCTGCCACGGCAAGCACTGCGGCGGAGACAACGTCGACGGCAAAGTCTGATGAAGCGACTAAAACTGATTCAGGGAGCACCGGGACTAAGACAGATGCCACCACTAATTCGTCGCGGACTGCGACTAAAACCGGGGATGAAATGGCGACAACTGCAACGGATGAGACTAGTACGGTAAATGCGTCCAGCGATAATACTAAAGCGGATACAACTACAACGGTTTCAAGTGACACGGCCGCTTCCCAATCTGAAACAAGTGACACGCAATCAACGGTGGCTTCAAAATCTGATTCAGCCAGTGTTGCGACCACTAATCAGGCTACTACGGCTAAATCAACGGGGACTAGTGTGCTTTCGGATGCGACAACTAAGCCAACCGTTCAAAGCGCTAATGACGATTTAAACCAGACCAATCAAGGAAGCCTCTCGACAGATAATTCCACGACCGACGCGACAACGGCTAATTCAAAAGACAGCGGTTCTAGTGCAACAACAAGTGATACTGTTTCGGAAGCTGATGTTGCAGTCAATGCCTCAGTTGATTCTAGCACGACGCCAATGACGCGTTTGCGGACGAATGCAACAATGGCCGCGCTAAGTTTAACGCCGACAACCACCAGCACATCACTGACGACTAAATCAGCCATTCAGGCTGTATCGGCGGTAGCCAGCGCGGATGAAACCCAGGCGACGGTCTCACTAGCGACCAAGGGCACTGTCACGATGACCTATCATGTGAATAACGCGGCCCTGAATTATTTGGGTGATCATATTAGTGGACCAGAAGCTAGCCCGGATAATGATATCGCTTACAATATTCAAGATGCAGCTGGTAATTACTTAACGGATACGAACGGTCAAAAAGTCAATCTATTATATTTATTATTTATGGATGTAGGCAATGTTAAAGATTATTTTGATATTGCTTATAAAGATGTCAACGGCCAGGTCACGAATTATAATGGCGATACCGATTTGGCAGAGCTTGATCAAGTCGGAACTTATGCCTTTACATTGAGTGCTGCTGGAAAATCAGCGATGGCTGACATTATTCAGGAATATGCGACTTACTATGACCTTGCGGACGATGTCAACTTAGATGACTATGTGCCAACATTTTCAGCGGATGCTTCAGCCTATACCTTTACCGTCAAAATTTCGCCAGCAACCATTACAAACGAAGGTGTTGGAAATATTTTGTTGATGGCGGCAACTTCTCAGGAATATTCTGGTTCACTGACAATGTTGCCACAAGTTACGGTCAGGGATGGCTCGAGTAAAATAATTCTTCAAATCAAGAACGGCGTCATTACCGCCGCAAGTGATGATATCGCTGGCCAGGCCAATCAAACCATTCTGACTGCAGCAGATTTCACGGACACTTACCAAGGTGCTGAACCAAATCTAACGGGTGCCGATGTTGGATCGTACACGATGACCTTGAACGCGGCCGGGCAGGCGGCCATTCAAGCGGCACTAGGGTCCAATTACGTTCTCGACGCATCGTCAGTGTTCACCAAAACCAGTAATAAAGTGGCGGCTGCACCACTGCAACTAACGGCAGCCGATGACACCGTGACATACGATGGTAAGGCCCACGGGACCGGCGTCAGTGTCACTAGTGGAACGGCGTATGATCAATTTGATTTTACAACGCCAACTGAAATCAATGCCGGCTCTTACACCATGACGGCGGGATTGGCTGATGCCGACCAAGCGGCACTTTTAGCCAAAAATTATACCGTTACCAAGATTGATGGCACACTCGTGATTAAGCCGGCAGCCCTAACTGTAACCGTGAACAATGCGAGTGTTGATTACGATGGGCAGGCGCATGGGACGACGGCGAGTGTCACCAGCGGGACCAATTATGATGCGTTGACCTTTACCGCCGTTACCGCAGATGGCAGTGGGACTGCAACTGAAACCAGTGCGGGGGCGTATGCCATGACCGGTACCACTGCCGATGCAACACAAAATTATCAAATCACGTATGTGAATGGCACGTTGACGATCAATACCGTTAAGGCCACGATTACCATTCCGAGTCAGGTTTATTGGGTTGATGGCACGACTAAAAATTTGACGGCGACCGTTTCTGGGACCGTTAATGGCGAGTCACTGAGCTATCGTCTGACTGACGGGATGAGTTCGGTGGGTACCAAAACCATTACCGCGACTGTCGATCAGACCAGTGCGGTCAATCAAAACTATCAAATTGGTGTGACGCCCGGTACTTTAGCGCTTGGTGATGTGGACGTCGTCTATCGTTACGAGTACATCGATGCTGATGGACAGACGCATGTCGTGGCAACGGACACGGGTCGTGCGACCCACGGGACGGATGTGACTGCTGCCGATTATTTGAATTACACGACTGTTGGACAGCCTAAAACTGGCTACACCTTAAAATCCGATAATACAGGCATCGCTGCGAATGGGACGTTAAGCGATGAGGGCGGCACCGTGGTCTACGTTTATTTAGCGAATACAGAAAAGGCCACCGTGACGTATGTCGATGGGACGACGGGGGCCACACTAACGGCTGCTCCCTTGGAAGGTGCTTACGGCACGACTTCTGACTATCGAACAGCTGACACGATTGCGAACTATGAGAATAATGGCTATGAGTTGGTTAGTGATAACTATCCGAACAACGGTGTGTCCTTCGATGAGGATGGAACTGTCAAAAGCTTTCAAGTCACCTTGGTTCATAAGTTTGTTACGGTGACGCCGGATGACCCTGGATATCCTGGGGAACCAATTGAACCTGATAATCCGAATGGGCCAAAATATCCAGTCGGGACAGCGACCGATGATCTGACTGAAGCTGTCCGCCAAACGATTGAATATCGCTACCAAAATGGCAGTCAGGCTGTGGCTGATAATGTGCAAACACTGACGTTTAGCCGCACCGCCACAGTTGATGAAGTCAATCAAGCGGTAGTTTATACGGATTGGTTAACCAGTGGCGCAATCACTGGTGCTTATCAAACGGTCGTTTCGCCAGTGATTACGGGGTATACTGCCGATAAGCTCAGTGTTGCCGGTCAAGATTCAGTAACAGGAGCTAGCGATAACACAACGATTGTGGTGACATACCAGCTTAATCAGGAAACGGCGACCGTGACATATGTCGATGGGACCACTGGAGAGACCTTGGAACCAAAAACTTTGACTGGGGATTATCAGACCTTATCTGATTACCAGACCGCTGACACCATTGCCAAATACCTTGATATGGGCTATCAATTAGCTAGTGATAATTTTCCAACCTCTGGCCAAATATTTGATGAGGATGGCGTTGTTCAAACTTATACGGTCACTTTGACGCACAAGTTGGTTACCGTGACGCCGGACGATCCTGGATACCCAGGTGAACCGATCGATCCTGATAATCCAAATGGTCCGACTTATCCAGTAGGGACAACGACTGCTGACTTGACTAAATCGATTCGCCAGACGATCAATTATCGCTATCAGAACGGCAGTCAGGCTGCGGCCGATAATGTACAAACGGTGACGTTTAAGCGAAGTGGGACGGTCGATGAAGTCGCTAATACGGTCGTTTATACGGACTGGAATACTGGCAATGCGAGGGCCGGGACTTATACAGCCGTGACGTCACCAATAATGACGGGTTATACGGCCGATAAGTTAAGTGTGGCCGGTAACGATGGCGTCGCCAACACTGACCTGAATACGCAGATCACGGTGACGTATACGGCCAATCAAGAACAAGCAACCGTGACCTATATTGATGTAATGACCGGAAAAACGTTATCGATTGAGTCCTTAACTGGTGGTTATCAAACGATATCTGACTACAGCACTGCCGCAATAATCGCCAAATACGGCAAAGCGGGTTATGCTTTAGTAACGGATGGCTATCCAGTATCCGGAAACATTTTTGCAAACGACGGGAAGCCTCAAACTTACACGGTCACCCTGACGCACAAGTTGGTTACCGTGACGCCGGATGATCCTGGAACCCCAGGTGAACCGATTGATCCTGATAATCCAGCTGGGCCGACCTATCCGAGAGGCACGGCTGTACAAGATTTGACCAAATCTGTCAGCCAAACCATCCACTATCAGTTTAGTGATGGCCGTTCTGCTGGCGCTGATCAGGTCCAAACGCTGATTTTTGAACGGAAGGCGACGATTGATGAAGTTGATGGCACCCTTGTTTACACCACTTGGCTGAATGGTACGACAGCTACTGGCCGTTATACGCCGGTAGCAACGCCGCAAATAACGGGCTATACCGCTGATCAACAGCGTGTGGCGGGCAATGAGGCAGTCACGTCTGCTGACCAGAATACTGATGTCGTCGTCACGTATACGCTGAATACGGAACAAGCGGTAATTACGTACGTGGATGCCACGACTGGTAAAACCTTAGCAACGGAGACCTTAACCGGTGACTATCAAACCGCATCCGCTTATCGAACCGCTGCGACGATTGCCAGCTACGTGAGCCGGGGCTATGAATTAACGAGTGACGACTTTCCAACTTCCGGATTGATTTTTAATCATGACGGGGTCGCGACGCACTATCTCGTTCGTTTAGCACACGGGACGGATGCGACAACGACTACTAAGACGATTACGCAAACGGTGCGTTATCAAGATGGTGCCGGCAAACAACTACATGCCGATACGGTCAGGACGCTGACGTTTAGCCGTGCTGATGTGGTCGACAAAGTAACTGGTGACGTGACGGCGGGGGCCTGGTCATCAAATGACGCTGGCAGCACGTTTGCTAGCGTGCCCGCGTTAAGTATTACTGGCTATCGAGCCACGGTGGCCGGAATTACAGCAGTTACGGTGACCCCAACAAGTGGTGACGATGTCCAAACGATTCGTTACGTGGCGGATGAACCCAACCCTGGTGAGACGCCTAAAACGCCTAATAAGACTGTTACGGTGACGACGCCGGATAAAATCACACCGGCGAAGAAAACGCCGCAGACGGGTACACAGCAGAAGGTCAATCAAACGGCTCAAACTAAGCGAGCAACTAGTGCGACCAAGCAATCTGACCGAGTTAATCAGTCAGTTCAAGCTAAACACCAGGTCGTTACGCTGCAGACGAAGCAATCAACGCGCGTGCGTCATACGGCTGAAACCAAGCGTCCAGCTGCAGTGGCCAAATCCGTACAGTCGACGACGTCAATCAAGTCATCGACAACGCAAGCGCCAGTTCGGCAGCAAGCTCAAACTCACAAGCAAGCGACTTTACCGCAGACTGGTGATGACCGGCAAGCTAGTGTGGCGGCCGAGATTCTGGGCTTGACGGCCGCTACTTTGTTGGTCGGGTTAGGGGCGTTACTCAAGAAGCGACGCAACTAGTTGAGTTGGTGTGACTTGAGCAACGCGCCTTGTTGAGACTTGGAAAAGTGAGCCGCTGCCTTCGTTTGAAAAAGATGTCGGATGGTCGACAGGGCATGAACTGTAACGTGTTGGTGTCAGCCTCGATTTTCAGCGACCGGTAAAACAGCTGAATGGCACTGCAGTTGTCAGGTCAGGCTGTAGTTAAATCAATATGAATAGGGTGGTAAACCACAATTTGGTTTGTCGCCCTATTTTTTGCTGCCTTATCGTTTTTTGTGGGAAGAGAATAGCTCGAGTGGGGGAATTCCCGCCGATATTTAGCGTGTTTTGCGCATTCGTCGTGGAAAACGTTAATACATCCAAAACAGGGCGTTGCGAAAAAACACCGAGGACACTGTCACCCAAAGGTCTTAATACCGCGGCCAATCCAAAGCTAAGCATTAGTTTGTTGAGAAAATAATTCATCACTTAGACCGAGCAAATGATGTAAATCCTAATTGCGTGACCCGCGAAGTTATAAAGGCACTCAGTATAGTATAATAAAGCTTAACTGATACCTGGAGGGGGACGAACCAGATGATTGAAATTCACGATTTAACGAAGCGGTATGGGGATAAAACGGCTTTAAATCAGCTCAACCTGAACATTGCACCAGGCCAAATTTTTGGACTTTTAGGCCATAATGGTGCTGGTAAATCAACGACGATCAAAAACCTAGTAAGTATTATCCAACCCACGAGTGGCACGATCACGGTTGATGGCTTAGACCTTGCACAGCAGCGGTTGGCGGTCAAAGCCAAGATTTCCTACGTGCCGGATACACCTGATATTTTCCTACAATTATCAGCGACGGAGTACTGGGATTTGATTGCTGCAGCTTATCAAAAATCCGAGGCGGCCGTCCAACAGCGCCGGCAACAATTGGTGGCCTTATTCGATATGGCTGAACATGCTGAAGAACCGATGGCCAGCTATTCACACGGGATGCGGCAAAAAGCAATCGTAATTGGCGCGTTGCTTCCGGATCCCGACATCTGGATTCTGGATGAGCCAATGCAGGGATTAGATCCGCAAGCAGCCTTTGATTTAAAAAATCTGATGAAGGCACACGCGGCCAAGGGTAAAACGGTGATTTTTTCGACGCATAATTTGGATACCGCTCAGCAGTTATGCGACCAGTTAGCAATCTTGAAGCAGGGCCAACTCATTTATACCGGCACGGTCGAAGCGTTGTTAGCGCAACATCCGCAACAATCGTTGGAGACCATTTATCTCCAAATGGCAGGACGACCGACGAATGGGGCCTTGGTGGATGCGATTGAGGGTGAGCCAGATGAATAACCAGCAGTTACGCGTGTTATTGGCCGTTAATCTCAGATTAGTGAATCCGCAACTGACGGAACGGTTACGCAAAAAAGGAATGTCAGGCTCGGCCCTGAGTAAGAAACTAATGCGGCAGTTTTACTTGAACGCGTTAATGTTTCTGGGCGTCTATGGGCTGACGATGATTGCCATTGATTTCAGTAAGCTCCCCGGCATGTTTACGTTTTATGTCGCGCTATTTATTTTATTAGGAATTTCGCAGAGCATTGCCGGGATTTATAACGTCTTTTTTGCCGGTAATGACCTCGCTGAATACTTGCCATTGCCGTTTCGTAACCAGGAAATCTTTCTGAGTAAAATTTTAGTTGTGATCTTCAACACGGTGCCGTTTACGATTCCATTACCGTTGATTTTTGTGATGACGATGACGCGGGCAGGATACTTCGTGGGATTGGGAATCGTATTGGCAATCTTGATGTATGCCCTGATTTTAGGCCTGATTCTATGTGGGTGTGCCCTGATCGTTTTTGGCTTGACCAAGCTTAAGGTATTTCGCACCCATCAAAAAATGGTGATGAATATTATGTTAGGCCTAAATGCGCTGTTAGTATTTGTCGGTATTTTACTGATGAATCGGGGTTCTGCGGCAGATTCAGGTACGCGGATCGATCGTACAGTGCTGACACCATTCTTGCCCGTTTACAAAGCCTTTATGACGCCACTGACGCTTGAGAGTGTATTGACTTGGGCAGGCTTAATTGTCGCCTTACTGGTAGTGCTTACCTTGACTTGGCGCTTCGTCTTGCTGCATTTGGTCGAACGGTTGACCCAAGTGAATACTGTGTTAACAGCTAACCGGCAGCGTCGGCATCCGCGGCAGCATAACCTTAATAAAATCTTACGTTCCTATCAATGGCAGCTCCTAAAAGAGCCGAGTTTGGCGTTACAATTGTTTACCAACTCAATCCTGTTACCGATGATTCTCGTGGGGAGCGTTCTGTTTTCGGGGTCGAGAGCTAACTGGAGTCAGTTGTCCCTTAACTGGGTCGGTGTCTGGTTCGTCGCTGGGATGGCAGGGGCCATTATCAATGTCAATCAAACATCTTTGGTTGGTAATCTGATTTCATTGGATAAAATGAACTTTGACTTTGTGAGCGCACTGCCCATCCCATTAGCCCGGTATTTACGGCAAAAGTTTTATCTCGGCTATTGGTTCCAAGTCGCAATCAACGCAACGATCGCGCTCGTCATCGGAATCGCTGTTCACGCACCCTTAGTTTTGGACGTGGCACTGATATTGGGTATCGCTTGGGGCACGTATTTAGCTGCGCAACACTATTTCAAACGGGATTACCAATTACGCATGACGAACTGGACGAATGTGACGCAGCTTTTCAATCGGGGTGGCGGCAACTTTGGCTTGTTACTCAACTTATTGGTTTGCAGTGTCATTGGTATGATTGTCATTGTGAGTTATAGTGTCCTGATTTATTCGTTTGCGGCTAGTGCTGTATGGATTAATGTAATCGTGTTACTAGTCCTTGCATTAGCATCCGGCGCACTAGTTTGGTACAATCACCGGACTTTTTGGCGACGGTTGGATTAAAGGAATCGGCACAACTCATCTGATTAATTGGATGTTGGGTTGTGCTTGGTTAGTGAAAAACCACTTAAAAACTGGTACATTTTAATCATCATCAATTGAAAATAGTAACTAGTACGCGTATTGTGCCAGTTGATTTGTCATGAATCATGATTAAATCATGCCATTTGGTGAATTCCTGTTCGTCAGCCGATGCGCGCCCTAGTCCGACTTCCGGGGCCGGCTGACAACGCTGGAACAGGGCGGACATCGATTTGAACTCACGCAGAAAACCACTGCGCAATTTCAAATACGAGTCTTCTTCTAGCCCGGGAAGACCACCCGGACAAGAAGAATTTCGCCCTTGAGCATTGTCAGCCAGCCCCTACAGTCGGGAACCCGCTCGAATGGCGGATGAACGGCCACCTATCTAGGTACAATTGACCACTGAATATTAGGTGGCTGGTCCTTCAGGCAAACTTTTTTGAATCAGTATTTATGTTGATTTATGGTATTCAAATGCTGAGAAGATTGCCTGAAGATTATGTCTAATTCAATGGCAGCCAAACTTACAATCAGACGATTATATGGCCGTTTGCACAGGTTTTAAGGCTTTAACATCTAATCGCCGAGAGTAAGCTCTGCCAATATTCCGTGATGCTGATGGTTCACTGCCTGACAATTTGAACAAAGCGGCTTAATATTACCGGTAACCAGGAACTAACGACTAGTTTATTTAAAGTTGGGCAGATCCATGTCTGCCTTTCGAATATCATCTCCGGCTGGAAGGCGTTTCTGACAATGCTCAGCGATGAAATTCTACTTAGCAAGCGTTTTTGGCTTGGTTAGTGGAAGACCAGTATTTAAGACGTGGTTTGTCGGCTTAAATCTGTGTCCATCGCGTTCCAGCGTTGTCAGAAATACCTGTAAGCCGGACTAGGACGCAGCTACCACTGAAAGTTTAACGCTAACTCGCACTGTTTCCAGCGGCTTTCAGCTGGCAGCACTTGCGCTTAGAAACTGGCATGATTTAATCATCCTTAATGCTTAAAAATAACTAGCACAACGCATATGACATTAAATTTAAATAAAACTGTTGACAAATCACTCACTAAGTTTTAATGTTAATAACAACTTAATATTCGTCCATGAAACCGATGAAGTGGAGATCAAGATAATGATGCCCGTAAAGAGAGTCGCCGTTGCTGAGAGTGCGATCGAACGCAAGTTATTAAATGGACCACTGAGGGCGCGACCAACGAACAATTTTGTTTTAGTACCTCGCGACGATAGGGAGCCGTCAATTCCCGGGAATGTGTTTGCATTTCGCTAAGCTGGGGCACAAGTCTAACCTGAATGGGGTAGTTTGGTGTCCAACCAAGGTGGTACCGCGGAAAAATCCGTCCTTGACTGTCATTAGTCATGGGCGGATTTTTTGATTGGAGGCAGGTACATGCAACAGCGATGGCAATTCACCACAACTCAATTTCAGATAATACAATCGATGGCTCAACTGTAGTCAGTCGATTACCTTCGTATATGAGGAGTGGTTCAACATGAAACCAACATTACAAACATTAATGCCTTATCAAACGCACTATTCATACGTGCCAGTTATGGTCCAGCAAACCTTACCAGACTTTGACCCGCTAGCCGTTGCCAAGCTCGTTCAACGGATGGGCAATGGTTTTGCACTGACGATCGACCGGCATCATCGCTATAGCTATTTTAGTTTCAATCCACAGCAAAGCTTAACTAGTCGGACGTTAGCATCGCACGACCGCACCCATCCGAATGACGCGTTGCAGGCGATCCTGACGCAATATCGGACACCCCGCATTCACGGGTTACCGCCATTTACGGGTGGCCTGATGGGGTACTTCGGTTATGAATATGTCCAGCAATTCATCCCCAAGTTAGAGCTGACGCCCGCGGCCAGCGCCGACTTGGATGACTTCGGACTGTTCCTAGTGACTAGTGTGTTGGTTTATGATCACCAACACCATGAATTGGGATTGACGCAGCTAATTCCGACGGCCGATTTACCCACAGCATACGCGAGGGCTGAAAATCAGCTGACAGCCAAGTTGGAATCAATAATCCAGCAGTTAGAAACGCCGTTAGTCATGCCACCATTTCAGGTACAAGCATCACTTACCATGCAAGCTGATGCGCCAACGTATGCAAGTCGAGTGGAACGGATTCGGCACCATATTCGAGCCGGCGACATTTTTCAAATGATTTACGCTAATCCACAGATTGGCACCATGAGTGGGTCGCTATTAGCGGTTCACGCACAGTTGCAGGCAACGCAGGCCCCGTATCAGTGCTATTTTAAACAGGCTGATTTTGAATTAGCTGCCGCGTCGCCTGAAACCCTCGTCACCAAACAGGGCAACCAGATTGCAACCTATCCGTTAGCCGGGACGCGCCGGCGAGGGAAGACACCCACGGAAGACGCCAAATTAGCGCATGAATTGCAGACTAATCCCAAGGAAATCGCGGAGCACAATATGCTGGTGGACCTTGGTCGCAACGATTTGGGCCAAGTGGCGCAGTTCAAAAGTGTGCGGGTGACCAACCTCCGCCGCCTGATTCGGTATTCGCAAGTGATGCATCTAGGATCACGAGTCGCTGCGGAGGTGGCACCGACCACAACAGCACTGCAAGTTTTAGCCGCAACATTTCCAGCGGGGACGTTATCCGGGGCACCAAAAGTGGAAGCGATGACACTGATCAATCATTACGAACGCCAACCACGCGGGGTTTACGGCGGCTGCTTTGGCTACTTGGATTGTAATGGCAACATGGATATGGCAATTGGCATTCGGTTGGCTTATCGCTCACACGAGCGGCTAGTCGTGCCAGCGGGTGCTGGAATCGTCGCCGATAGTATTGGTGCTCAAGAATTTAAGGAGTGCCAGAACAAACAACGCGCCGTGATGAATGCAGTACAATCCGCGAAAGGACGAGAAGTTCATGAAATTACTCATTGATAACTATGACAGTTTTACTTATAACCTGTATCAATTGATTGGCCGCTTAACGCCGGACGTACGGGTGATCAAAAATGATGAACTCACGGTCGAAGCGATTGAAGCCTTACAACCCACTCACATTATTTTGTCGCCCGGACCCGGGACACCAGCGCATACGGGCGTCAGCCCCCAGGTGGTTCAACGATTGGCTGGAAAAGTGCCGATTTTGGGTGTTTGCATGGGCTTGGAGGTGTTGGTGACAGCTTTTGGTGGCCGACTCCGCGCTGCTCATCAGTTGGTACATGGTCAGGCGACGCTGATGCAGGTCCAAGCCTCACCACTTTTTCAAGATTGCCCGATGCAGTTCATGGCGGCGCGCTACCATTCGCTGGTGGCAGATTCGTCCCAGTTACCCGGCAATTTCAGGGTGATTGGGACCAATGACGACCAGGAGATCATGGCAATTGAGGATGCCGGCCGTCATCTGTATGGCGTACAGTTTCATCCGGAATCCATCATGACACCGGCGCCAATTGGTGAACAACTGATTCGTAACTTTTTGACACTGACCGCTTAATGAACAGCTTTGATAACTCAGTAAAATGACACATGCAAGTATGGAGGCATGATTATGATTGAAAACGCAATTGCACAACTAACTAACCAAAAAAATCTCGACTTTGCAACGACCCAACAGGTAATGACTGAAATTATGCAGGGGCACGCGACCGACGCCCAGATTGGCAGCTTTTTAACGGCACTAGCCATCAAACACGCAACCATTGATGAAATTGCCGGCGCGGCCACTGCGATGCGGGCGCAGGCATTATCATTCAAAGCGGGGCGACCGACCTTAGAGATTGTCGGGACTGGTGGTGATCGGTCTAATTCGTTCAACATCTCAACGACGACCGCGCTCGTGGTAGCGGCCGCCGGGGTACCCGTCACCAAACACGGTAACCGGGCCGCTTCATCGAAGAGTGGCGCGGCCGATGTCTTGGAAGCGTTAGGGGTCAAAATTGATTTAACGCCTGACCAAAGCTTAGCCCTCTTGAATCAGACTAATTTTGCCTTTATGTACGCTCGTGAATACCATCAGGCGATGCGTTTTGTGGCCCCGGCACGGCAACAAATCAAGATTCCAACCATTTTTAACGTCCTAGGTCCGCTGGCAAATCCGGCGCATGCGGAAATGCAATTATTAGGGGTCTATCGTCAAGATTTGATGGCACCCCTGGCACAAGTTTTAATCAAATTGGGCGTCAAACACGCGATGGTCGTGCATAGTCGTGATGGTTTGGATGAAATCTCAGCCGCGGCGCCAACGGATATCATTGACATTAATGACGGCCACTTAACGACGACCACCATGACACCAGAGCAATTCGGCTTGAAACGCTGTGCGCATGCCGATTTGATTGGTGGAACGGCTCAGGAAAACGCTGCAATCACGCGGTTGATTTTAGCGGGTGAACCCGGTGCACCGCGCGACGTCGTCCTCATGAATGCGGCGGCCGCACTCCACATTGCGAAGCCGCAGCTAACTTTGGCCGATGCCTTGGCGCTTGCCACGCAGACGATCGATTCAGGTCAGGCCGCCGCAGAACTCACGCAATTGATTCAGAAGAGTCAGGCGGTGATGGCGTCATGATTTTAACGCAACTTGTTGCCGGCAGTCAGCGGCGCGTACAGGCCGTGCCGCTAGCTGAGCGGATGGCCATTGAGCAGCGCGCTCGCCAGATGACAGCCCCAGCGCCTTCGTTTAAACGAGCACTGGCGCAACCCGGATTAACCATCATTGGTGAGGTTAAGCGGGCCTCGCCGTCTAAAGGACTGATTGCACCCGATTTTGATTACCTGCAAATCGCCCAGGATTACCAAAATGCGAAAATCGATGCGATTTCGGTGTTGACCGAGCCGGATTATTTTCAGGGGCGGCTGGCCTATCTAGAAGCCATTGCAGCTACGGTCACCGTACCCACGTTACGCAAAGATTTCATCGTTGATGCAAGTCAGGTAGCAGCGGCCCGCGTGGCAGGGGCAAGTGCAGTATTACTAATCGTTGCCGCTTTAGACCCGGACCAATTGAAACGATTAGTAGACCTGACGCACGCGTTGCAGTTAGACGCATTAGTCGAAGCGCATACAGCGGCTGAAATTAAGCAAGCCGTCGCAGCCGGTGCGGACATCATTGGCATCAATAATCGTAATTTGCAGGATTTCAGCGTGGACATTGCCACTAGCCAGCAACTACGACAACAAATTCCAGTGACGTGTTTAGCCGTAGCGGAATCCGGTATTCAAACGCCGAGCCAAGTCCATCAGCTAGCCACGGCCGGCTTCGATGCCATTTTAGTGGGTGAGACGCTGATGCGTGCGCCGGATAAAGCGGCAGCGGTGGCACAATTACGTGCGGGGGTGGTCGCGTGACCCAAATTAAAATTTGCGGCCTGATGCGGCCCGCGGATGTGGCGATGGTCAATCAAGCACGGCCAGATGCGATTGGATTCATCTTTGCGCCTGGACGTCGGCGGCAGATCACACCAGACCTGGCGAGGCAAATGGCGGCACAACTTAATCCACAGATTCAGCGTGTCGGCGTTTTCACAACTAACTCGCTGGCGGAAATTCTAGCGTTGGTGCAAGCCCACATCATTCAAGTGGTTCAGCTGCATGGCGCCCTGGATGATCCACGTGTGCCCCAACTACGAGCAGCTCACATTCCCGTGATTCAAGCGGTGATTCCCGCTGATGCAATCAGATGCCAAGCGGATTATCCGTTACTGGACAATTCGCACCCCGGGAGTGGTCAAGTCCTGGATTGGACGGACTTGCCACGGCTCAAACGGCCATTTATCTTAGCGGGAGGTTTGACGCCAGACAATGTGACGACTGCCATTCAACAAATTTACCCAGCGATGGTCGATGTATCCAGCGGGGGCGAAACAAATGGTCAAAAGGATGCCCAGAAGATTGCGGCCATTGTTGCCCGCGCGCACCAACTTAACTAATAGATAATCAGTAGACGAAGAATAAAAAATCGTGACAGATTCGATATGAAATCACACGACCCACTTAAACGGAGGATTCAATATGATTAAAAATACAACACGTCCAGGTCGTTACGGCGACTTTGGCGGCCAATATGTACCAGAGACCCTGATGACTGAATTGCATCGATTAGATCAAGCTTTCCAACACTATCATCAAGATGCCCAATTTCAAGCCGAACTAACCGATCTGCTAAATAACTATGCCAACCGCCCATCCTTGCTATACCATGCACAGCGACTCTCTGACCAATTGGGTGGTGCTCAGATTTATTTTAAACGTGAGGATTTGAACCACACCGGTGCGCATAAGATCAATAATGTCATAGGGCAGGCGCTCCTCGCTAAGAAAATGGGTAAAAAACGGTTGATTGCCGAAACGGGCGCTGGTCAGCACGGCGTGGCAACGGCGACGATCGCTGCCTTGTTTGGGATGGAATGTGAGATCTTCATGGGTAAGGAAGACACGGACCGGCAAGCGCTGAACGTGTATCGCATGCAGTTGTTAGGTGCCAAGGTTCATCCAGTCACGACGGTGGTGCTCAAAGATGCCATCAACGCGGCGTTGCAGGAGTGGACGCGGCGCTGTGACGATACCGCCTACATCATGGGCTCGGCGACTGGGCCACATCCGTTTCCAATGATGGTCCATGAATTTCAAAGTGTCATCAGTATTGAAGCTAAAAAACAGTTGTTGGCAGAAACCGGCCGTTTACCGGATGCCGTTGTCGCTTGCGTCGGTGGTGGGAGTAACGCTATTGGGAGCTTTGCTGCCTTTTTGGAGGACCCTTCCGTTCAGTTGATTGGCTGTGAAGCCGCTGGCAAAGGCATCGAAACGCCATTGACGGCTGCGACGATTGAACGCGGACGAACTGGGATTTTTCACGGTATGAAGTCGTGTTTCTTACAAGATGAAGCGGGGCAGATTGCGCCAGTCTATTCCATCTCAGCTGGGCTGGATTATCCGGGTGTCGGGCCAGAACACGCTTACTTAGCTGAAACGGGGCGGGCCCAATACGTCGGCGTGACGGATGACCAAGCTGTTCAAGCATTTGAAATGATTGCTAAAGTCGAAGGCATTATTTGCGCGATTGAAAGTGCCCATGCTGTTGCTTATGTTCAACAGCTCGCACCAACCATGCGACCGGACCAAACGATTATTTGTACCTTGTCTGGACGTGGCGATAAAGATGTGGCCGCAATTGCAAAGTACCGGGGGGTAGAAATCAATGACTAATTTAGACCGCGTTTTTCAAAATCATAAGGCGTTCATTGCATTCGTTGTGGCGGGGGATCCAACTTTTGACGCGACTGTCGACCAGGTGGTTGCGCTAGCGGAGTCGGGTTGTGACTTAGTTGAAATTGGCATTCCATTTTCGGACCCGGTTGCGGATGGTCCGGAGATTCAAGCCGCAGATTTACGCGCCTTTGACCAACAAATCACGCCGCAGCGAGTCTTCGAATTAGTCGCTGCAATTCGGGAGCAAACGGCAGTACCACTGGTGTTTCTGACCTATGCTAACATCGTTTATCAGTTCGGTTATACGGCGTTTGCCAAGTGCTGCCAGGAATTGGATGTTGCCGGTTTGATTATCCCAGACTTACCCCTAGAGGAATCTGGTGAACTCCGGCCAACGCTTGATCAATATGACGTGGCACTGATTCCGTTGATTGCGCCGACGAGCGACGATACTCGGATTGCAGCCATTGCGGCACAGGCCCGCGGCTTCATCTACGTCGTCTCCTCGCTGGGCGTGACTGGGACCCGCAACCACATCACGACCGACTTGACGACATTAGTCACGAAGATTCGGCAAGCAACGGCCTTACCCGTTGCGATTGGGTTTGGCATCCATGACCCGGCACAGGCGCACGCAATGGCCAAATTTGCGGATGGTGTGATCGTCGGCAGCGCCGTAGTACATTTAATCGCGAACAACCAACCGGCGACGACGGTTTTGACCGACTATACACGCCAGATGCGCGCGGCGTTGGATGCGGTGACGGTGCCCGATGGTGAAAAGGGGTAAGCCAAGCAAGCTATTACGGCAACAACTCAACTGTTCACTGGAAACTGGCCAAGTTGCGGGTAAGATTTTATTGCAACCGTGACAATTCCGGGATTACCGGATAATTAGTTCCTCAAAGTTAAATTGATGTCTTTGTGACGGTATCTGAACCTGATAAGGTGAGGATACCGTTTTTTTGTCAGCTTAGTACCGAATATTTGACGACTATGACCTTTAGATTCTTAGCGAATTTCCACTTAATAACTAGGAATCAGCTGTCCAAAGCGATGTAAACGTGGGTTTGCATTGAATTGACGTCAGCGCCTCGTATTCTAATTAGTTTTCTGTTAGATTATGATAATACGATTAGAAAAGTGAATCGCAAATCAAACTAATGGGAGTGATGATAATGGCAGCTATTCTTTCTTTGATGGTCGTCATGGGCTTCATGATGGTGGGCGAATGGGTCTCAACCCGGAGTCGAGCCTACGTGCCATCCGTTTTTATTACGGCACTTTTATTTTTAATTGGCTTTTGGACGATTGTTCCGAAGAATATTGTGCCCGCCGCTTCGTTTGGCACAGCCTTTATTCAAATTACCCAAGCCGTGCTGTTAGTGCATATGGGGACGTTGATGGACTTGAAACTTTTACTTAAGCAATGGCGTGCCGTGGTGATTGCACTCAGCGGCGTTGTCGGGACCATTATCCTCACGATGGGAATCGGACGCTTATTCTTTAATTGGCATACGATCGTTGCGAGTGTCCCGCCACTGACTGGTGGCCTGGTCGCGGCATTTTTGATGACGGCTGGCTTAAAAGCCCAACACATCACCGCTTTAGTTGCATTTCCGGTCGCAATGTTTGTGATGCACAGTATGCTCGGTTATCCATTGACGGCCTGGATGCTCAAACGTGAGAGTCGGCGGCTATTAAAAAACAGGCAGGCGGTCGCCATCGTGGTCACGGATGATGCTGAAACGGCACGTGCCACCGTCAATACAGCGGCGCAGGTCCCAGCCGGAGATGTGCCGACAGCGGATACCAGCGTTCGGTTGCCGAAATTCAAAATCCGTGCTTGGCATCTACCAGCTGCTTATGATACTTCGGCCTTCATGCTCTTCAAGGTCGCGGCCGTTACGGGGTTAGCTGAAGAGACCGCTCAACTGATGCACGGTGTTGTGAACCAATATATCGTTTGTTTGATTTTTGGCGTCATTGCGCATCAACTCGGTTTTTTAGAAAATGCCGTCTTAGAAAAAGCGGGTGTGTTTCATTGGCTGATGTACGGGTTACTCGCCTACATTTTTGCCAATCTAAACATTGTCAAGATCAGTATGTTGAGCGGCATCTTAGTGCCAATTGTGACCTTGATCGTATTGGGTGTGTTAGGGATGTTCATCGCGTCTAGCTTATTGGCTCGACCGCTGGGATTCAGTCATGAAATGGCGTTCGCCAGCGCCCTGACGGCATTGTTTGGGTTTCCCGCAGACTATATTGTGACCCATGAAGTCACAGAAATCATGGGGACGACCCCGGATGAAAGGCAATACTTACTGGATCAAATTCTACCGAAAATGCTAGTCGGGGGCTTTGCAACGGTTTCGGTCGCTTCAGTCGTTATCGCGTCAATTTTCTTAAAAATTTTATAGGGGATGTTATCAATGTTGACCACAACTTTAAGTGCATGGATGACCACGTTACGGCATCAATTACACGCGCATCCTGAATTAGCTTTACACGAAGTCGCAACGACCAAACTCATCGCGCAGACCTTAAGTGGCTTAGGGGTCCGGTTGCTGGATTATCCAGGTGAGACGGGGGTCGTCGCCGAGATTGGCCACGGCGCACCAATAATTGCCTTACGCGCAGATATTGACGCTTTGCCAGTTGAAGAAACCAATGATTTACCCTATGCTTCAAAGATTCCCGGACGAATGCATGCTTGCGGTCATGACTTTCATACCGCATCCTTATTAGGCGCGGCACGGCTGTTGAAAGCACGCGAGGCTGATCTTCCTGGAACCGTGCGCTTAATTTTTCAACCAGCTGAGGAAGGGCATCGGGGTGCACGCATCATGATTGATAACGGTGTCTTAACGGGAGTGCAGGCCATTGCGGGCTTTCATAATATGCCGAATTTGCCAGTCGGGACGGTGGCGATGAAATCCGGACCGTTAATGGCTAGTAATGACAACTTTGATGTAACGATTCAAGGTCAGGGCGCACACGCGGCTATGCCAGAGGCCAGTCATGACCCGATTGTGACCTTGGGTGAACTCATCGGCAATTTACAGACGATTCGGAGCCGCAATATTGCGCCCGATGCGGCCCTGGTTCTAACGATTGGTGCGATTCAGGCCGGGACCACGTACAATGTGATTCCCAATACAGCAAGTCTCAAAGGCACCATTCGCACCTTTAACGCGGCAAATCGGGCACTGGCCAAACAGCGCTTTTACGAGATCGTCAACGCGACGGCTAAAATGAATCAGCAAGTAGCAGCCATCGAATGGGATCGTGGCCCAAGTTGTGTGACGAATGATGAGACTATTACGAGACTTTTGAAAACCGCCTTTGAAAATGATTTTAAGTTGGTTCCGGCCCAATTGTGCAACGCGGATGATGACTTTGCCTTATACCAGGAGCGTGTTCCAGGCTGTTATGGCTTTCTAGGTTCGGGAGGCACCGGGGTCTTACATCAGTCGAATTATCAATGTGATGATGCCGGGTTAGCGTATGGGGCGCGTTTCCATGAGTTGGCGGCACTGGCACTCTTGAAGTGGGCGCGGTGACAGGACTGTTGATCGTTCTCGGTAAACTGGTGAATGGCTATACCGGACTTTTCAAACTATGGCGTGTGAGGCGTGTGACCACGAATAGCTGACGAGGTCCAGGCCATTTGCTCGAATTCGGTTAAGCTCGTTCTTCAATGATTCAGATCCTGCGCGATAAGGTGATCAACTCACTTTGAGTTAGTCACCTTATTTTAATTTCGAACATATCACGCCTGGTTGATTTTGTTAAGGAATGGTATTTCCTGCCACTTCTGATGATTGGCAAGCACAGCCTTGTCCGTACACTCGGATAACGCTGATTGCTTTATCTGGGCTTAGTGATAAGATCAAATAAGAAAGTGTTTACTTATATGCTGATAACACAGATGCACCAATAAAAGGATGAGGTGAGCAACCATGACAACTGCTTTGCCAAAGGCCGTCAAAGTTTGGATGGGGGCCAATATGATTCAAATCGAATTTGATAATGGTCAGTATCGTTACATGCGCACGCATTTTATCAATGATTATCTCTTAGCTTGGTCACCGAAGAAGGGCAAGGGGAAGCGTAAAAACTTGTGGTTGCCGCCGACCTGGGAATGGCTCGGTTCTAACGCCCGAATCCAGCCGGATGGAACCGTGATTTTGTTTGACAAGGATGTCTACACCGCCAAGGAATTGTGGGAGAACAGTTGTGACAATATAGATTTGGTGTCAGGCGTGTAATCTAATTGATGATGTGTAATGACATGATCCGTGTGTTTTGACAGTGGTACGCTGTCTTGCGGTTGGCGATGGGATCTATTTTGTATTTAAAGTGGCGAAGGCCAATCACAGCCAATGGATGCCATCCTAATAGTTGTCGTCCAGGTTTGAAAGCTGTGCTCGTTATTATTTCAGATAATTGTCGATACCAAATGAACGCCACCTGACTGCAGCCTCCGTTGCAACAGGTGGCGTTCATTTATTTTAAATTTGATTGCTACGTACAAGTTCTTATTATAGTGGATTTGTTAATAGAACCAGTTTTGATTTCACACTGCAATTTCACGCTGCAATTTTACGCATCCTTGATGCCATCCAACGCCGACAACCGGTGCTTGACCTGCCGGAATTTTTCTGGAATCTCCGCATCCGGCATGCCATCATGTACCGCACAAGTGCCAGCATCTTCGGCAACTTGGTAGTACCAATATTTATAATTAACAACGTCTAAGGTCGCTTGTAAGTCGGCCATTTGTTGTTGCAGAGCGGTCCGCCGTTTTTGAAACATGTCACGCCGTTCTGCGATTGTCGAATCACCAGCCATAGTCCAATCGACAAAGGTCTTGATTTCTTTGATGCTCAGGCCGGCATTTTTGAGGCACTTAATAAGATAAATGAATTCTAAATCGGATTCTTTGAATAATCGGGTCCCCAGCTTATTGGAACTCCGAGTGACAAAGTCCAATAAGCCTTCCTTGGCATAATACCGCAACGTATAAGTGGTCAATCCGGTTCGCTGCGCCACATCATGGATCGTTAAAGTCATCGAAACACCTATTTTCATAAAAATTCTTGACTGATAGTTAACTATCAAGTCTAGAATTAAATATATGAGCTGTCGGAATATTTGTCAAGAATGCAGGTGAATGTGCATTTATTAGCATTTGGTTAATGAAACCTGTTACAATTTAGGCGAATTAGACAGTATCATTATCTTAATGGAAGGAAGAACTACTCATGAATTTGGTAGTTCAAGGTGATTAGGATGAAAGCAACCATTTTTGAAAAAGCAGGTTTTGTGGATGTTCAGGAAGTTGACAAACCAACGCTGCAGGCGGATGACGATGTGATCGTGCGTATCGTTCGGACCTGTGTTTGTGGTTCAGACTTGTGGGCTTACGCTCATGGTGATAATAAGGATGCGCATTCAACTAATGATGGACATGAAGCGATTGGTATCGTTGAAGCCATTGGTGATGCAATTACCACGGTCAAACCCGGAGACTTCGTTATTACACCATTTACGCACGGCTGTGGCGACTGTGCCGCTTGTCGGGCCGGCTTTGATGGCACTTGTGATCGCCATCCCGGTGTTTCCAACTGGTCGAATGGATTCCAATCCGAATATATTCGTTTCACATACGGTAACTGGGCACTGATCAAGATTCCGGGGCAACCAAGTGATTACACGGAAGGCATGTTGAAGTCGTTATTGACTTTAGCGGATGTCATGCCAACTGGCTATCATGCAGCTCGTTGTGCGAATGTTCAACCAGGCGATAAAGTGGTCGTTATTGGTGACGGCGCGGTCGGTCAATGTGCCGTTATCGCTGCCAAAATGCGGGGTGCTTCTCAAATCGTCCTGATGAGTCGGCATGAAGATCGGCAACAAATGGCCCTTCAATCTGGTGCAACGGCGGTCGTCGCTGAACGGGGTGAAGAAGGCATTGCCAAAGTCCGTGAAATCCTGGGCGGTGGCGCTGACGCTGCCTTAGAATGTGTGGGTACCGAAGCAGCCATTGATCAAGCCCTAGGCGTATTACACAATGGCGGACGCGTTGGTTATGTCGGTGTTCCGCATTATAACAACCGGCCACTCGGTTCGACGTTTGCCCAAAATATCGCGGTTGCAGGTGGTTCGGCTTCCGTTACCACCTATGACAAGCAGTTCTTACTTAAAGCCGTTTTGGATGGCAATATCAATCCAGGGCGCGTCTTTACGCAAACGTACGCTTTAGCAGACATCAACCAAGCTTACCAAGATATGCAAAATCGTCAGACCATTAAAGCAATGGTGGTTGTCGACTAACTGGATAACTAGGTGTTGTGATTAAACTAACCAGCGGGACATTCAGAAGATGCTCATCTTCTGATTGCCTCGCTTTTTGAGTAAAACTATCCTTGTTTTATAGATTTTGTACAATCGGCTGAGATGACAAAATTTGGAATTCTAAACGAAGATTATTTCAACGACTAAATTCAAGACCAGTGTCCGTTGAAATTTGTGATATTGAGAATAGTGAACGATATTCGTGTGATCTTCTCAGCATTCAAATCCCCTAAAGCATCATCGGTTCCAAATTAAAAGTTCGCCTGAAGGACCAGTTACCTAATATTCAGTGGTTAATTGTACCCGGATGGGTGGCTGTTCATCCGCTATTCGAGCGGCTTCCCGACTGTAGGGGCCGGCTGACAATGCTCAGTAGCCAAATTATTCTTAGCTGGAAGTGGTCTGCTTGCGGCTTAGAATAAGACTCGTATTTGAAATTGCGCAGTGGGTTTCTGCGTGAGTTCAAATCGATGTCGGCTTACGTTCCAGCAATTGTCAGCCGGCCCCGGAAGTCGGAATAAGGAGATTGCCAGCTGACGAACAGGAATCCACCAACTGGCACGTTTTAATCATCTTTAATGCTAATAGAATAACTAGCACAGCGCGCCCAACCTAGGTATTGATGCACTGAATTCAGGGGATTGAACTAGGAGCTAACTTGCCAATCATTTTTCGTTACAACATTGCCTACATCCTGCTTTGATAATTCACCATCCGAAGAAATGCATATTACTATTCGTGAAAATCACCACTTGATATACTGGTTCAAAAATGAGGTGCACCCCATGCGTGTATTTACTTGGATCGTCCGATCGATAGTTGGTGTGATGGTCTTAATTTGTCTCATCATGATTAGTTTAGCGCCCCAGCAAGTCGTGACCCATTTTAATGGTGCTGGTCTCGCGGATGCGTTCGGCCCACGGTGGTGGTTGATCGTGCTGCCATTGCTGACGGTGATACTAGCTGAGTTCTGCATTCGTAAGGCCCGGCAAAAACGGCGCAAACAAGGTATGTTGCAAGTCCCAACGCTGACCGGATTTGAGGGCCAGTGTATCGCCGTGTTGGTTAGTTTTAATGTGATGCTCTGGGTGATGTTACAATCTGAGATTCAAAGTTTGCTCGTAGGTGGCATTGTGGGCCTGTTGTGAATGCGAACATTTAAATAATGTTGGTAGGTAAGCCGGGTGACGCTTAAGTCAATCCGAATTTAGTGTTTCGATATTGCCAACTAATTATGATTGGATTTGAGGCCTTCTGGCGAGAATGTGGTTGTTATTCTTGTACGAAACGGACAATTTAATTTAAACGTATTAACAGCATGCGAAAGAATTGCGATGAATTCTTCTGCATGCTTTTTTGACATCCAACCAAAAACGGCGCGTTCACGGTACTGTGAGGCTTGCTGACGTGTCAGTCTATGGTCATTGGCTAAACGAACGCATCTTAAAGCTGGTAAATTATAAAGTTTATAGTCGCCTGATCATTTTTCTGGAAAATTCACGCAATTTTTAACTCGCAATTTTTGCTATTTCCGAGTTAATTTCAAAAAAATTCGAAACGGCCAATCCGTTGATGCAGTGGGAATTCGTTTCTGTTCAAAAGCGTCATACTATGAATTAAACTGCTGAAATCAATTGACAATCATTTGGGGGACGATTAACTTAATGCCATTCCCAAACGCCGTGAAAGGAGCGACTAGCAATGAGTGTGTTAGAAGCAAGCGAAATTATGCAATTAATTCCTAACCGGTATCCGATTTTATTCATGGACCGGGTGGACGAACTAAATCCGGGTGAATCAATTGTGGTGACGAAGAATGTCACCATCAACGAGTCCTTTTTTCAAGGGCACTTTCCTGGCAACCCGGTGATGCCGGGAGTGCTGATTATTGAAGCACTGGCACAGGCAGCCTCGATTCTGATTTTGAAGTCTGAGAAATTTGCGGGCAAGACCGCCTATCTTGGCGCAATCAAAGACGCCAAGTTTCGTAAAATCGTACGGCCCGGCGATGTCTTGAAGTTGCACGTCCAGATGGTCAAACAGCGTTCGAATATGGGCACCGTCAGCTGTCAGGCGATGGTCGGCGATAAAGCCGCCTGCACGACAGACTTAACGTTTATCGTTAGTCCCACTGATTCAAAATAGAAAGGTGGTAACTGCAATTCGGCAAGCGCGTTTGGGAGATTTTGATCGATGCCGATTGTATCTAACTAACCATGACAAACAATTTTTCAATTCAAGCAACCGCCAAAGCTGTACCGCATACTGAAATTTACAATCAGGACCTGACATCTTTGATGGCAACTTCGGATGAGTGGATTCAGCAACGGACCGGTATCAAGACCCGCCATGTTGCAACCACTGAAACGACGACCAGTTTAGCCGTGGATGTTGCCCAGCAGCTGTTGCAGCAAAGCCAGCTCGCGGCAACGAGCATCGATTTAATTATTGTGGCGACCATGTCTCCGGATTTTTTGACACCGGCGACGGCACCTCAAGTGCAAGCAGCGATTGGCGCGACCAATGCGATTGCCTTTGATATTAATGTGGCTTGTGCCGGTTTTGTCTACGGCATGCAGCTGGTTCATCAATATTTACAGCCCAGTCAGCATGCCTTGCTTATCGGTAGTGAGACATTGAGTCACTTGGTAGATTGGCACGACCGTCGTACCGCCGTTTTGTTCGGCGATGGTGCGGGTGGCATGTTGATTGCCGCAGATTCGGATGCCCCAACCGGTCGCTGGCTGGGCAGTCACTACGCCACGTTTGGTGCGGATGGCCACTATTTAACTGCGGGACAACAGCCGCGATTGAATCCCTGGTCGACCGACACAGCCGTCAAGTCAACCAATCAATGGGCGTTTCAAATGAACGGTCGCCGGGTGTATGACTTTGCAACTAAACAAGTGCCGCGTTCTATCGAACAAGCGTTGACAGCTGCCAAACTGCAGGCAAATGAGGTGCAATCATTTATCCTACATCAAGCCAATGTGCGCATCGTGGCCAGTGTTGGCAAGACGTTACATCTAAATACCGAACAATTACCCGTTAACATTGCCCAGTATGGCAATACGGCAGCCGCCAGCGAACCGATTTTATTTGCTGAGTTGGTGGCACAACACCAAATTCAACGGGGCGACAAACTAGTATTCACCGGCTTTGGCGGCGGCTTATCCGTCGGTAGTGCCGTGATTGAATATTAACTGAAGACAACACGAATATTATTCTAAAAATTCTGGAGGAACAGACTAATGACTAAAACTGAAATTTTTGACCAAATTAAAAAGATGATTGTTGAACAACTGGACGTGGATGCTGACAAGATTACGATGACGACCAACTTCACGGAAGATTTGGCGCTCGATAGTCTGGATGTCTTTGAAGTGATCGACAAGATCGAAGACGAATATGATATCGAAATTGAAACGGATGATGCCTTAGCGACCGTTGGTGATTTGGTTGATTACGTCGCTAGCCACCAGGAAGCAAGCGAGGACTAAACCATGAAGCTGGCAATCTTATTCAGTGGGCAGGGGCAACAGTTCGCTGATATGGGACAAGACCTTTATCAAGCGGTGCCAGCCTACCAAAAGACGATTGATGCGGCCAATCAGGAACTGGACTGGGATTTACGGATCACCGATGATTGGTTAGACGATAACCAGCGTGTCCCGGTCGCCATTACGGCGATGAATATGGCCCTTTATCAAGCCTTAACGCCCCTAGTTGGTTGTCCGACTGCGCTAGTTGGCTTAAGCCTGGGCGAATATGCTGCACTAATGGCAGCGGGGACGTTATCGTTTACAGATGGCCTCAAACTAGTGGCTGACCGTGCGCGTTACATGCAACGGGCCGGATTACAACAGCCGGGTGCAATGGTGGCGGCGTTAAAAGTCACACCTGCACTGGTAGCGGCTGCTTGTCAGCATGCTAGCACGGTCGGAGCGGCCTACCCAGCCAATTATAATTTAGCTGATCAGATCGTGATTGGAGGTGACGCGGCGGGAATCAAGGCGGTCACCGCTGATCTGCACGACCACGGGATCAAACGTGTCGTGCCGTTAGACGTCGCGGTTGCGTCTCATACGCCATTAATGGCTAGTGCCAGTGAAGCGTTGGCGTACCGGTTACGCTATACGACCGTGGCAGCACCACAGATTCCAGTCATCAGTAACACCACCGTGGCACCGTTTAGTCAGGCGACGGTCAAGGAAACCTTAGTCAAACAGCTCATCACGCCAACGCATTTTGCAGCCTGTTTGGAACGGCTGGCGGCCTATGACATTGATGGCGTGGTTCAAGTCGGGCCGGGACACAATCTGGCCAAATTCGCCAAGCAAACGCTACCGAACGTCCGGGTATGGTCCATTGAAGATGTTGATGATTGGCAGACGTTTAAACAAGATATCGAGGAGGTAAGTGAACGTGGATGAAGTGATTATCGTGACGGGCGCTGCAAAGGGCATCGGCCTGGCGACGGTCAAACGATTAGCCGCGCAAGGCGCTCGTGTCGTGCTGAATGTCCATCATGAAATTGACGCGGTAGCTTGGCAAGCCTTGACGGCGACTTATCCGCAACTGGTTCAATTAGTGGGAGATGTCAGTGATGAATCCTCCGCGGCCGAGTTAGTTGAAACGGTCATGACAAATTTTGGCCGTATTGATGGGTTGGTCAATAACGCCGGCGTGACTCATGACCAATTATTGACCCGGCTACACGCTGAAGATTTTAAACAGGTGTTGGAGACGAATCTGATTGGGACGTTTAACATGACGAAACACGTGCTCAAAGTGATGCAACGCCAACGGCAAGGGGCCATCGTCAATGTTGCCAGCGTTGTCGGCTTACACGGTAACATTGGACAAGCCAATTACGCAGCTAGCAAGGCCGGCATTATCGGTTTAACTAAGACGACCGCTAAGGAAGCCGCTCGCCGCCAAGTGCGCTGCAATGCGGTGGCGCCGGGCATGATCGAAACAGCGATGACCGCACAACTGAACGAGCGTGTCAGGACGGCAGCTTTAAGCGGTATTCCACTGCAGCGCTTTGGCACCCCTGATGAGATTGCTCAAGCGATTGACTTTTTATTACACCAACCGTATTTGACCGGACAAGTTTTGACGGTCGATGGCGGAATGACGATATAGACATGGGAGGGTAACCAATGACAGAACGAGTAGTGGTGACTGGGATGGGTGCGGTGACGCCCCTCGGTAATGATGTTGACACTTTTTTGGCGAATTTATTTGCGGGAAGACTTGGCATTGGACCGATTACCAAGTTCGATGCGACGGCAACAGGAATCAGTGTTGCCGGTGAAGTAGATGATTTGCAGCCAGAAAAACGGATCGAAAAGAAATTGGCAAAACGCCTAGATTTATTCTCAATTTATGGCTTATACAGTGCCAGTGAAGCAATGGCTCAAGCGGGTCTGGATGAAACGACGATTGACCCCGAACGGTTAGGTGTGATTTATGGTTCCGGTATTGGTGGTTTGACGACGATTGAAGCGCAAGTGATCAAGATGCACGACAAGAGCCCCAAACGGGTTTCCCCGTTATTTGTGCCGAATTCGATCATTAACATGGTCGTCGGTAACATCGCCATGCAGTTCAATGCTCAGAACACCAGTCAGGCGATCGTAACGGCCTGTGCTTCGGCCACCAACGCAATTGGTGATGCGTTTGAATATTTACGCCAAGGAAAAGCTGACGTGATGATTACCGGTGGTGCAGAAGCGTCAGTCAACGAAATCGGTATTGCGGGCTTTGCCGCGTTGACCGCGTTATCCAAAGCCACTGATCCGACGAAAGCGTCGTTGCCATTTGACGCAGACCGCAATGGCTTTGTGATGGGTGAAGGTGCCGCCAGCTTAGTTTTAGAAACGCTGACGCATGCTCAAGCGCGTGGTGCCAAAATTCTCGGTGAAGTTATCGGTTATGGGACGACCAGTGATGCTTACCATATGACCGCACCACGGCCAGACGGTGCGGGTGCCAAACGTGCCATGCAGCAAGCCATTCAAGAAGCGGGCATTCAACCTGAAGATGTCGGCTACATCAACGCACATGGCACCGCGACCCACGCCAATGATAGCGCTGAAGCCCACGCAATTGCCGAACTATTTGGTGAAAATACCCCTGTCAGCAGTACCAAAGGGATGACCGGACACTTGTTAGGCGCTGCCGGTGCGATCGAAGCGGTCGCGACGATTGGTGCCTTACAAGCGGGACAGTTACCGCCCAATGTCGGGTGTACGACGCCAGATCCTGACTGTCCAGTAAACTTGGTCTCGCCCGCGACCCAGCAACAGGCTGCCACCTATGCATTGAGTAATTCATTTGGCTTTGGCGGTCACAATGCCGTCGTCGCCTTTAAAAAGTGGGTGAGCGCATGAGTATGACGGATACGGAAGCCATGACCGCACTGATCGACCAGTTCAACCAGTCTAGTGCGCAAGTCATGGATGTCAAGACGAGCGGGTTTGAATTACATCTGAACAAGCAAGCGGTTCTAAGCCAGCCAATCTCAGCGAGTGAACAGCCTCAAGCGACTAATGCGGCTGAACCAGCACCAGGATCCCCATCGACACCTGCGGCCACTCGTTCATCAGCGACCATGGTAACGGCGCCGCTAGTCGGAGTGGCGTATTTAGCCGCTGAACCTAAGGCGGAACCATTCGTCCAGGTCGGCACGCACGTCAAGGCTGGCGAAACGCTGTGTGTCATTGAAGCGATGAAAATGATCAATGAAGTGCCGAGCCCAGTTAGTGGGACGGTCAAGGAAGTTCTGGTCAAGAACGCGGCGATGGTCGAGTTCGATGAGCCACTATTTGCGATTGAGGAGACGAAAGCCTAATGGAAGTGACTAGTTTAATTCCGCAACGGTATCCGGTGCAACTCTTGGATCGTATCGTTAGCGTCGAGCCAGGGGTCGGTGCAACCGCCGAGAAATTAGTGACCATTAATGAATGGTTTTTCCAAAGTCCAACGCTGACGGGGCGGACGATGATGCGGCCACTGTTGTTAGAGATTTTAGCGCAAACGGGGGTCGTCGCCTTACTATCGATTCCTGAGCATCACCGGCAAAACGTCTTCTTCGGTGGAATTCGACAGGCTAATTTTAAGGCGGATGTTCACCCTGGGGACCGCTTAGAATCAACCGTCACCCTGACGAAGCTTCGACGTCAAATTGGTACTGGTCATGGGGTGATCACTTGCGCGGGTCATGAAGTCGTCAGTGCGGATTTGACCTTTGTGATTCAGACTTAAGGGAGGTCAGAGGATTGTTTGAAAAAGTATTAGTAGCCAATCGGGGCGAAATTGCGGTGCAGATTATTCGTGCGTTGCATGAAGTCGGCAGTCAAGCCGTCGCCGTCTATTCGGTGGCCGACCAAGATAGTCTATTTGTTCGACTCGCCGACGAAGCCGTTTGTATCGGTGATGGCCCGGTCAATCAGTCTTATTTGAACATGCAGGCCGTAATCAGTGCTGCCAATCTGACAGGCTGTCAAGCCGTTCATCCGGGCTACGGTTTCTTGTCTGAAAACGCCGCGTTCGCCCAACTATGTGCGGATTGCCAGTTAACGTTTATCGGCCCTAGTCCAGCAGTGATCGACCAAATGGGTGACAAGGAAAATGCCCGCCAGACAATGCAACGATTGGGGGTGCCGGTCATTCCAGGCAGTCAAGCGGTACTGGAAAATGTCGACGCTACCTTAAAATCTGCGCATGAGTTGGGTTATCCGGTCATGATTAAGGCTGCCGCGGGTGGTGGCGGTAAGGGCATTCGAGCCGTCAACGATGATCAGGCGCTAGCACGTGCATTTCAGACCGCTCAACAGGAAGCACAGGCGTCATACGACGATCAACGGCTGTACCTCGAAAAGATTATTGCCCCCGCCAAACATATTGAGGTGCAAGTCTTGGCAGACCAACAGGGGCACGTCGTTTATTTACCCGAGCGAGATTGTTCGCTACAACGTAATCATCAAAAAGTAATGGAAGAAACGCCATGTCAGGTGATGACCAGTGCCGAACGATTGGAACTAGGCCAGTTAGTGGCGGATGCAACCAAAAAGTTGGGTTATACAAATACGGGGACTTATGAGTTTTTGATGGATCAGCAGCACCACTTTTATTTTTTGGAAATGAACACGCGATTGCAAGTTGAACATACGGTCACTGAAATGGTGACGGGGATTGAGCTAATTAAGGCCCAGCTTACGATTGCGGCGGGAGAACCATTGCCATTTGCGCAAGCCGATATACACGTTCAGGGTACCGCGCTTGAATGCCGTCTGAACGCGGAAGATCCACAGCACGACTTCCGGCCACAACCAGGTCGAATTGAACAACTGATTTATCCGATAGGCACGTTGGGGGTGCGCATTGATGCCGGTGTGGTTGCGGGGAGTTTGATTACACCGTTTTATGATTCGATGATCGCTAAAGTAATTGTCCATAGCAATCAGCGCCAGACGACGCTTAACAAGATGCGGCGGTGCCTGGATGAATTGATGCTGACTGGCGTTCAAACCAATCAGGACTTTTTAGCCGCATTGCTAAATACAAAAGCGGTGGCAGACGGTACTTATACGACAACGTACATTGAACAAGATTTTTTGAAGGGGTGGTTAAACGATGCCCAAGCGCAAGTTTCAAGCGCCAACTGAGCAACAACTCGCGGTTCGACGGGATTACATTCCGGATGCGCTATTAACTCGTTGTCCAGTTTGTCATCAAGATTGCTATACACAAGATTTAGGCGATTTCAAGGTTTGTCCACATTGTGACTACGGATTCCGACTCCCAGCATGGGAACGGGTGGCGCAGTTAACGGATGCTTTTGACGAGCACGATGCGGACTTGCGTGCACCAGTTGATTTTACGGACGCCGCTTATCAGGACAAACTAAGACGGGCAACCGCTCAGTCGCAGATGAGTGAAAGTGTCTTGACTGGGATTGCGGCCACTGACGACATGCAATTTGGATTAGGGGTCATGGATACCAATTTTATGATGGGCAGTTTAGGGTCCGCCACTGGGGAGAAAATCACCCGTTTGTTCGATGCTTGTACGATACAAAAGCTTCCGGTCGTGATGGTGACGGCCTCTGGTGGGGCACGGATGCAAGAAGGCACCCGGGCACTGATGCAGATGGCAAAAATATCTGCGGCAGTGGCTAAACACCGTGAAACCGGGTTATTGTATATCACAATTTTAATTGATCCAACCACAGGTGGTGTGACCGCAAGTTTTGCGATGCAAGGTGATATTATGCTGAGCGAGCCACGGGCCTTGATTGGATTTGCCGGGCGTCGCGTCATCGAACAAACCATTCAACAGACGCCACCCGCAGATTTTCAACGGGCAGAAACGTTGTTTGCGAATGGTTGGTTGGACCAAATTGTGCCGCGACCGGCCTTGAAACAAACGTTACAACGATTATTGCGGCTCACACAAGGAGGTCGTCAAAATGGCTGATACCACTGCTTATGAACAAGTTCAGGCGGCACGGTCCACTGACAAAATTAGTATTGAAGCGTTGATCGATGGCCTAACGGAAGACTTTTTTGCTTGTCATGGGGATCGCCAACGCGCGGATGATCCGGCGGTGATTGCCGGACTAGCGACGATTGCTGAACGCCCCGTTACCATTATTGGCATTCAGAAAGGGCAAACGTTAGCCGAAAACCAGGCGCGCCACTTTGGTTGTGCAACACCCAGCGGCTATCGTAAAGCACTGCGGTTGATGCAACAAGCAGAAACATTACAGCAACCAGTCGTCACGTTGATCAATACGCCCGGCGCTTATCCGGGGGTGGATGCTGAATATCAGGGCCAAGGTCGTGCAATTGCCGACTGTTTGTTAGCTGGTATTCAGTTAAAAGTGCCCTTTTTAAGTCTCATCGTTGGTGAAGGCGGTAGCGGTGGCGCACTCGCCTTGGCGTGTGGCGACCAAGTCTGGATGCTAGCGAAAAGTACTTATTCGGTGCTCTCACCGGAAGGCTACGCCACTATTTTATGGAAGCAATCACAACGTGCGGCAGAAGCGGCGGAAAAAATGCGACTCACACCGACGGAATTATTAGCAGACGGCGTGATTGACCGGATTATCCCGGAAGTCGCAACGGCCGCTGATTGCCAGCCGCTTAAAGCCGCAATCGACGAAACACTAACTGCTTTAGCAGCCAAGCCGGTGACAGAACTCGTGGCACAACGCCAGGCCCGTTATCGACAATTTTAAATAAGTAAGGAATGATAAGTGATGGACGGAATTTTATCAGGCAAGACCATTGTGGTGATGGGCGTTGCCAACCAGCGTAGTATTGCCTGGGGGTGTACCGAGGCATTGATGGCTCAGGGTGCGCAAGTTATCTTGACCTATCAAAATGACCGTTTGAAGCAAAGTTTACAGCGATTCGTCGCACCCGAAGTGCCGCTGATTGCCTGTGACGTTGCCGATGACGATAATGTTGACCAAGCGTTTGCAACGATCAAACAGCAATATGGTGCCCTGGATGGGATTATCCATGCGATTGCCTATGCCGATAAAGCGACACTGGAAGGTGATTTTGTCGATACGACTAAGGCTGGCTATGATTTAGCTCAAAATATTAGTGCCTATTCGCTGATTGCAATTGCCAGAGCAGCGCGACCAATGCTCAAACCAGGTGCCAGTCTCGTGACATTGACGTATTTCGGATCAGAACGGGCCGTGCCGAATTATAATATGATGGGTGTCGCGAAGGCTGCCCTCGAAGCGAATGTCCGCTACTTAGCCCGTGACTTGGGCCCGCAGCAGATTCGTGTCAATGCCATTTCAGCTGGGGCAGTCAAAACACTGGCCGTAACTGGTATCCACGAGCATCAGCAATTATTGAAATTATCTCGAAGTATGACAGTGGATGGCGAACCAGTTAAAACGCGTGAAATTGGCAATGTGGCCGCCTTTTTAGTCAGTGACCTGTCGACTGGGATGACCGGCGATGTGGTCTACGTAGATAAAGGGGTTCACTTGAGTTAATGGTCATGACGCAGGTCCGCTTTGCACAGCAGTGGCTGGATTTACCAGCGGATGCTTCCAGACAAACGCGCAGGGAAACACAACGGTTGGTGAGTCGCTCGTTGATTCAACAATTACTGCCAGCACCACTTGCTTATCGCCGTTTGGGTCAGCCGTATTTTCCGAGTCAACCGAAGTTAGGAGTCAGTGTCAGTCATACGGCCCAGTTCGTGCTAGTGGCATTGGGCCCAGGTCCGCTCGGGATTGATGTGGAACAGGTGCGACCACGGGATTTTACGGCGATTCAACGCGCGTTTACGTCCGCAGAGTGGCGCTTGCTACAGGCCCAACCCAAATTAGCTCGGCAGCGTATAGGCTGGCAACTGTGGACGGCTAAGGAAGCGGTCTTGAAGCTGGTTGGTTGTGGCTTAACGCAGGCTCCACGCCGGGTTGAAGTGCTAGATTTAAAGCAAGGTGTTGTGCGGTATCAATCCCAGTTATATCGTTTACGACCATTAGCCTTGCCAGCGATGTATGTCGGCTGGGTCGCACAACCAATGCGTGATGGCCGAGATTAGCGGTGTGTGGTTCAACGCTGGATGGAATGGGCGCTGCAAAGTTCAACTTGAGCGCCCATTAACAACGCAATGCACTGTTTGCGTGTTAATGCGCGATAATGACCGGACATAAAAGCAGTTCTGAGTCACGTCTTAACAGGCGATGGCACTCAGAACTGCTTTTAGTTTACAGTCAAATCGCCACATTATAATAATGGCATGACGACCTGCATCCAGAACCAGGAGATTGGCATGACCACGATCATCATCGGAATCATATCGGCAGTCGGAAACATTTTGACCTCAATGATTCGAAAACCACTCGCGACCATTAAGATCCCACCAACGGCTTTAAAATCGAGAATCATATTTGGCGTCGTGAGTGGGAAAATCAGGTGAGCAATCAAAAAGAGTATCGTTAGGATGATCACTTGTGGAATCGCAATCAAAGAGACGACTAGCCCCAGATTGGCGCCAAAAATGACCGCGGCGAAGAAATCAAGAATCGACTTAGAAATCAGAATGGTAGCATCGCCGTTCATGCCTTCAGTCAATGTCCCATAAATCCCAGTCCCACTCGCACAGAACAAGACAATGACGGTCACCATCGTACGTTCAAAGGCCTGTTGTTCAAAATTGTCCGGTGCGCTGACAAACCGTGAGATCAACCGTTGCATTGCCATGGCGCCACGGTTGATCAGCTTGCCGAGATGGCACAGGAGACCGATGCCAGTACCGATGATCACGGCAAAGATGACGGCCGCCAGATTTTTTAACGGCGCAATCGCATAGACGCCCATTGCCATCGACGCAATTCCGAAGGTCATGTTTAAGCCTTCTTTAAGTTCAGTGGACATTTTTTGACCACCTAGTGCACCAACGATGCCACCTAAGAAGATGGCACAAACATTTGTAATAATTCCAACTGGCACGCAAGCCCTCCTCAATAAAATCAAAATAACAGGTTTTAGTGTAGTCTTCGCCAGTAGCAGGAACAATTCTAATTATGTGGTAAACTATTCTAAACTGGAATAGTTGGAGGAAGAGATTTGGAAACCCGTAAATTGGCGGTATTCGTGGATTTGGCTGAGACTTGCAATTATAGTCGTAGCGCTGAACGGTTATTTTTGTCCCAGTCGACGATTTCAAAATACATCTTGGCCCTAGAAGCCGAGTGGCAAGTGCAATTATTTAAACGCGCGCACCGGCAAGTGACGCTAACGCCGGCTGGCCAACGGTTGTTACCACAAGTCAAGGCAGTTTTGCAAGCGACCGACCAACTGCAGCAGGCAATCACGGTGCAACAGCAACAGGCGGCGCAATCATTAGTGATCCGTGGGTTGCCGTCGTTGCCGCAGTATCAGGCCTTTCATATTATCACGGCATTTACCAAGCGGTACCCGCAAATTAAGTTACACTTCAGTGAAGCTAGTGTCGGCGAATTGACCACCGCCCTCGATGATCAAACCGTCGATCTTGTGTTTACACGGATTTTTAACGAAGCACCAGCGGCTTATGACTGTTTGTTCAACGAGTCGGATCAATTCGTGGTTTTAGTGCCAAAGGATAATCCGTTGGCGCAACGCGCAGAGATTAGCTTACCAATGCTTTCAAATGAGTCGATTTTATTATTGAAGGTGGCTGTCAGTCCCGACAACCCATTATTTGCGACGCTACGAAAAATGCGCGCCCAGGCACAGGTCAAGTATGATGGTCAGCGGATCGAACTGATTTTGGAGATGCTGAATCAGGGCGAAGGCGTTTCGATCGTGATGGCGCGGTCATTTGATTTGACAGGGCTCGACAACATTAAAGCCATTCCGCTAGTGCCGAAAGTGACGAGTCGAATGGCCTTCATGAAACGACCAGGACCGCAATCAGCCGCCGTTCAGCAGTTTTGGAAGTTTGCGACCACCTATACGCGCCAACACGGCATTGCCTAATGTGACGCATCATTTGACTCATATAATTGTGTCGGCCGCCGCGATGAGTAGGTCACTAGATTTACTGCTTCAGAACTCAGGGTTCACCACTGTTAGCACAGATTTAGTGGTCCACATCCGTGAAAATTCGATATAATTACATTAATAAGAACGCAGTGTGCTAGTTAATTTGTCATGAATTGTGATTAAATCATGCCAGTTGGTGGATTCCTGTTCGTCAGCCGGTGCGCGCCGTAGTCCGACCTCCGGAGCTGGCTGACAACGCTGGAACAGGGCGGACATCGATTTGAACTCACGCAGAAATCCACTGCGCAATTTCAAATACGTGTCTTCTTCTAGCCCGGGAAATTCACCCGGACAAGAAGAATTTCGCCCTTGAGCATTGTCAGCCAGCCCCTCCGGTCGGGAAGCCGCTCGAATGGCGGATGAACGGCCACCTATCTTGGCGCAATTGACCACTGATTATGAGATGACTGGTCCTTCAGGCAAACTTTTAGTTGGTATCGATAAAGGCTTATAGTATCCGGCAAGACTTATAGCGTTTAATTATTGAGACGATTGCCTGAATATTAGTTACTCATCTCAATGCCACAAATTTCAATGGCAACTAGCCAAATTAGTCGATAAAAATGCCACCGCTTAAAGTTAAAGACTTTGTTATCTGAGACGACTAGCAAAAGTCCTGACAAGTTCAATGAAGCCGTGTATCCGAAGCATTAAAACATGGGTAAGAAAGTTTAGCGATTGTTTGCAAACTGTCTGACACTTAAATATCAAGATGACCGTGTACAATGGAACCAACGACTAATCATACAAAAGGTTGGGTTCGCACAAGTCTGCCTTTCGAATGCCATCCCGGCTGGAAGGTATTCTGGGCAAGGCCAAGTGGTGAAATTTCACTTAGCAAGCGTCTTGTGCTTGGTTAGTGAAAGACCAGTATTTAAGACGTGGGTCGTCGGCTTAAATCTGTGTCCACCACGTTCCGACCATTGCCCAGAATGCCTGGAAGCCGGCGTAGGACGTCTCCACAACAGCAAGTTTACGCTAAGCCGCACGTTTTCCAGCGGGTCTCAGCTGGCAGCACTTGAACTTAGAAATTGTCATGATTTAACCATGTGACAATTTAACTAGCACAATGCGTTAATAAGATTAATTACAAATGAGGTGCACAGATGGAAGCGATGCGAATATCAGAAACATTATCAATTAGTAATCACCGGGTCTTTTCAGCTGACCTGAACGAACATGATACCGTCTTTGGAGGCAAAATTCTGGCGACAATCGATGATAATTCATCGATTGCGGCGTCGCGGGTCGCCAGAATTGAGACGGTGACGGTCTCAGTCGACCAGGTCAATTTTTTATTGCCGTTTCGTTTGCAGGATTCGATGTGTGCCGAATCCTATGTCTCTGGCGTTGGTCACCGGTCAATTGAGGTCTTCACCAAGATTATCGGCGAACACTTAAAGACCGGCGAGCGCTTTTTAGGACTGACGTGTTTTTCAACGTTTGTCGTGACTGACCGTAATGTCGTTTTGCCGGAATTGACCGCTGACAAACCAGAGTATGCTTACGTGGCAGATGGTTATCAGGAGCGGCAAGCACAACGGTTGGCGAAATTAAAACGGCAACGCGCGTTCAATGCCCATATTAGCGTCGAATTGCCTTGGTAATCGATTTGAATTGACAAATGTCGTGGGGCTTGTTAAATTAAGAGTATCAAATTTAGGAGGGGTGCTTGATGTCGGTCAGTCGTTAGGGTGTTTGTTGGACGAAAAAAGTGGGTGCGACCCGCTTAGTTTCGTGTACCCTAATGTGACGAATGACCACGGCATTTTAGTACGCCGCACGGTTTTGCGCACAGTGGGCTCACTGTGCGCATTTTTTTATCGCAAAGCATTGGGGTTAGTCACTTTGCGAAAGGATAAAACATTGACAATTAATTTAACAGAATACGGCTTAAAACAGACCATTCAGAAGACCATTACAGCTACTGAGCAACCTCGACTGGGACGAGTGATTGAACAGCATCGGGAGTTGTATCAACTCATCACGGCTACGGGATAACGACAAGCACAAGTTACGGGGAAACTGGCGCATCAAGCCACGAGTGCCACTGCTTTTCCGGCAGTCGGTGATTGGGTTCTGTTTTCAGCTGGTGATGATGATACCACGTTGATTGACCGCATCTTGCCACGGCAGAGCGTGTTGGCGCGTGGGGCAGTTAATCAGCACGATGGTCAGATCATTGCGACCAATATTGATACCATCTTTATTTGTATGTCGTTGAACGCGGACTTTAATGTGCGCCGAGTGGAACGGTATTTGACGATTGCCTGGGATAGCGGCGCAATGCCCGTGCTTGTCTTGACTAAGGCGGATGTTTGTACGGATCGTACTGATAAATTACGGGCGTTGGCGGATGTTACGATTGGCGTGCCGACCGTGATGTGTTCAGCGGAAACCGGTGAAGGTCTGGAAGACTTGCAGCCATACTTGACAGCCGGGCAGACGGTGGCGTTTGTTGGCTCATCGGGTGTTGGTAAGTCGACGCTGATTAATCGCCTCCTGGGTGCCACAGTTCTGGCAACCAAGACGATTCGTCAGGACGATGACAAGGGTCGCCATACGACGACAAGTCGGCAATTACTGCCGTTGCCATCAGGGGCGTGTGTTATTGATACACCTGGTATGCGTGAGCTTCAAATCTTTGTTGGCGACCTCCAGCAGACGTTTGCTGAGATCACGGCGTTAGCTGCGGACTGCAAGTTTAACGATTGCACACATACGAGCGAACCAGGATGTGCAGTGCAAGCGGCCGTTGCTGACGGGCGCGTTTCCCTTGAGCGACTACAAAGTTATCAGAAGTTGCAGCGTGAGATGAGTTACCAAGGGTTGAATTCGCGTCAGTTAGAACAGGCTAAAATTCAACGGATGTTTGGTGGTAAGCAAGCCATGAAACGGATCAAACAGCGGTATCATCGGGATTGATCTCGCGGTGAGCTGAAAACTGAATCAAATCTGTGAGCCAAGTCGGCCACCACAAGTGCGATGATGCCTTGAGGTGGCCGGCTTTTAGTCTGGTCAGAAGTCATTTAGGACGCAAGGTGCATGCTGATTTGCCCTGAATGACGTTTGAGATGTGACGGCTAACTGATTGATGGCTCATCCGTCGAGTCGTTCCGTTCCAGCGGGCTGAATCTAGCAATATTCGCCCCTTAAAAACTCGTCAATTGTCGTTACCGTCATTTCAAGTCGTTACCGGTATGGCTGGCAGTGAAGCGGACGATTTGTTGGGCGAGATAGCTGGGTGGTTCGACCATGCCGGCCTGTTGCCAGTGAATGAGAATGTTGACGACTGCACCAGAAAAAAAGGCGATGTAGTAGGGCTGATGGTGGATCGTTGAATCGGTGACAGTGATGATGCGGTCGTGTTTGATGAGCAATGTATAAGCTGCTTCAAAAGTTTGCACGATGATTTGAGCCTTGCCATTGTCAATCAGTAACTGATTGGTTGCGGCCATCTGCTGCATGAACGTGAAGTATTGCGTCATCAAGACTGGTAGCGTGATTTTAGATTGCCGCGGTAGACGACGAAAATAGGTCAAGATGGCTTGTTCCTGATAAGTCAAGATGATTTGGTCGAAGCTGGTAAAGTTGCGATAAAAATAGGATCGTGAAAGCTGCGCATGGGCACAGAGTTCCGTGATTGAAATCATGCTGAGTGGTTTGTGAGACATCAGTTGTAGCAAGGCTTCGTAAATTGCGGTCAAGTTTTGCTGTTTACGTTCTTGTGGATTCATCCGTAACAACATCTCCTTTTTTGTAACGTAAGGCTAACTGTCTCATATTATATCAGCTATACTGCCGTTAATTCATTTGGAGGCGGTTATTATGAAAAAATCAACAAAAGTGATCGGTATGATGATGATTGGCATCTTTCTGTGCATGCTGGATACGACGGTAATGAATATTGCCTTGCCGGCGATTCAAGTGGGCTTAGCGACGGATTTGGCGCACTTATCATGGGCGCTCAACATTTATACCGTATTGTTTGCCAGTTTGACGATTCCGCTTGGCCGGGTCGCTGATGTCTGGGGCCGCGGTCGGGTTTATCTGATTGGTCTGGCATTATTTGGCCTCGGTTCCGTGATTTCGGGGTTGTGCGGTAACGTCGACGTATTGATCGTGGGCCGGGCCGTGCAAAGCCTCGGTGCGGCGGTCGTCTTCCCAGCAAGTATGACGATTGGCATTCAGAGTGTACCACTGAACAAGCGGGTCGGTGTGATTGCCGAATTGGGTGTGATGCAAGGCTTGGCCGCTGCGTTGGGACCGACAATTGGTGGAGCTGTGACTCAGTTCTTGGGTTGGCGAGGCATCTTCCTGATGAACGTGCCGCTGGTGTTGGTTGCCTTTGTAGGTTGTGTGGCATGGTTGTCTTGGCGCCATCCGATTCGTGGTCAGGCCAAACTAGATTTGGCTGGGAGTGCCTTGATTATGGTGACGCTACTTTCGTTAACGCTCGTGTTGGTTAAGGGTAACGCCTGGGGTTGGACCAGTCAGTTGATTATCGGTCTGATGGCACTCAGTGGACTAGCATTAGTGACCTTTATTTGGACGGAGGCACACGTCGATCAGCCGATGGTCCCGCTAACGTTATTTAAAAATCGGCAATTCAACGGGGCATCGCTCGCAACGGTCTTGTCAGGGGTGTTTATGGTAGGGTTGTTAGTGTTGATGCCAAGTTTCTTCACGAAAGTCCAGAATCAGACGGAACTATTGGCCGCCATCATGATTACGCCAGCTTCAATGATGATTTTTATTTTTTCGCCCATTAGCGGATTCTTGTTGTCGAAATTAGGTCCGCGCCGGGTCATTTTCAGCGGTAGTTTGGCTATGATGGCAGGCTACGCCGTTCTTAGTCAGATGAATCCGAATCATTACTGGCAATTTGCGATTGCGGCCGTATTAATCGGTGCAGGCTATGGGACGATTATTGGCCCGATTACTGTTTTGGCCGCCGGAGATTTTACTGGTGAGTTATTGACAGCTTCGCAGAGCGTGATCGGCGTCTTCCGCCAAATTGGGACGTCGCTGGCCGTCGCCATTTTTGTTTCAGCGCTTTCGGCCAATTTGACGGTTGCTAAGACCCAGACGTTGACGGATGCGCACACCACCGTCGCCAAACTCGCCATTTCCGACCAGGCTAAACGCGACACGTTACAAGTCATCACGCATCAAATTGATCAAGAACAGACGGCAAAACCGGTGAAGACGCCAATTACAGTTGCGAAAAAGCACCGTTTAATTGCAGCAGCAGCCCGTCAAGTCCTCAAATCACCGGCACTGCAAGCCGCACCAGCCAGTGTCAAAGCCAAAGTTCAACGTCAAGTGACGCGGCAGGTAACTGTTCAGGTCAAACAAACCAATCAGCGGATCGTAAACGCCGCAACTGCGATTAAGACCCGAAGTAAAGCGGCCTTCACCCAAGCGTTCATGCGGCCGTATCAAGTGGCGTTGCCGTTTACGTTACTATTGTTACTGACGACTTGGTGTTTTGAGAAACGGGGGCGGAAGGCAAATAACTAAGCTGGAATGTGCGGTCAGTATTGTGGCGGTCCTTTGAAAATTGAGTCCTCCTGTATGGTCCGTCATTAACGTCAAAGTGCGTAATGACGTGGTATGATGGTATCAAGAAATTTACGAGGGGGAACTGCCAGTGCAACTTAACTATCCAAACTCACATCAGTCTGTCACACAACGCAAACAAAAAGACGCTGCTAAGGCCAGCAAACGCGCTTTAATCGAGCGCTACCAATCCAAGCACTTGGCAGTTGAAACGCAGAACGTCAAGCCGGCCGCTGCTGTGGCGGAAACACAGTCAGCCTCCCAGACGCAATCAACATCTGAAAGACAAACGTCATCCAAGGCGCAAGGGACATCTGGAGCCCAATCAATATCCAAGGCGCAAGGGACATCTGAAAACCAATCGATATCTGAAAGTCGAACGTCATCTGAAACCCAAGCAATGGCCGAAATTACCGCAGCACAAGACCATCGCGATTCGATGGCGGAACAGTCGCAATCTGCGGATACTGGGACACAAGTGGCAACTGAACAAGCCGATGTTGCCCAGCTTAAGCGACAAGTGCGACGGCTAAAACGGCAGCTAGCTCGTGAACAGGCGAAAAATCAGAAACAAATCGACGAAGGCTTGCAACAGCAGATTAATAACAAACGACGGACGCATCAGGCTGAAGAACAGGTGGCGATTGCCCAAGCCGAAATGGCGCGCATGCAGACAGCCAATGATGAGCTAACGGCTACCAATCACCAATTGCAGCAACGGGTCACGGCAATGCAGAGTTATCAGGATGCGGCGGGTCGGTGGTTCGCGCAATCGGCGGTATTGTTCAAGCGCCAACAGGGATTGTATGAAAAGACCATGTCTGAGCGCCAGCGTCAACGCAATGAACCGATACTGACCCAGAAGCAGCGAGATAAGCTGCAGAAGTATGACGCGATGGTCAAGCAAGTTAAACGATTGTCGAAATCTGTTTCTGAGCAGGAAAAACGACTTGCGAAAGGCCAAAAGGAGAACGAACAGTTACATCGTCTCCGACCAACTGGAAGACAAACGGTCAGCGCTGACGAGCAAGTCAATCAGGCACTGGCAGCGGGCAAATACGAGCAGTTACGGTGGTTACCACGAGCAAATAAGCGCTATCGGCGACTGTTGTTTGACCGTGTGATCATCGGGGATGGTGAGCACGTCTTTGGTTTCTTCGTCAATGTGGGCGAACGTTTAATTTTCAAGACGATCACGGGTCAAACCTATTCGAAATATCAACGCCGGTTTCCAGCCAACACCCCAATTCAAACGGGTGTGGTCTACGGCGGCGTCATTGCTGGGCAGCAACTGTGGTTGACAGATCTGTTCTATGACGTGACGCCGAGCCAGCTGCAGCGACAACATACGCAACAATTACATCGGCGGCGGTCACATTTTGATTTCAGTAAGGTGTTACCAGCGGATGCAGTGGCTGTGTGCCGGGGCAAACGAGTGATGGTCGTGACTTGGCAGCGTGCACAAACGTTGAACCAAGCGTTACGAGCTTTTCGAATGGAGCCAGTAATCGTGAATGACCATGAAAAGAGCATTGGTTGGATCAGCCAACAAATTCGTTCCAACCAAGTCGATTTTACGTTACTGTTGAGTGAAGGCCTCTCCCATAGCATGTTAGGGGCACTAGGTAAGACGTTTATTAATCAAAGCCCCGATATCCAATTAGTTTATAACGAATCACCAGAGGAACTATTGCGACGGTGCTACGCTTATTTTAAGCGCTAACTGATATGCTATAATAGTGGGCAAAAGGAGGCGCAATCATGAAAGAAAAACAAGTCTTTCATATCAATGGCTACATTGGCCTGGTCCTGGCGATCGCATTTGTGTTAGTCGGTGGCTGGTTAGTCTGGGCCGGTGCGACGGGGGACCATTTTGCTAGTATCTTCTTGGGGGCACTGCTGATTATTATTGCAGCGTTCGGGGCAAGTTCGTTAACGATTGTCGGGCCAAACGAGGCACGCGTACTTACGTTTTTTGGTAAGTACATCGGGACGATTCGGGATTCCGGACTGTTCATGACGGTCCCATTAACGAGCAAATATTCGATTTCATTACGGGTGCGTAACTTTAATAGTGCGATTTTAAAAGTGAATGACCTGCGGGGTAACCCGGTCGAAATTGCCGCGGTGATCGTTTTTAAGGTCGTCGATACCAGTATGGCGCTGTTTGCGGTCGATGATTACGAACAGTTCGTTGAGATTCAAAGTGAATCCGCGGTTCGCCACGTGGCCTCAGAATATCCCTATGATACGTTCGATGATGACAAAAAGCTGACCTTGCGTAGTAATCCAACGGAAGTCTCAGACCGGTTGACCGAAGAACTGCAGGAACGGCTGAACGTTGCTGGGGTGGAAATCGTGGAGACGCGGCTAACGCACCTGGCATACGCCACAGAAATTGCGAGCGCCATGTTGCAACGGCAACAATCGTCCGCCATCTTGTCAGCACGAAAAGTTATTGTTGAAGGGGCGGTCTCAATCACTGAAGATACGATTGCCCGGCTGGAGAAGGATACCGGCATGCAACTGTCAGATGATAAGAAGTTGCAGCTCATTAATAACATGATGGTCACCATTATTTCTGAGCGCGGGACTCAGCCAATTGTGAATACTTCGGATGTTAAGTAGGAACGTTGATGTGACAAGGATTACAAGCTAAAAACGGTTAAGATGAACCTTGAAAAATAAGGCTCGTCTTTTTTTGTCGTAATGCTTGCAGTAACGCTTTGGCTTAATCCTGAGTCCTTTATTTTTCCGTTGAAGTTCGTGGTGACGTGTCGATTGAAGACCACAAAACCCAAGCCAGACAAAAAATTAATGTGTCTTATTTGTCTCGCGACGGAACCTTATTCATACTAGCCACATTAATTTATGCTACACTACAAACATCAATATAGTGTTCAGTTTTCGTTAGTCTCCAAATGGTGCGAAAACGGATGGGGAGGGCAAAATAATTTACGATATTAATGACATTGCAGCTTGGTTCATCAACAAAGAACCGATGAGTGACAAAAAGTTACAAAAATTGTCTTACTATGCAGTCGCTTGGGGTTGGGCGTTGTTCAATCGCCCAATTGTGCATAATGACCGATTCGAGGCTTGGGTCCATGGACCGGTTTCACCGCAACTTTACCAAGAGTATCGGGAGCATGGCTGGAATAAGATAGCAGCGCCTGTCAAGGAGGCACACGCCTTTGATGAGGAAATGACTAATCTGTTGGAATCGGTCTGGGCAACCTATGGTGATAAATCAGGCAATGAATTAGAAGCACTAACTCACACAGAAGCACCATGGCAAGCTGCTCGTATTGGGCTGCATCCTGATGATGCCTGCCACAATGTGATTTCACCCCAAACGATGCGGCAATTTTATTTAAGCATCTACAGTGGGGATTAGTGATGGGAAAACGATTAACAAGTCAGAACAAGGCGAAAGACGCCAACAATCCAATTTTGGTGACACCCAGAAAGTCGAGTGTCCAATTTAAAATTGCGTTGGAAGACGCACTGATTGCACCCTATACTTTCAAAAAAGCGAAAGCAGAAGGTGCCAAGGGATTTGGTGAATTTATTGCTAAAACGGTGGGCAAGCATCTGTCAATCACCGCTGTCGAAAATCTATATTTGCGGACTGACGGCCCACATGGTGCGAAGAATAAGGAACGAATTGGTGAAGTTGTCCGGGACATGTATCATTTTAGTAATGGCTCGCGCCAATTTCGGGTTCATGGTTATTACAATGCTCAGAACTACTTTTGTCTTTGTCGACTCGACCCTAACCATCGGTATAATTTCAAATGATCAAAATCCATGTTCTCAGTTTGTTGTGGCTGAAACATGGATTTTTGTCGATTAAGACATATTGAACCGAAAGTCTCGGAAAAATTCGCCCAAGCGGTTTATAATAATTATGATAAATATGGCTAAGCACATAAAAAGAGGATATCTGATTATCAAATTCGAAAGGTGTGGTTGAAATGGCATTACGGTCCTGGCAATTTAACGAGGGCGATATAGATTTTATCGAACAGAATTACCCAGATTTATATCGGGCGCTTGAACCAACACTGTCTGCAGATCGGCGTTCCGCGGCAATGAAGTCTGAGGAACAGTGGGACAGAATAGAGCATCTGTTTGTTTATGAGTTATCGGGGTCGTTCATGCCAAATGATGAGATAACGGAAAATGGCCTCAGAATTGAAGCGATTCTTGATTTTGCATGAGTCAGTCCTAAATGACTTTTGATTAATATCGGGGGATGCAGTTCACTGAGTGGTTTACAAATCATCCTAGGCGACTGTCGCAATAAATTGGTTGCATGCTGGGGCGCTTTCTCATACGAAATAAGCCATGAGATTTTAATCAATGTGCAACGAGCGATTTCGGATAGCAACGCTACCTAGCCAAATGACGGTCAATGTGTGGTTAAGACTAGGCGAATGATGTCGCCGGTCCGCCTAATTGTAAAAGCAGGTTAGTAACTGAAAAAATTCAGACAAGGTGTGTGGTTGAAATGGCATTACGGTCTTGGCAATTTAACGAGGGCGATATAGATTTTATCGAACAGTATTATCCAGATTTATATCAGGTGCTCGAACCAACGATGTCTAAGGATCGGCGTTCCGTGGCAATGAAGTCTGATGAGCAGTGGGATAGAATCGAAAATCTGTTTGTGGATGAAATTGCACTTTCCGCAGATAAAAATGGTGAGCTAACGGAAAACGGCCTCAGAATTGAAGCGATTCTTGATTTCGCATAAGCCAGTTCTAAATTGCCTTTGATTGTACTAGGGATGCGATTTGGCATTCAGCAACGACGACTACAATATGTGGTTAAGGCCAATTTATGGTGCAACCAGTTCGCCTAACCATAAAAGCAGGTTAGTCACAAAAGTATTTCATAAAAGGAGCGAGTTAGATGGCATTAAGACCCTTAAGATTTTTTACTGGTGACGCCGATTTTATTCAAAAATATTACCCGGAGTTATATCGGGCAATCGAACCAACGCTGTCAGCGGACCGGCTCTTGGTCAAGCTAAATACGCGCGAACAATGGGACGAGTTGGAAAATTTGTTTGTGGACGAAATTGCGGATTCCACAACTGAAAATGGTGAACTGACTGAAAATGGTATCAAACTTGAATCAATTCTAGATTGTGCGTAACCTAGCGCGTTGTTAGTCATGACCTATCATCAAAAAAAGAGTCAGCCCACAAACCGGACTGGCTCCTTTTAGCTTACTGCCTAAATCTGCGAGTGACGTTAACTGCTTACATTAACCTTAGTATTCCACTCGCGTCAACTGATTGATTGCGAGGCGATTCTGATAAGCAATATTTTCTAAGAATCGGTAGAGCGGTGTAAAGTCGAATGATTTCGGAAATTCAAATTTGACTTCGGCATGTTGCTCGGTCAGTCCTTGGCGGTGGACGTTGGTGAGGTAAGTGATGACGATTTCGGAATCATCAATGCCAAAACCAGCTGTTTCAGCGGCAACGTCAATAATACTCATGAAGTAAATTGAACGATAAGCAGCCTTTTTACCAGTCACGTTTTGCCGGTCCATGAAGATGATGCGGGTGTCTGTAAAGACGATCATATCGCGAACCAGTTTGTAACCACGTTCAATCTTTTCGTCTTCCATCAAAAATTTACCGAATTGCTTCTGAATTTCTTCAGGGGTAACTTCACTCATGTTACCAAGTATCCCGTTTAAGAGTCCCATCGTGTGCCCTCCAAAAATTGATTTCAGGTTAGGCGGCGGTCGTTACGTCTGTCCATATGTGACAAACCGTGCACGACAGCCACTAGCCTTAAGATGAATTATATCGGAGCGGGGCATAAAAGAATAGACCAATCGACATAATTGAGTGTCGGTAAACGGTTTCATATAGTCACTATTACCGATACTGGTTAATCCGGAAAAATCTGGCAATAATCACTTCAGTACCCACTATGCATCTTAATGGTGTTATCGTGCAATTCGCGGTATATTAAAAATATCAAATGTAAATCATTAGCTCGCACGCCCAATTTAGTGCCATGTTTGAGCAAATTCTGTACAAGCGCGGCGTTGATGGGCTGACGATGATGCCATTAATGAGGAGGTGACACTCGTGAGTAAAGTTTACACGGATGTCTTTAATATTCAGCATACCGACTGCACGGTGGTGGACACGATCAACGAGTTCAGCCGAATTTTTATTATTCAGGATAAAAATGGCTCGCGGTTCACTTGCTTAAAGGACGATGCCAAGCCGGCCAAAAAGGGAAGCGGTCACTGGACGAGCGCAAGTCCGGAAGATGCGCCGCAAGACTATGCCGTGCCGTATCGGTCACGAAAACGACAACGTAAAAAATTATCATAGCAAAAATAACGACCTTGTCACAGCGCGTTGAAGCTGCTGGCAAGGTCGTTATTTGATTTAGTTTAGCAACGCGACACCCAGGGTCAAGTAGGTCGCAAAGCAGATCCAGATGAAGTATGGGACCATCAACCCGGCGGCGAGACGACTACTGCGGTAAAACTGGAGCAGGCACATTAAGACGACCAGGTCGAGCACGATAATGACGACTAAGCCCCACCAGTACGCCGATTGGCTGAAGAAGATGATCGACCAGATAAAATTCAGGAGTAGCTGAGTGCCAAATAGGATGGTATTCATCAGCCGTTCCCGTTGGGTGGTCGCCAGATAAAAGACCAGATAACCCGCGATTGCCATCAGGGCATACAGAATTGGCCAAACAATGCCAAATAGCCAATCTGGCGGTGAGAGCACGGGCAAACTCAGACTGTTGTAAATTCCTTTGATGTCACCGGAGAGCCAACCGGATAGACTACCGATAGCTTCAATAATGACGATAAAAATGACTAGATGAAGCCAGCTGAATTTGGGGCGAGTTTTAAGCATGTGGATGCACCTCGTTTCAAAGATTAGGTCGCGTCGTCGGGCATATTGATGACGGTCACGTTGACGGCCGCCTTTTGGACGACATAGGATGTGGTTGAGCCTAAGAAAATTCGTGAGACGGCGTTGGTTCCAGATTTACCCATGACAATCAAATCAATCTCATATTTCTTCGGAATTTCAGTTGCAATACTAGCTTTGGGTGAACTATTGACTTGAATTGGCAATGATTCAACGTCCGCTTCGGCTGCCATCCGCTGGCCCCGGCGCAAAATATCACGACTATTGTCCTTCGCGACCTGAAGTAAGTTCGTATACAGCGTGCCACCATAGGCTGCGGGACTATAGGCGTTCAGTCGGGTGATATCAATCACGTTCACGAGGTACAACTTGGACTTGAAGGTTTGTGCGAGTTGGACAGCATGTTCTAAGGCCATGTAGGCGTTGTCAGAGCCATCTAGTGGAACTAAGATATTTTGATACATCGTCAGGACCTCCTGTAATGAATTATTTGTTATAAAAATCATAACATCTATATAATTATTACGTCTATCAATATGATTATGGGTTGCGTGTAAGCAACAAATCTAGCCTGATCTATCGTGATGAATTGAGGCACATCAGGTTAGCCAAATCTTTAACAGAACATGGCACCATTTGATATTCGACAAACATATTCGATATTCGTCACGGGTAGAACTGACCGATGATGCCTCGACCCAAAACAAAACGGATATTCTCACAGTCAGACTGCGAGGATATCCGTTTTAAAAATCCGCTTATTGCCAACGATTCGGCCGTGATGGCAGCACCATCAAAATAAAGAACCAGATGCCACCGATTAGCGGCACTAAGTTAATCAACAGCCACCAAGCAGAGTGGTCGCTGTCATGCAGGCGCCGGAATTTGAGCGAGAGCACCCTAAGCCAGACGATAAAGGCAATCAGATTGCTCATCGTGTTGACACTCCAGTCGCTCCAATTGTAAATATCATCGATTGGATGCCCGGTCACGAGCTGAATGATTGTAATGATCAGGCCCCCAAGAATGTAGTTGATAATAAGTGGCCACCAAAATTCGGACCGGGTCGCTGTCCCCGAAAAATTAAGCAAATTGTTTCAAAATTTACGATAAGCAGTTGTCATCGTTGCCTTCCCCCTGAATAAAATAATAATTGCAGCTGGATGCCGACCAATATGACGATCGGTACCATGCTTAAGGATAGCCAATTTATGAATCAGACGCAATCAATATGCGAAATTGGCGAGAGATTAAAATTTTTATACGGATTTAGGGACAATCAAGTCAAAACGGTCGGCCAAGTAGTTCAGCTCAATCGGTAGCTTGAGGGCCGGATCGCCGTCGATTCTAGTGGTGACCGCCTGCCCACTGACACTGGTGATCCGGACGTCGGTCGCGGTAAGCTGGGTGATTGATTGGGAGTCCTGTAGGTTACCCGTCCAAGCAAACCATAAGTATGGCAACACTTGCCGCCAACCAATATTATTGAGCAAGCTGAGATGCATCTTCCCAGGGGCCGACGCGCTGTAGGTGTGTCCACCAACTGACTTGGTCGTGGTAATCAAACAGAACCAGGTTTTGAGCGTGCGACTGCCAGCGTGCTTGAACTGATAGCGAATCGGTAGCGATTTGTTTTTGCCAATGTGCTTGATGGCACGGTACAGATAGCTGAGTTTACCAAAGCGCTGCTTTTCAGTCTGCCGCACCTCATTTGAAATGTCGGCCAGATTGCCAAACGTCAATGAACTGACGACTGCGCGCCGCTGATTGCAAGCTAAAATACCCACGGATTGGAGTGCCGGTCGTTGACAAATTAGGTCGATGGCGGCCGTGGGATCAGTAGGAAAGTGGTAACGCTTCGCAAAATTATTGACGGTTCCCATTGGAATCACGCCAATTTGAATACTGGCATTGGCTTGCAGTAGGGCTGTCATTGCAACATTCAAGGTGCCATCACCGCCGATAATGATCAAGGCTGACAACTGTGGCAAAGTCTGTTTAATGAGGGCAATTGCCCGTGGAATGCCCGGTGTTGTCAGAAGTTGTGTTTGGATGTGGTGTTTAGCTAACGCTTGGGCGGCTTGATGGGCGACCGTCGCAGCTTGCCCCTGACCGGCTTGACCGTTATAAAAGATTCCATATGTTATCGACATGATAAGCACCTCACTGTTGTAATTTTCATAATTATCGTGGCCTAATTATACCCTGATAACGAATTTGAATGGAAATGAAACGCCTATTTGGCACGGCTATCGCTGATAATGAGCGTTTTGATTGCTCAGGATAAAAATTATGGTTATGATAATTTCAATCAATAAATTATATTGTAAATTGGGAAGTGATTAACATGCCATGGTTAGCGGCAGTCTTGATGGGATTCACGATTGGCGTTATTACCAATGCCGTGGGAACTCATGATTGGCGACAAGTACGCGTTCATTTGATTTTAGGTGCTGCGGGTGCGGTGATTGGTCAGTGGTTGTTCAGCGCCGTTGGACCGGGAATCGCTGGAATGAGACTGCTGCCAGTCGTGGGGAGTGCGGTTACGCTAATTGTTGTGGGAAGCGTGTTGTTACAACTCAGGCGGGTCGGGCAATCATAATTCTCAATAATAGTTGAGCTTGTTAAACGAGTGGAGGTGGCAACGATGTCAAAGAAAATCAAACGGCAAGGACCTGGTTTATGGGGTAAATTATCCTTAATAATTGCAATTGGACAATTAGGATTGACCATTTATCGTGAAGTGCGCCGATTCAAAGCGCGGCGTTAAGTGAGGAGGTGGCTGCTATGCATTGGTTATGGGTGATGCTAGTCGGTGCCGCAATTGGTGCTTTTGCTGGTGCCATCGTCAGTCCGGAACGTTCATTCGGTTGGATCGGACACATCTTGGCAGGGCTAGTTGGTGCGTGTCTCGGTGAAGTATTGATTGGACCAATGGGGCCAGAGTTTGCCGGCATGGCAGTCTTTCCAGCGGTAATCGGGTCACTAGTGGTCGTGCTGATGATGGTCACACTGATGTACTGGGCGCGCGCCCGGTGAAACAATGCGTGACACCGCTGTCAGATGCAAAGTAAGTGCTAGTCACAATTCAGCGTGAGGTCAATCAATCGATTGGTCCACGTTTTTTTGCGTTTGACAGCCGTCAAGACCAGATTGACGATCAAGGCATCAAAAAAACGTGCACTAGCCGCTAAGCCAGTCCACGTTTGCGCCGTGCCCACGACGATTAATGGTCGTCAGATTTTTGCTTTAATTTTTCCTTAGCTTCATCGACGGCACCTTTCACCGTTTCTTCAGCGTCGGCCAATTTATCCTTTGCTTTTCCCATCAAAGATTGCGTTTTACCCTGTGCTTCACGCGCACGGTCCCCGGTTACCTTACCTTCGACTTCTTTGGCCTTACCACTCACTTGGTCTTTCTTGCTGTCGAACTTCTTGTTAACATCAGTCATAAATAACGCCTCCTGTATAAGAATTACCCTTAGTTTGCTATAAGTATCCGCAAAAGGCAACCAATATGCACAGGTGTTATAACCACTCCGTTAAAAAAGCAATCAACAGGGCGGCGAAATTGAGTAGCCAGACTGATTGGCGCTGGTTTAAAGCAATTTCCGGATGATGAGTCAGTACGATGGCATTGCAGAAAACGAGACCCGTCACGAGGGCGCTTAACCCGTAATTCGAGGTGACTAGCAATCGATTGTTGGCAATGCCGGCCCAGTGGGTCAAGGCGAGTAATAAATTGAAAAAACAGCTAATGATGATACTAAGACGCAATGAATTGAGTGCACGCATGCTCAGATCCTCCTTGTTCACTGTTCAGTGATAGGAAGAAGATACACCCGTGGCACCGTAAAAGCGTCTGGTAAGTTCCATTCGGATAGTGACGAAACTAAGTCGGGGGACCTAATCGACCATCACCTTGAATGCAACGAGTTAGCTAGCTTAACTGTTCGTCTGCTGGTTGTACGTCGGACACCGACTATGGGGTCAGCCGACAACGCAAAACGCGTCTGACATCGATTTGAACTCAGAGCACGAACGCCTTGCTTAACGTGTTTTTTCATGGTCAGTCGATAAAAAAAGTCCCGCCATTCAAAATAAGTTGAATAGCGTGACTAGTTGGGCCAACGTGCCTGTCCGGAGATGGTGTCAGGCGGGACACGTGCTGGTAAAACAATTGAAAGGGTGAATTAGAGGTTCAAATCCGTATTGTAATTGAGCGGTGACATGTCGGTACTTTCAGTAATCAAATCAGCTGCCAGTGCCTGCATCGCGTTCAGGGCAATGTCTGCGGCTGCTTGGCTCGCTGCAGTTAAGGCGGCCGTTAAGTCATCACCCGTCAGTTGACTGACCTGTTCGTCCGTCGTAATCAGATGGTGGCCAAGTTTGATGGCAAGTTCCTTTTGAACTGTTTGTAACGCGTCGTGCAAGTCATGATAGTGCGCGTCGACCAGCACGCCGACATGCTTATAGATCCAATAAGCGGAAGTTGGATCGTATTTGGCAGTAGCTACCTGGTAAGCGGCCGGCGTATCAGTAGCGCCAGCGTAGAATGGGACGTAGACACTCTCGGCGGCCACGCCCATGGCTAACCAGTGAATGCCACTCTGTGTGACGGGCAAATCAGGCCGCAACTGCAAGACGTGTGATTCTTGTGTCTTGGCGAGGCTGATTGGGCGGTACTGATGTTTTTCAGCATCAGTACCGTTGCCGACTGGGTCAAACGGGGTGCCTTGGTAATGTGACGCCAGGTAATCCCGGACTTGATCGATATGAATCAAGCCGTCCGCGCGTTGAATGAACGGCAGGTCAAAGGATTCGGGTGCTTGTTCAACGCTCGGTGTGAAGCAGCGCTGACCATACCAAACGCGTGGCGTATTATAGTAGCGGTCTGAGAGGTCGGCAGTACCAAAGACTTCTCGGAAATTTAGGCCGTTATCCATCGAAGCCAGCTGGTGATCAAGCACAAAATTACGAATGTTTTTCGCATAAAGATAATTATCATGGTCACTGAAGTCGATTTCTTGAATCGCAAGTTGATTGGCGACGACGGCGTAAGCATCGTCTGGGATCCGTTGTGCGACCCAGTAATGTCCAGCGCCCGTTTCCATATACCACACTTCGTTGACGTCACTAAAGAGGATGCCGTTAGTTTCGTATGTGCCATAGGTCTCAATAATATGTCCGAGGCGCTCAACCCCTTCGCGTGCGGAGTGAATATAGGGGAGCGTTACGGTGACCATCGCTTCTTCACCGATGCCGTCCGTGACGTAGGGGTCCGCTGCGAGCACGCGGGTGTTGCAGTAAGCACTCTCGGTTGCGCTCATGGCTACCCCATATTCATTGATACCGTCTTCTTCGAATAACCCGTACTTGCTCGTCCATTCAGGGGTGGCCGTATACTTAGCCCGAATCTTGGGCAGTGTCATTTTAAACGGATGCTCAGCGTCACTAGATTCAAACGACTGAGGTTCATCGAATTCACGGTGTGGGTGAACGACGAATTTTTTCGCCCAGGCCGCCCGGGAGTCTTCGTTGCGGCCAATCATGGTCGAACCATCCGCAGTCGCATTCTTACCCACTAAAATACTGGTACAGGCAGAATAGGGGTTAAACTGATGAGTCAGCATAAAATTCCTTCTTTCTCGGTTTCCTAACAAGTGGTCGCCGATAACTAATTATCGTGTCGCTGGTAGCCCTGGTAAAAATTGGGCGAACCAAGCCAACAAGATTTTGATTAAATTAATTTTAGCATGTTTGACGCTGATTGGGGTGGTTGGGATTTCGTTCGTTGCCGTGTGGTGTCAAAGCGAGGTCTTGCGTGTGCGGCGTTAAGGCATTAAAACGAGTGTTCCGGCGGGGAATCGGGTAACGGTTGGGGAGATTGGCAGTGTCGCCGACGCATTGAAAGGGTTAGCCAGTATAACGCGAAAATGTCAATTTTGAGCGAACAAATTGACGGTGTCAATGACTGTTGTCTCACACCAGATGTCGGTTGAGAAAAAGTTTCGGCCAACCACGACGTCGCGGCTTGCAATCCCGTTAAGATTAAAGTAAGATTAAAACATTCGAAAATAATCATCAGAATAGGAGCGTGGCCCCATGCCAATCGTACACATTGATTTAATTGCTGGTCGTTCACAAGAACAACTCAAAAACTTAGTTAAAGACGTGACCGACGCAGTTAGCAAGAATACCGGTGCACCCGCAGAACACATTCACGTGATTTTAAGCGAAATGCAGAAAAATCGCTATAGTGTTGGTGGTGTCCTCAAGAGCGACGAAGAAGCAGAATAGGTTATGGATTGCCGGACCGGTCGCATGACACGGCCGGCATTTTTTGAATGATGGCATTTGGGGAAGGTAGGTTAAACAGTGAACGAACAAATTAAGACGGATGATTTAAACGCGGCGCACCATTTAATGGTCGGCGGCGTCGATACCTTGGATTTAGCAGCGCAATACCAGACACCGCTCTACGTTTATGATACGGGCGCGATTCGAGCCGAAATCGCGGCCTTTAAGCAGGTCTTTGAAACCAATCAGGTGGATTATCAAATCAGCTATGCTAGCAAAGCGTTCGCGACGGTGGCGATGTATCAATTGATTGCTCAGGAGCAGATCCATTGTGACGTCGTCTCTGGTGGCGAACTCTACACGGCGCAACAAGCGAAGTTTCCGATGGCCAACATTACGTTCCATGGTAACAATAAATCACTTGCAGAATTGACGCAGGCACTGGACTGTGGTGTTGGGACCATCGTTGTCGACAATTTTGATGAATTGCAACAATTGACGACGCTGACGAACCAGCGTCAACAGCTGACGACGATCATGTTACGGATTGCCCCTGGCATTTCAGCGCACACCCATGACTACATCTCGACCGGACAGGAAGACTCGAAGTTTGGCTTTGACTTAAATAGTGGCCAGGCAGATACCGCAGTGCAACAGGCCCAAGCAGCACCATATTTGAACTTAGTCGGGATTCACTGTCATATTGGCTCTCAAATCTTTGAACTGAATGGGTTTGAAATGATCGTCGACAAATTGGTCGATGTGTTTGCACGTTGGCAGGCGACCCTTGGGTTTTATCCTCGCATCATGAATGTCGGCGGTGGTTTTGGCGTCAAGTATACGGCGGCCGACCATCCGCTTCAACCCACGGACTTCGTGGATGCGATCGTCAAGGAAACGTTGGCACAAACGCAGGCGCACGATGTCCCGATGCTTGAGATTTGGATCGAACCCGGCCGTTCACTGGTCGCACAGGCTGGCATGACGCTCTATACGATCGGCGATTCCAAGGATATTCCGGGTATTCGCAAGTATCTCTCCGTTGACGGGGGGATGGGCGATAATATTCGGCCGGCACTGTATGAGGCGGAATACGAAGCAGTCCTTGCTAAAGACCCCACTTTACCAGCGGAGCAAGTTGCTTCGATTGCCGGTAAGTATTGCGAGTCGGGTGACATGCTGATCTGGAACCAGCAATTGCCAGCGACCAAGCCCGGGGATATTTTGGCGGTCTTGGACACCGGGGCATACGGCTATGCGATGGCTAGTAATTATAACCGCAATCCGCGGCCAGCCGTCGTCTTCTGCGAAAATGGTCACAGTCAGTTAGTCGTTCAGCGGGAAAGTTATGCAGACCTGACCCGTCTAGACTTACCGTTATCAGTGCCCGAAGAAACCAAATAAGTCGAATTGAGTCTTACAATCAGGCGTTCTAGGCAGCAGCTTGGAACGCCTTTTGTTTAACGATTCAGTCGAGTTTAGGGGGTATCTTCAAATTCAGGGACCTTGACAAGTGACGTCAATGAAATCCACACGAAGCGCCTAGATTCAAACGGTCTCAGTGCTGCCTGCAGTGGATGGTCAGATTTTTGATCAAGACGCTTGAAACTGGCCGATGAGCCAGCCGTGACCACCCAGCAGCTGGTTTTACCTTGTTTTTAGCGTTGCTAGTGGTATGTTGAGCACGAATAAGCGGTGTCCTGTAGCCGAATCGCACGATGGCGGTGCCAGCAATCTGACTGCTTGATCGGTGCAATCAGCATGACTGATCAGTTGAGGTCGTGTGCGCGCATGCCGCCGCGGCAAGTGCGTTATTCGGCGGTT
>NZ_JAGYGU010000089.1:0-1363 GCF_018991255.1 Lactiplantibacillus sp. 30.2.29 | reverse complement strand
TCACTCATCAGTTAGCTAAAATTGGCGGTAATCTTAATCAATTGGCCCATCATGCTAATCAAGGTGGTCAAATCGATCCCCAAGCATTAAAGGATTTACAAAACGAGGTGCAACGCGTATGGCAACAACTCACATAAAACGTTCCACCAGTGCATCTAGGTTAGTCAATTACGCTGAAAAACGAGCCATCAAAAAAGATGGCCTCAATTTAGATATTCAGTACGCTAAAAGCGAATTTAAACAAGTGCGGGCCGTCTATGGCAATCCTGGTAAAACCCAAGCGTATGCCAGCCGGATTGCCTTTAGCCCGTTGGAATTTAATCCGCAAGATCCTCATGATCAGACAACGGTTTTAGCCGTTGCCAAAGAAGTTTATGCCAAAGCCTATCCCAATCAACAGGTGGCCCTTTATGAACATGCCGATACCGATTCGTTACACGTCCATGCCGTCATTGGCGCGATTAACCTGGAAACCGGGCAAAAAATGCACGGTAATTGGCACCAATATCGCGATCACTTAGTCCACATCACGGATCAAGTGTGCCAGGAACATGGCTTAATGGTCACCCGGCCCGATCCTAACCGTCACGAGAAACGCTCAATGGCCGAAATTAAGCTCCGGGCTAAACAGCAGCCCACTTGGAAAGATCAAATCCGCCAAGCCGTCGATCACACCATGCAGAACCCCCTGATTCGCGATTTTCAGGCCTTTCAGGACGACTTGAAACAACAGGCAGTTAAAGTATGGGAACGGGGCAAAAATCTCACCTATCAGCTATTAGGGACCAATTACAAGTCTCGGGGAACCAAACTCGGGCTTGATTATGAAAAGGAGACGATTTTTAATGAGTTGGCAAGCCGACAAAACCAAACAAGAACCAACCAGCAACCAGAACGAACCGTTAACCCAACAATTGACCCAGCTCAATCAGACCATAGCCGAACTCCGGAATTACCAGGGCACTCAGATTCAACTGCAAGCCACAGCCAAAACGTCCCTCGATCAACAACTTCATCAGATCGAACAGACCGCCCAACAAGTCAACCAACAGTTTCAGACGACCTTAAACAACTTAGACAGCAGCAACGCCAGCTCGCAGGCCCAATTAAAACAGACCTTACAAAGCGCCTACGCAGCATTCCAAAAGCAGACCAACCTGATCAGTCAGGAAAATCTGACCGCGCTCAAACAAATTCAAACCGAACAAGCCAAAAACAACCAGCGCCTCAGCCAACTCAGCGACCAAGTGAACCAGACCATTCAAGAGACGATGGCCCAAGTCGCTGATCAAATGGATCAGCAGTTACAAACCACGAAAAAGCGGTTCTCGTGGTATGAAATTAAGAATTATCTGCTGGCTGT
>NZ_JAGYGU010000088.1:0-1462 GCF_018991255.1 Lactiplantibacillus sp. 30.2.29 | reverse complement strand
TCCCATTCAGAGTTTTAAGCAAACTATTCTGAATAGAATATTTGAGTTAAACTAGAATTAGAAAGTAAAAACACAGTTCGGTTGGTAGTCCGAACGTAGCGAAGCTATCAGTAACCTGCCTCCTTGGTTGTCCATCTTTCTTAATTAATTTTAAGGAGGATGTTTGATGTCTACTATTGAGGGATCATTAACAATTGTCTATGAACCACCGTTTTACAAAGCTATCTTTGAAAGACGTTTTGATTCAACTTATGAAGTTAGTCAAGTTAACTTAGGCCCTTCAGAACCTAAATTAACTTTGATTTACGATCTGGTTATTCATCATTGGAATAGAATTATCTTTTTCAAACAAACTGTTTGTGCTTCGTCTGTTTCTGAACGAAAAATCAATCCTAAGCGTCTTCAAAGGTTAGCTAGAAAGAGTATTCAGTATGGTGTCGGTACTAAAGCACAGCAAACACTCCAAAAACAGTTGGAATGCCAAAAAGTAACTCGACAACATAATAGACGTACTAAGAAGATCTTGGATCAAGAAAAAAGATATAAATTGCACCAGGCCAAGAAAATACAAAAACACAAGGGACATTGAGAAGCTAGTATAGAAAACTATGTGTTGCATTTTAGGGTCTATAACTATCAAATCACCCCTCGAAAACATTGAAAGAATAACCCCCAACATCTATATTACAGATGTTGGGGGTTATTTGTTTTAATATTAAAGAAATAACTTCTTCTATTTGTCATCAATACTAAACAATAATTTGTACAAAGTGATTATTTCTTCTAGTTCTTCACGCGATACATGATCGACAATAGTTTCATCAGTGACATGTCTTGCCCGTAAATCCAAGGCTATGGTTTGATCTAATAATACTTTTCCATATACTGTTTGACTACTAGTTAGTCGATGATACATTGGAAAATTACGCTTGGTACTGCTAATTGGAGCCACAATCGTCATGTTACTTGTCTGACAGACTAGATCATTGCTTAGCGCAATGGCTGGTCGCTTATTCATCTGTTCATGACCACGGCTTGGATTAAAGTTAACATAAAATATATCACCTTGGCTTACCATTGAAGTTCATTACCTTCTGACTTTCCCCAATCAAGCTCGTGATCCCTTTTCCCGTCATCTTGCCAATCCTTAAATAGTTCGTGAATATTGGTTGGGTTCTTTTTTATTGGTGTTAAAACAATTGATCCATTTTCAATGGTTATTGTCATATCTTGGTTATCATCTAATTTCAGTTGTTTAATAATTTGGCTAGGAATTCTAGCAGCTTTCGAGTTTCCCCACTTTGCTAAGCGTGTTTGTTCTTTAATAAGTTCCATATTTTCCCCTCCTAAATTATTATTACAAGTCAAGTATATCCCATGTAGATACACAATGCAAATATTCTTACTGGAGGTCATTTACATGCAACAAGTTGTCTTACCCATCAAAGATTCAAACGTTCTT
>NZ_JAGYGU010000087.1:0-1462 GCF_018991255.1 Lactiplantibacillus sp. 30.2.29 | reverse complement strand
AATGTTTATAACGAGAAGTCTCTGAAGCGGATCCACCGAGGGTTTAAAGGACTCCAGAACACCTTGGAAGCATCATTTATTTAAGTTAGATACATATTATATGTACGAAGGCATTTCATTTACACAAGATTCTTGACACTCCCTGATTGAAGAATATGATATGCAATTGGCAGTAGCAACTGACGATCCGCAAGTTCTGCTGGACAGCATTGTAAGCTCTGAAGAAGGGTTGTTTTTTCTGGATATGGAAATTGGCAGTCAGCCCCAAGCAGGCTTGAATCTCGCAGATGAGATTCGCCATCGATTGCCGTTTGCCCAAATTGTATTCATTACCACTCATGAGGAGTTGTCTTTTTTAACGTTAGAACGGCGCATTGCACCGCTAGATTATATTTTGAAAGAACAAGGTCCAGATACTGTTAAGACGAAAATAGAAGCGGATATTCGTGCAACCATAGATATTCTTAAGTCGGAAGCGGAAGAACACAAGAATATTCTGGGATATAAGATTGGAACGCGCTTTTTTTCAGTCCCTGTCAAAGATGTTATTATGCTAAGTACTAGCAAAGAACGGCCTGGTATCGTGAGATTGACTGCTATAAATAAAGTGGCCGATTTTCCCGGTAATTTAAATAGTTTTGAAGGTAAATATAGTGACTTCTTTAGGTGTGATAAAAGTACATTAGTTAATCTGGATCATTTTCGTAGTTTTGATTACCAGAGAAAAGAGCTAACCATGATAGATGGTATCAAGTGCAGCGTTTCGCATAGAAAATCGCGGGAACTAAATAAAATTTTAAAAGAGGATGAGTAGCCTTCCTGGTTATTCAGAAAAAAGAGTTGTTACTTGTTGGTGGGTTTAAATGTAAAATTTTGCTCGAAAAATCACTGTGAAAAAGCGTTGTAATGCATGAAAATTATAGAGATTAATATGTCTATATTGAATGGGTAGGCAACATCCAATATGGAACTGATAACTGTCGATTGTATTCAAAGGGGATATTAGATATGACCAAAAAAATCAGTATTGGACTGTGTGTATTTTTATTCGTGTTTATGGTGGTAACTTGGATTGTCTATCGAGAACTGCCATCTGAACTGGATGTATTATTATTTTTTATTTTCTTAGCAGACAGTCTCAGGTTAACATTCAATGGCAAGAGCGTTCAGAAATAGCCGATAAAAACCATACTTTGTTTGTAGGCAGTAAATGCTGCAACTGATCGTGCGACTTTATGTTTATTGCAAAAGAGTGTCTCAAGCTTCTCAAAAACCGAGAAGTTTGGGACACTCTTTTTGTATTGGAAATAATCTGAAAAGCATCAACCAATACGGTCAGCTATTTACTGCTTACACGGAATCGCCCTGTCCTTAACAATTAAATCGGGCAATCTCTCATTTCTATTTAATCGTCGATGGCTAATAAACATTACTGTCTATTTTTATCACTGATAAGTATAAT
>NZ_JAGYGU010000086.1:0-1495 GCF_018991255.1 Lactiplantibacillus sp. 30.2.29 | reverse complement strand
ACAGAAGACCTCGTAGAGGTCATATTTTCGGGGCCTAGTTTGTTTTCGAAAACTTTCTAGCTCTGGTCGAATCTGTTCAAATTGTTTGCGGGTAATATTGCTTGGATAGTTTTTCATGGCTAAAACTCACTTTTTAATAAAACTATATCAGATTTTTTAGATATTAGACAGGTTCTAAGCAAGTCGCCTTACGGGACATACTCTGAAAGGTATGATGAGTTTTAAGCGTTTTTTGCCACTGCTTATGTTGGTACTGAAATCCTTGATCTGTGTGTACCGTTGTTCGATAAGGAAGCTCAGGTAGTCCATCTAATGCTTCTTTTAGTGGCTTCAACGCAAACTCAAGAGTTGGATGTGCACTAATGTTAAATGCCAAAATTTCACCCGAAAATAAATCCATGATGGGCTCTAAATAGATTCGTTCACTTTGACTCATCTGACCGTATCGAAATTCACTAACGTCGGCGACAAGTTTTTGATATGGTCGATCTGTCTTGAATCGCCGGTGTAACTTGTTTTTGGCGATTCTACCAACAACTCCTTTGTATGAGTTATATTTACGAGTTTACTTATTAAAGGCCTGACATGTCCAGCCTTGTTCCTTCATAATTCGGAGGACGCGTTTGTGATTAACTTTAAATCCCTGTTCATGCATAACTAACGTTATGCGACGGTAACCGTATTTTTGAGTATACTTGGCATCTGTTTGGCGAATTTCATCAATGGCTTGGATAACCTGGTCATCATCATATTTTCGTCCCTGGCTGTGCTTAGTGTAATAGTACGTGCTACGTGGTATCTTAACGGCTTTGAGGATAAAACTAATCGACGTTTTGAAGACTCGCCTCAGATCATCAATTAAGGTCACGGTTTCGCGTGAGCTGATTTTTCGTGATCTAAGGCATCGAGTTTTTTTAGGAATTCATTCTCGATTCTTAACATCTTATTTTCTTGCTTGAGTTGCTTTAACTCATCTTTATCGTGGCGTGCTTGAATTTGTGCTGTTGTGGGTTTGGTTACTTTTTTATACTTATGCTTAGCCATAGTCTTTGAATCTCCTCTCACTCTATTTAGGCCACTGAGTCCCTTTAAATCAAACTTTCTTTGCCATTGCCAGATAGTACTTGGTGAAGAGAGATTGAAGTGTAGTGCTGTTTCTGAAAGCGAAGCTTGGTGCTGTTGTTTCCAGTTTAATACTTCTATCTTGAACTCACTAGAGTATTCCAAGTTCATAGGTCTCGGTTTTAATCCTGCAATGCCAAAACGATTAAAGCGATGAACCCATAGGAGAATCGTTTCATTGTTGGCAATATGGTATTTTCTGGCCAATTGAATGGAACTAATACCCGTTAAATATTGTGTCACAATAGAAATTCGTAACTCTAAATTAAATTTAGTCATAATAAAACCCCCGAGATTGTTGTCCAATCTCGGGGGTTCACTTCAACCTCGTGATGAGATGAGTGGCTTTTTGGTTGTGCCAATTTTGTAGGAT
>NZ_JAGYGU010000085.1:0-1606 GCF_018991255.1 Lactiplantibacillus sp. 30.2.29 | reverse complement strand
AAATAATTAATTTATAATATTTGGAGGAAAAACAATGTTAATTGGCTATGTAGCTCCCACGGATCCTTTTAAGGATAAGAAAGAATGGTCTGGTACATATTATGGCCTTTGTGAAGCATTAAAAATGGGGGGGTATCAAGTAGAATGGATACCTTATAACAATAATATGATGACTAATAAATTTTTAGCCAAAGTATACAGGGTGTTTTATGGAAAAGGTTCTTTTATCCATTCACGGCTTATGAGCCGATATCATATTAATTCAATTGATAAGGATTTAAATAAATATGATTTGATTTTTGTTCCTGCACAAGTTGATATTGTTGCAGGACTGAAGACATCTACCCCAATTATTTATTATACTGATGGTACTATTCCATTGATGGTCGATTATTATTGGTTTGATTTTAGTAATAGAGCAATTAAGGAAGCTAAATTAATTGAGGAACGTGCATTAAAAAATGCATCACTTAATATTTTTTCTTCTGAATGGGCAGCTAATTCTGCAATAAAAGATTATGGAATTGATTCGAATCGGGTGGATGTTTTACCATTTGGAGCAAACATCGATGATTCATTGATTAATTATAAGGTTAAAGATTATAGTAAGAAGAAAAAACTAAATATATTATTTTCGGGTGTTGACTGGGTTAGAAAAGGTGGAAATATTGCAGTTGATACTGTAAAGAAATTAAATGAACGTGGAATTAATTCAACGTTATATGTGTGCGGAATTAGGAGTGAGGATTTTCCGACTGAACTAAATAATGTTGATTATGTAAAGAATATTGGATTTCTTAATAAGAATGAAGAATCCGATTTACAAAGATATTTAGATATATGGGAAAATACAGATATATTCATTTTACCAACAAGAGCAGAATGTTCTGCAATTGTCCTAAATGAAGCTAATGCATATGGTGTTCCTATTTTAACAACTGAGACGGGCGGGCTATCTAACTATGTGATTAACGGAATAAATGGTCAACGCTTATCATTACGTGCTAATGGAAAAGATTATGCTAATGTAATTGAGAATTGGATAAAAAACAAAAAATTAGAGGAATTAAGTTTAGGAGCAAGAAAACTTTATGAAACTAACAATAGTTGGAAAGCGTGGGGAGCAAAGTTTGCTTCGGTTATTAAGGATAAGATAAATGAATAAGGATATTTCAAAAACAGATAAATTCTTTATTGTTATAAGAGCTGGAATAAAAGCATTTCGAGGGGGGGTACGAACGCTATTCCTTAAAAAAAGTAGAGGTTTTCTCTTTGTAGGAAAGCATGTTTCTATTACTTATTCAAAGCATATTTGCTGTGGTAAGAATGTGAAATTTGAAAGCTTTTCGGAAATACAGGGACTTGCTTCTGAAGGATTAATCTTTGGTGATAATGTTACTATCGGAAAATATGTACAGATACGCCCTTCTAGTTATTATGGTGGTGACTACGGTAAAGGATTAAGCATGGGTAACAACTCTTCTATAGGGCCTAACGCATATGTTGGCTGTTCAGGAAAAATAACAATTGGTGATAATGTTATGATTGGTCCTAAATGTAGCTTATTTGCCGAAAATCATAACTTTTCTAGTAAAAAATTAACAAT
>NZ_JAGYGU010000084.1:0-1653 GCF_018991255.1 Lactiplantibacillus sp. 30.2.29 | reverse complement strand
CAACAAAAATGGACTAAATAGCATTGGTTAGCTACTTAGTCCATTGGATTTAATTTGTTTTTAACTATCCTTCACTTGTCCCATAGGACTGGTTTGCGGTATAATTAACCTACAAATTAAGAACAATGTTCAGACGATTTTAACTTGGCGGTCTAAATTGTCTGAATCTAAGTAGCTCTCTATTAGCTACTTGCTAAACCTAAAATCCCCGATTCCTCGTGAATCGGGGATTTTTCTGTTTAGCTTGATCTCTTTATTTGGTTGTTAAATTAATCTTAGTCTAGCATAGCGCTTACTTACAGGCAACCGTATTTGGTTCAGTGCACTTTACTAGCTTTTACCTAAGCGCAAATTAATCAAGAAAATAAATTGTGTATTTACTTGTTTGATTAATTATTTATTTAATTGCTAAATTGCATCTATGATTGAAGCTAAGAATTCTGAACGATTTTTAAATCCGTTTTTTCGGGCAGCCGTATCCATTTTTTTAAGTTGACTTTCAGTAATTGAGAAGGTCACTGATCGCTTACGCTCTACTTCCTTTCGGCTGATATTTTTCAAAAATGCGACTGCATCTTTCTTGTTGTCTTTCAATGTAGTTTCGTAACTTTCTCTCATTTCTTCGTCTTTTTTATGATTGAATGAATCTAAACTCATAATCTAACTCTCCTTACTTGGTTTTATTTGCTAATTCTTGAAAAAGATGATCGGCGTGTTCTATGAACTTTTGATTTTGCTTTAAAATGGATTCATCATGATTGGCTAATTCAAATATTGAAGCGTGCCTTGCAGTAGCTTTATTAAAGAGCTCTCTTTCAGGAATTATAGTTGCGACTGTTTCATCGCCTTCTATGTGTTTTAGCAAATCGCGAGACATGCTTGTATTATGTCTAATCATATTACCGATAAAGAAAAGCTTTGCGTCAACGTAAGTTTCGCCAGTTCGATAATCAAAAAGTGATTTTCTGAATTTTTCGAGTCGTGTTTCTAGGTCAAACTTAGCATTGTAGCCATGTTCACTGGGTGTAATGGGACTAAGCAGGTAATTACTGATAGCAATAGCGTTTTTAGTGATGGTGCTAAAATCTGGGTGCGTATCAATTAAGATATAGTCATAGTCGGTTAAGCTTAATGAATCGGAGTTGTTTTTAAACCACATGAACAACATCATTTCTTTGTTACTGTTATTTTCTAGATAACTTCCTAAAACATCTAGGTCTATAAAACCGGCTATTAAATCTAGATTCGGTCCGACACTGTCAATTTTTACTTTTTGAGCATTGTCATTTTCTTTAAACGCTTCAGCGATGGTATTGTTTCGTCGTGTCTTTTCAAAAACGGTTGTTAAATTGCACTGATGGTCTAAATCGATTAATAGAACCTTCTTACCATGTTTGGCTAACCAATCACCATAATTTAAAGTCAAGGTTGTTTTACCAACACCACCCTTGATAGCAGTAAAAGTAATAATCTTCATCTTGATACCTCCTTCATCTAGCTTAATTATATCATTAGCATACAAATAAATAAACAATTTATTAAATAATTAACGTAATGGCTTTGGCCGGCTTAATCACGTACTTCGGCAATATCAACATCACTCATTCCCGGCTGATAAGGCTTAAACTAGTCTGATATGATTAACACTTCTTT
>NZ_JAGYGU010000083.1:0-1656 GCF_018991255.1 Lactiplantibacillus sp. 30.2.29 | reverse complement strand
ACAACATTAAATGAGCTTTTTAGAACTCATCATTAATTTGAGAGTTTGATCCTGGCTCAGGACGAACGCTGGCGGCGTGCCTAATACATGCAAGTCGAACGAACTCTGGTATTGATTGGTGCTTGCATCATGATTTACATTTGAGTGAGTGGCGAACTGGTGAGTAACACGTGGGAAACCTGCCCAGAAGCGGGGGATAACACCTGGAAACAGATGCTAATACCGCATAACAACTTGGACCGCATGGTCCGAGTTTGAAAGATGGCTTCGGCTATCACTTTTGGATGGTCCCGCGGCGTATTAGCTAGATGGTGGGGTAACGGCTCACCATGGCAATGATACGTAGCCGACCTGAGAGGGTAATCGGCCACATTGGGACTGAGACACGGCCCAAACTCCTACGGGAGGCAGCAGTAGGGAATCTTCCACAATGGACGAAAGTCTGATGGAGCAACGCCGCGTGAGTGAAGAAGGGTTTCGGCTCGTAAAACTCTGTTGTTAAAGAAGAACATATCTGAGAGTAACTGTTCAGGTATTGACGGTATTTAACCAGAAAGCCACGGCTAACTACGTGCCAGCAGCCGCGGTAATACGTAGGTGGCAAGCGTTGTCCGGATTTATTGGGCGTAAAGCGAGCGCAGGCGGTTTTTTAAGTCTGATGTGAAAGCCTTCGGCTCAACCGAAGAAGTGCATCGGAAACTGGGAAACTTGAGTGCAGAAGAGGACAGTGGAACTCCATGTGTAGCGGTGAAATGCGTAGATATATGGAAGAACACCAGTGGCGAAGGCGGCTGTCTGGTCTGTAACTGACGCTGAGGCTCGAAAGTATGGGTAGCAAACAGGATTAGATACCCTGGTAGTCCATACCGTAAACGATGAATGCTAAGTGTTGGAGGGTTTCCGCCCTTCAGTGCTGCAGCTAACGCATTAAGCATTCCGCCTGGGGAGTACGGCCGCAAGGCTGAAACTCAAAGGAATTGACGGGGGCCCGCACAAGCGGTGGAGCATGTGGTTTAATTCGAAGCTACGCGAAGAACCTTACCAGGTCTTGACATACTATGCAAATCTAAGAGATTAGACGTTCCCTTCGGGGACATGGATACAGGTGGTGCATGGTTGTCGTCAGCTCGTGTCGTGAGATGTTGGGTTAAGTCCCGCAACGAGCGCAACCCTTATTATCAGTTGCCAGCATTAAGTTGGGCACTCTGGTGAGACTGCCGGTGACAAACCGGAGGAAGGTGGGGATGACGTCAAATCATCATGCCCCTTATGACCTGGGCTACACACGTGCTACAATGGATGGTACAACGAGTTGCGAACTCGCGAGAGTAAGCTAATCTCTTAAAGCCATTCTCAGTTCGGATTGTAGGCTGCAACTCGCCTACATGAAGTCGGAATCGCTAGTAATCGCGGATCAGCATGCCGCGGTGAATACGTTCCCGGGCCTTGTACACACCGCCCGTCACACCATGAGAGTTTGTAACACCCAAAGTCGGTGGGGTAACCTTTTAGGAACCAGCCGCCTAAGGTGGGACAGATGATTAGGGTGAAGTCGTAACAAGGTAGCCGTAGGAGAACCTGCGGCTGGATCACCTCCTTTCTAAGGAATATTACGGAAACCTACACACGCGTCGAAACTTTGTTTAGTTTTGAGAG
>NZ_JAGYGU010000082.1:0-1658 GCF_018991255.1 Lactiplantibacillus sp. 30.2.29 | reverse complement strand
GCTTGACTGTTAATCAAGATGTCGACGGTTCGAGCCCGCCTGTCGGAGTGACATAGATGTTGGCAATTGTGTTAACATCTATTTTTATATCATGCCGGCTTAGCTCAGTTGGTAGAGCATCGGTATCGTAAACCGAGGGTCATCAGTTCGACTCTGGTAGCCGGCACTTGCGAGGTGGGAAGTTGTTCTCACCTTTTTATTTAGCCCAAATTCAAAAATTAGACGGCAGCCTGACATAATCGTGTCAGGCTGCTTTTAGTTAACGGTAATTTTGGGGCAGTTGACCGTAAGCAGTAAATAACCGGCCGCATTCCTAGCATCCGCCATATGGATTATGATTACCTCATCAAATAAATTGGTGAGGTGTTTTTGATAAACAACCGGAAATCGTGCAAAGGACAAGCGTGTTCTAAACTTCTAAAAAACCGAGAAATTTAGAACACGCTTTTGTTATTGAAAACAATCTGAAAGGCATAAATCAACACGGTCAGTTATTTACTGCTTACAGTATTTCGGCAACTGAGACTGAGCAGTCCATCAATCAGATGACAGTCGCAAGGAATAAGCCTGATTGTTGCGTAAGCTTCGGTAGTAAAGTCGATGGCATTTTTATGAAGAACTTGGGCCTAAACCAAGTTGGTCGGCACATCGATATTTGATGTGCCATCATTAACTGATCTGATAACTTTGTTTCGGGCACATCGTCAAGGGTTACTGACGATCGTCACCTGAAACTGCCCGGAGCTCAATCTGACTCATGATTTTATGCTAAAACGGGAGGTGCTAGTTCTAAATCCTCAGAGCTAAATGTAATCTTGCAAGACGTTGCCGGCGACAGGATGCCTTAAACAGTTCATAATAGGCAGCAACGACTGACGTCACGCTTGAATAAGGATGTCGGCTGGTAGGAGAAAACTAACGGGAGATTGGTAATAGCCCGTGTCTGAGACGTGCTTTAGGCTCGCTTCACTGAAGTCATGATATGAGCGCTGGTCTATTGCAGTGTGTTCTCACCCAGCGCTAAAAAATACTTTTCTAGTGCAAATATGTTTTAGTGTACATTATGGGATAATGGCTGGGATAAAAACGCTCACAGATTGATGGTGATGGGGCTTCAATAAGTCTAGTGAAATTGGGACATCCGACAAGCTAATTAGCCTGATAATCACAGTTTGAGGTTTTGTTTAATAAGAATTTTGATGAATTGTCACGTGATTTGACATTTAGCGAGTATTAATTATTTTGTTTTAAATTAGAATTCGATGTATATGCTAATGATAAATAGTCCCCCGTCAGTGCAATGATAATCAGTTTAAAGCGGAATAACGCGGTTTCTGGTTCGTTAATAATTGTGGATGAGAATTCATTTAATGGTTATTAGATTAGAAGATGGTTAGTGCTATTGTTGAATATGATTAAGGCTAGTATAATAGTTATTATGTTTAATTAAGAAACAAAATTTGTTACTTTTAAACGAATACAAACTGGTTATGAAGTTTGGAGGAATCGATATTGGATAAGGAAGAAAAGCTGGATCGGTCGTTCTTTGGCCAACCCCGTGGCTTGCGGACGTTGTTCTTCACTGAAATGTGGGAACGGTTCAGTTATTACGGGATGCGCGCGTTACTGATCTACTATATGTATTACAGTGTCGCTAA
>NZ_JAGYGU010000081.1:0-2054 GCF_018991255.1 Lactiplantibacillus sp. 30.2.29 | reverse complement strand
TTTTTATAATTTTATTCAAGAAACTTCCCTCACATAGGCACTTTAAAAACAGTCGTCATCAATTCAAACTTTTGAACAGCATTAACTAACACCCTTAATAAGCATCATTAGGGCTAATAATAATACGAAAAGTCTTAAGCAAGATAACAAAATCAACCCAAAGATTGGCTTCACTAATATATTGCAAGTCTAGTTCCACCATTGTGTGAAAACCAACGTTATTTCGCCCACTAACTTGCCAAAGCCCAGTGCATCCTGGCACTACTAATAGCCGCTGAATATCAGATACACCATACTGCTTTACTTCCCGTGGCAATGGAGGCCTAGGTCCTACCAAAGACATATCACCAGCTAAAACGTTCAGTAATTGTGGTAGCTCATCTAGGCTGTGCTTTCGAATGAATTTTCCGACCTTTGTAATACGCGGGTCTTCCTTCATTTTAAACATCGCACCATCGATTTCATTATACTGCAAAAGATCTTTTAGTTTTTGGTCAGCATTAGTTATCATTGAACGAAATTTAAACATTCGAAATTTTCGCCCATCTTTCCCAATTCTGACTTGTGAATAAAATACGCCCCCATCGGGATCATCCAATTTAATTGCGACAGCAATGATTAAAAAAAGCGGTGATAAAATAATCAATGCCAATGCACTAACGCAAAAATCAAATGCTCGTTTACATGAGTGATAAATCCATTTTCCCCGAACCCTATCTGTATCAATTGTCATCGTTTAGTCCTCCTAGTCCAAGAATACGGCTAATCTAAATGCGCTATCCCAGTTCACATTCTACCGCTAACAGCGCCGCATGAATGACTTGGTGCATGTCATAGTACCGATACTGACCCAGTCGGCCACCAAAGACCACGTTACCTTCTTGCTTTGCTAATTCCGTATATTGCTTGTACAATCCATTATTACGTTTATTATTTACTGGATAATAAGGTTCATCCCCTCGTTTCCAATCAACTGGATACTCCCGCGTAATAACCGTCTTGTTCTTATCACCTTTACCAAATTCAAAATGCTTATGCTCAATAATTCGTGTAAACGGGGTCTCCGCATCTGTATAATTGACCACTGCATTACCTTGATAATTGTCAACGCTCAACTCTTCACTTTCAAACCGCAGTGACCGATACTCCAATTCTCCAAGTTGGTAGTTAAAGTACTGGTCAATCATTCCAGTGAAGATGACTCTTGGGTAATCTTTAAGGTACTTTTCCTTGTTGTCAAAAAAATCAACACCTGTCTTCACATCAATCTGTGGATGATCAAGCATTTTCTCAACAATCTGTGTATACCCACCAATTGGAATCCCTTGGTAGGTATCATTGAAATAATTATTATCATACGTGTACCGGACTGGAAGACGGCGAATAATAAAGGCCGGTAAATCAGTCGCTTTTTGTCCCCACTGTTTTTCTGTGTATCCCTTTACCAACTTTTGGTAAATATCCGTCCCGACTAACGATATTGCTTGTTCTTCCAAGTTTTTAGGTTGATCGGTAATTTTAGCCGCTGATTTTTGCTCTGCAATCTTATTCATCGCTTCTTGTGGTGTCTTAGTTCCCCACAATTCATTGAACGTATTCATATTAAAGGGCAAATTGTACATTTTACCCTTATAATTTGCGACTGGACTATTCGTATAGCGATTAAACGTCGCAAATTGATTCACATAGTCCCAAATCTGTTTATCTGACGTATGAAAAATATGGGCACCATACTGGTGTACCTGAATGCCATCAACTTCATGCGTATATATATTTCCTGCGATATGGTCGCGCTTTTCAATAACTTTAATTTTCTTACCACGTAGAGCCGCCTCATGCGCAAAAACTGCTCCGAACAGGCCAGCACCTACTACTAAGTAATCATATGCTTTCAAAAGTATCCTCCACCACTATTAACCCTTGATTTATATAGTGCTCAGCTTACGAAGAAAAAATAAGCCACTGCACTGAAAAAAGTTTATCACCAATACCAAGCAACCACAATACAAAAATTTTATGTAATCTTAATTTTTATTGAGATATTTTTAAAATCA
>NZ_JAGYGU010000080.1:0-2085 GCF_018991255.1 Lactiplantibacillus sp. 30.2.29 | reverse complement strand
TTGCTTAAATATCAATTTAATTGTGAGTTTAAAACTGATTTCAAGCTGGAAACTGTAAAACTTTTCTTCATCAACTCACAGACAATCCCCATACCCATGTTTTTATTCAGGGTTTAATTACATCAGAACAGTAACGATTTATTTTTTGATTGTGAGCTAAGTTTATAAATTTAAATAAGTAACTTAGATCTTTGACTTCAATACGTTTACAGCGCATCAGATTAACGCCATCAGCAATTTCAGCGGTTGAATATTCTTGTCTAAGCCGTATTATATTTTCTTTGGTTAGAAATATTTTTAAGCCCTTCGGACTTAAATCTCTTAAAAATTTAACTTCTTCAACATCTATTTCATTAGGTAAGTTTTTACACTTGATCTTTTGAGGCCTGTTTCCAACAAAGAAAGTATGATTGAACTTTGCATATAAAAAGCTGGATTTTGAGAATTTGCAATGTTTAAATAGACAATTTTGAAAAAGTGCTCCTTTAAATTTACAACCTCTAAAATTACAGTTGATAAAAGTAACTGCAAAAAATTTAGCATTATTAAACTGGCAATATCTACAAGTAACCTTGTTAAACTGAGTTCCCCAAAATAAACTTTTAGAAAAATTTGCTCCGTAAGAAATACTATAGGAGAAGTTCTTGTAACTATAATTATGTGCAATCTTTTTTGTCTTATTGGGGGTATTCTTTGAAGCTCGATAAGAGAACAAGACATTTCTAGGATATTTTTGTCTTCTTTTCATCTTAAAGCCATAAGGTAATGACTTTGTACTTTTAAAGTTCTTTCTTTTTTTCATAAATTTATTTTCTCACTGATTGTACGCCAATAGAAGGCGCGGGTACATGACCGACAAATTTCAGAGCAATAAACAAAACAAAATTACATATCGTTAAGTAATCACTTATCTTGTTAATCATAAGCACCAACTCCTTTACACTACAAAACAACCCTCATTTGGTCCGTAGACAATTTGTAGCTCTTGACGCAAGGCAAAACAATTATAACATTATTTTTAATGATTTAGAACGCACTATTCTATCCAAAATCGATTTGATCGAGCATGTTTTCTTGGCTGGCTTGATCCAAGCCTAAGTAAGCTAGTGTCATCGCTTCGCTAGAATGATTAAGTAAATGCATGACTAAGCCAATATTATAATTTGATTGCGTATAGACGCGATAAGCGCCCGTTTTGCGCATCGTATGGGTACCTAGATAATTAAATTCCTAACAGATCTCCAACCTTACTCATAATTTTGTAGAACTGTTTTTCCGTGATATGTCGCTCTGGGTGCTGAATCGAGGGAAACAACCATTCCGAAGCCAGATGATTTTCTTGTAACCACGCTTGATAGGCTAATAAATCCGTTTGAACTGGTTTTAAGTAGAGCAAATTGGTTTTGCCCGTTTTTTTATCGTGGATAAACGCATTCTGACGCACGGTACTATTTTCATTGAAGACATCTGCCCAGCGGAGTCTCATAACATCGCTCACACGTAACAAGGTCGCTTTGCCCACTTGAAAGATGGTGTAGTTGCGTTGACCAGCATTAAAATTATGAAGCAAGGTATCTTGCACTTCTTTAAGGACATTGGAATCTTTGATGGGTAGGACGATTTGTTGCATAAGTCATAATCTCCTTTGACGATATAATAGTCTATAATTGACGTACGTTATCATGTACGTTTATAATGTTAGATAAGTTGAGGAGGGGAATCATATGGAAAAAATTATTAATCCAACTACAGCACGAACAAATCTATTTTCACTTATCAAAAATGCTAATCGGGACTCCCAACCGGTTATTATTGCAGGGTCTAATGATAGCCGTAGTGCCGTCTTGATGGGAAAAAAAGATTATGACGCATTACAGGAAACCATGAACTTAATGATGAATGGGCAGATTCAAGCCACCCTTAGCCGTAAAGATGATGAATCGGTTGATTTAGATGAAATGATCAAAGAAATTGATCATGAGTAATCGTTGGAAAGTAAAAATAAAAGCATCAGCTAAAGGTGATTTAAAAAAAGTTTTAAGAAGCCCATTACGTCAGTCATTTGAAGAAATACAAAATGTATTA
>NZ_JAGYGU010000008.1:0-124682 GCF_018991255.1 Lactiplantibacillus sp. 30.2.29 | reverse complement strand
TGCCATAAAGCAGCATCAACGTCGCCTAAAAGTTTGCCTGAAGGACCAGTTACCTAAAATTCAGTGGTCAATTGCACCCAGATAGGTGGCTGTTCATCTGCCATTCGAACGGCTTCCCGACTGGAAGGGCTGGCTGACAGTGCTCAAGGGCGAAGTTCATCTTGTCCGGGTGAACTTCCCGGGCTAGAAGGAGACTCGTATTTGAAAATGCGCAGTGATCTTCTGCGTGAGTTCAAATCGATGTCCGCCCTGTTCCAGCGTTGTCAGCCGGCCCTGGAAGCCGGAATCGGACGATCATCGCTGACGAACAGTAAGCTAACCACTGCTTCCATTTTAATGTATATCCCATATGCTATATCTAGTTTATGTGAAAAACTCTCATTATATGGCGAGAGTAACTCATCAATTTATCAATATAATTATCATAAAAATGGCCCTGCACATCGACAATTAACGTCAAAACAGCGTTTGCTGCCCTATAAAAATAATTAAATTAAGATTAAAATTAGATGTTGAAATATAGCATATATTATATTATTATTAAAACACAGCTGATTAGCAGTTAAGGAGATGGATCTATGAAAGGAAAAAAGAGTTGGCTTGCTGTGACTTTTTTGGCAGGGGTATTACTTTTAGCGGGTTGTGGTTCTCAGAAATCTAGTTCAAGTAGTAGCAGTAACTTAGCATCGAGCTATAGTTATGTTTATACGGCTGATCCAGATAATTTTGATTATACCGTTTCGTCACGATCGACGAATAGCGATATCTATTCAAACTTTGAGGACGGGTTGTTGGAACGTAACTCTTACGGCCAATTAAAAGGTGCGCTGGCAAAGTCATGGTCAGTAAGTAAAGATGGTAAGACGTATACATATCACCTCCGTAAAGGTGTCAAGTGGGTTGATAGTGAAGGAAATCCCTATGCAACAGTTAAGGCGCAGGACTTTGTGACCGGGTTAAAGCACGCGGTGGCAGCTAAGTCTGAGACGCTATATGTTGTTCAAGACAGTATCAAAGGCTTGGATGCTTATGTCAATGGTAAGACCAAGGACTTTTCGACTGTTGGGGTTAAAGCAGTCAACGATTATACGGTCCAATACACGTTGAACAAACCAGAAAGTTATTGGAACTCGAAATTAACATACGGGGTCATGTTCCCAGTCAACGCGAAGTTCTTGGCACAAAAGGGTAAGAACTTTGGGAAGGCGTCTGCGGACGGAATTCTCTACAACGGGCCGTATGTCTTGTCGAACTTTACGTCTAAGTCAGTGATCGAATTCACTAAGAATGCGAGTTATTGGGACAAGAAGCATGTCTACTTGAAGACGGTTAAATTGACTTATAACGACGGGAGTAATCCTGATGGTCTCTACAAGTCATTCAAGAACGGCGACTATAGTGCCGCACGGGTCTACCCAAGTTCTGCTGGTTATAAAGATGTTGTCAAAGAAAGCAAAAACAATATCATTTGGTCAGATCAGGATGCGTCGACATATAACTTCACCTTTAATCTGAACCGGCAATCATATACGCAAACATCGAAGACGACTTCAAAGCAGAAGTCCAATACGCGCAAAGCAATTTTAAATCGTGATTTCCGGTTAGCCGTTCAGTTTGCCTTTAATAAGACCGACTACACCGCACAACTTAATGGTAAAGCAGGGGCCGCTTCGTAATGAATTTACGCCACCGTCGTTTGTCACGATCAATGGTAAGAATTTCGGGACCCAGGTCAAGAAGGACCTCGCTTCGACGGCCTTTAGCAATGTGAACTTAGCGGATGCACAGGATGGGACTTACAAACCAGCCAAAGCGAAGGAATACCTTGCTAAAGCGCTCAAGACGTTGAAGTCTGAAGGCGTTACTGGGACGATTCACCTTGATTTACCAGTTGATGAGAAGTCAACGATCAACTTGAATGAAGCTAAGTCGTTTAAGAAATCAGTTGAAGCAACGTTAGGCAAGAAGAACGTCACGATTGACCTTCAATTGTTGAGCGATGATAAATTCAATGCCATTACCTACTATGCAACGACTGGTAAGGCGAGTGATTACGATATCAGTAATGCATCTGGCTGGTCACCAGATTATGATGATCCATCGACTTACTTGGAAATCTATAACCCGGCTTCTGGTTCTAACCTCCATACGTTGGGACTTGATCCAAGTACCAGCAAGAGTGCTTCCAACACTGCCGCCATCAAGGCAACTGGGTTGGATGAATATGAAAAACTGCTAGATAAGGCTGAGGCAATTACTCAGAATACCAATGCACGGTACAAGGCATTTGCCAAGGCCGAAGCTTGGCTAACGAATAGCGGAATTCAGATTCCAGTCTACTCACTTGGTGGTTCGCCATCCGTAACGAAGGTTGTGCCATACACGAAACCATACGCACAATCTGGGTTGGGCTCCGCACGCTTCAAGTACATGAGGGTCCAAAAGACGGCCGTAACGAAGGCACAATATAACAAAGCCAAGACCGCTTGGGAAGCCAAGCGAGCTAAAATCGCTAAAGCTGACGAAACCAACTAATAGTTTTTACGTTTATAGAAGAAAGGCTAGCGCGTAACTAGCCTTTTTTCTATACACGGGGAGGAGTTATGCATGAAGAAATACTTGTTATTTCGGGTCATTCGTTCACTGGTGAGTATCTTTCTAGTGACGACCCTCACATTCATTATCATTTATTCATTGGTACCCCGTCGTGATATTTTCAAATCAGACACGATGATCAGTAAGCTGAACGCGCAGCCTGACAAGCTAGTCGATTATAAAAACAACGCGTATGACAAGATGAATTACATCGAGTATCTAGATACCAAGTCATTAGTCGTTAAGGTTGAGAAGACGGACAAGTCGGTTACGTCCGCCCACACGGCAGCTAATACGAAGCTTATTAAGAAGTGGGCGAATAACCACGGGTTTAGTGTGCATCGTTATCCCAAGAGTAAAAATTATTATGCGACGCGCAATCTGCCACTGATAGAACGCTTAACGAAGTTCTATGCTGGTTTGATTCAAATCGATACCCCGTGGGCCGTGCATGATAAGGATAACCCCAACTTGCCACGATACTTGAAGATTGAGAAGGATAAGATCGTTGGGTGGGCCCTGGTCGGTTCTGGGACCAAATATCGTTACCAGATCTACTTCAACAGTGCTTTTCCGTATATTCACCAGAATATCATCCATCTTGATCTGGGGACTTCTTATCCGACCTACGCTGGAATCAGTGTGGATAACGTTATCGCGAGTCGTCAGGGGCAAATCAAGTTGGGCCAATACACCTTCAACGGTAAGCAGCAGTTGAATAGTGCGGATAATGTTTATACCCGCCAATATCAACAGCGCAGTAAGCAGGATGCGATGACCCGCGAACGCTATGGTGATAATTATACGAATACCGAGCAGCAGCATCAGGATCCGTCAATGATTGGGACGTCGTTTAAGGCCGGGCTAGGTGCGCTAGTCATCTCCTACTTGATTTCGATTCCAATGGCAATCTTAATGGCCCGTTATAAAGGCAAGTGGTTTGATAAAGTCGGCACAGGGGTTGTCACCGCGCTGATTGCGGTGCCAAGCCTGGCGTTCATCTATGCATTCCGGTATCTAGGCAGTGCCGTGTTCGGACTACCCGATTCTTTCCCAACTAAGGGTGCGGAAGCCTTCTCCTCATGGGTCTCGCCAACGATTATTCTGGGCTTGCTATCCGTTTCCGGGCTCATTATCTGGTTCCGGCGTTACATGATTGATCAGCAGTCATCAGATTATGTCAAATTTGCGAAGGTCAAAGGATTGACGGAAGGGGAAATTTATCGGAAGCATATCTTCAAAAATGCGTCGATTCCAATCGTTCAAGGCTTGCCCGGGTCAATTATTGGCTTGATTGGCGGTGCTACGATGACTGAGACGATTTTTGCGATGCCCGGGATGGGCAAGATGCTACCGGATGCAATTTTGGCCCACAACAACCCGATCGTGATCGCATTAGTCTTTATTTTTACGACGATTGCCGTGTTCTCGATTTTACTGGGTGATATTTTGATGACCATTGTTGATCCGCGGATCAAACTTTCAGCGTCTGGAGATGATTAGAATGACAACAAATGATGCACAGATTCGTGATAGTGATTTTAAGATGGTCACACTGGACGATAAGGCAGCGGAAAAAATCGATACGCCGAAATATTCATACTGGAAGTCGGTGGCGCGGACGTTTTTCGCCAACAAAGTGACCATCGCCATGTTTGTGTTGATGTTGGTTATTTTGTTAATGGCCTTCATCCAGCCATTGTTCAGTGGCTATAACATGATGGATGTCAATAATATCAATGATTTTGGCGCACGTTACAATTGGCCAAATGCCAAGTACTGGTTTGGGACGGACGCCGATGGAAAGTCCCTGTTCGATGCCATTTGGGCGGGGGCTCGGACGTCGATTTCAATCGGGGTCGTGGCCTCGCTGATTACTACCGTGATTGGAGTGGTCGTTGGTGCCTTTTGGGGTAATTCCAAACGATTTGACCGTTTGATGCTTGAAATCTACAACGTTTTTTCCAATGTGCCCACCTTATTGATTATTATTGTGCTTTCATATACGTTCGGAAATGGTTTTTGGAATCTGATTTTTGCGATGACGGTGACGACTTGGCTGGGAACGGCGTACTTCATTCGTGTCCAAGTCATGTTACGCCGTGACCGAGAATATAATATCGCCTCCAAGACCTTAGGAACGCCAACCAAACGCATGATTTTTCGTAACGTGCTCCCGTACCTGACGTCCGTGATCGTGACGCAATTGTCACAACTATTGCCATCCTTCATTTCTTATGAAGTGTTCTTGTCATTCTTGGGGGTCGGCTTAAGTTCGAATGTGCCGTCGCTCGGGCGGCTGATTTCACAATATTCGCCCTATATGACGAGTTATCCCTATCTATTCTGGTTACCGGTGCTCGTGTTAGCACTGATTACCGTTTCGCTATATATCGTCGGGCAGAACTTGGCGGATGCCTCTGACCCACGGACACACATGTAAGGAGGACAGTCGATTGGAGAATAATGTTGTACTATCTGTTAAAAATCTGTCTGTGAACTTCAAGGTGCGCGGGCGGGAATTAAAAGCAATTCGAAATGTGACTTTAGATTTAAAAGATCAGGAGACCCTGGCGATTGTTGGGGAGTCCGGTTCTGGCAAGTCGGTGTTAACGAAGACCTTTACTGGGATGCTCGAAGCCAATGGCTATATTGCCGATGGGACGATTCAGTATGGGGACGTCGTCTTGAGCGATTTGAAGAAGGATAAGGACTGGGACGGGATTCGTGGTAAAGAAATCACGACGATTTTCCAAGACCCGATGACCTCACTAGACCCAATCAAAACGATTGGCTCACAGATTTCGGAAGTGATCGTCAAGCACCAGGGCAAATCAGCTAAGGAAGCTAAAGCATTAGCGATTGACTTGATGACCCGTACTGGTATTCCGGATGCGGCCAATCGGTATAATGAATATCCCTTTGAGTATTCCGGTGGGATGCGGCAACGAATCGTCATCGCGGTCGCCTTGGCCTGTCATCCGAAAATCTTGATTTGTGATGAACCGACCACGGCCCTGGATGTGACGATTCAAGCACAAATTTTGGCATTGATTCAGAGCCTGCAAAAAGAGTATCACTTTACGACGATTTTTATCACCCATGATTTGGGGGTGGTGGCGTCGATTGCGGACAGAATTGCGGTGATGTACGCTGGTCAGATCGTTGAAATGGGAACGTGTGACGAGATTTTCTACGATCCACGGCATCCGTATACTTGGAGCTTGCTGTCATCGTTGCCACAGTTAGCGACACAGGAAGCCGGTTTATACTCGATTCCGGGAACGCCGCCGTCACTGTATAACGATATTACTGGGGATGCCTTTGCGCCCCGCAACTCGTTTGCCATGGCGATTGATTTTAAGCGTGAGCCACCTGAATTTGCGGTGACGGTAACGCACTGGGCCAAGACATGGTTATTGGATCCGCGAGCGCCCAAAGTTGAAAAACCTAAAATCATCCAAAATTTACATGAACGATTAGTAAAGCTGTCACAGACAGCCGCTGATGCGGAAACGGGGGGAGACACAATTGGAAACAACTAAGGAAGCTTTGCTGAACGTTCGTGATCTTGAGATTTCATTTGGCGCCGGCAAACGTAAATTTACGGCGGTTCAAGATGTGAATTTTGATATCTATCCTGGTGAGACCTTGTCACTAGTGGGCGAATCGGGGTCTGGTAAAACCACGATTGGTCGCGCGATTCTAGGCATCAACCCCACGGCTAAGGGCACGATTAAATTTCATGGCAAGCAAATCAATCAAGCCATGCCTGCAAGTGAAAAACGCGCTTTAACGCGAAAAATTCAAATGATTTTTCAGGACCCGTCGGCTTCGTTAAATGAACGGGCGACCGTCGAATATATTATTTCGGAAGGCCTCTATAACTTTCATCTGTACGACTCCGAACAAGATCGCTTAGATAAAGTTAAGCACATCATTGCGGAAGTCGGGTTATTGCCAGAGCATCTCTACCGCTATCCACATGAATTTTCTGGCGGACAACGGCAACGGGTCGGTATTGCGCGTGCCTTGGTCATGCGTCCGGAACTAGTCGTGGCCGACGAACCGATTTCGGCGCTGGACGTCTCGATTCGAGCCCAAGTCCTGAACCTATTGAAGAAATTTCAACGGGAGCTTGGCGTCTCGTATCTCTTTATTGCGCACGATCTCTCCGTCGTGCGGTTTGTCTCAGACCGAATCGCAGTCATTCATAATGGCCGGATCCTCGAATTAGCGCCGACGCAGGAACTGTTCGCACATCCGATTCATCCGTATACGCAGTCGTTATTATCGGCGATTCCGGTTCCAGATCCAATCTTGGCTCGTCAAAAGCAACTGATCGTTTACGATGCGAAGATGCATCATTATGAACATGACAAGCCGAGCTTTGTAGAAATCAAGCCGGGACACTTTGTTTACGGCAACACCGAAGAACTCACCAAATACCGGCAACAATTACACTTAGACTAGGCGATTTGGCCCACGTCATTGCCTGTTAAACTATTCTCGCCAACCCCGGGTAGCTTGACAGGTAATGACGTGGGCCAAATTTTTGGGCTTTAAGTGCCAATAGCAAGGTGGCGCATTCCGCTAGTTAGTTGACGTACTGTTCGTCAGCCGATGCGCGTCCGATTCCGACCTCCAGGGCTGGCTGACAACGCTGGAACAGGGCGGACGTCGATTTGAACTCACGCAGAAGTTCACTGCGCAATTTCAAATACGAGTCTTATTCTAAGCCGGAAGAAAAGCACTTCCGACTAAGAATAATTTCGCCCTTGAGCATTGTCCGGCGGGTCGGCCAGTCGGGAAGCCGCTCGAATGGCAGATGAACGACCACCTAGCTTTGTGCAATTGCGCGTTGAATATTTAGCGACTGGTCCTTTTGGCTAACTTCGAATCAGTGTTTTTCCACTTGAATCAGCACTAAATTGACGGAAAAATTCAAATTTTTAGCTCCAAATTGGGCGGTAAGGGTCTACTGAAGGCTAGTGACGCGGGTGGTTATCAGGAATATAAATTCATTGGTATAAAATTATGAAAAATAAAGCGTTTTCATAAAGAATGTGCTAATATAATTTGTGGGCACAAGTTTTACAAGCACCTACTAATTTAGAGAAAGGAGGATCAGTCATGTATCAGGCAATTGCGCAGGCAATCATTAAATCGATAATGGCGGATGAATATCCGACGAAGCTACCGACCGAGAAAGTGTTGATGGCGCAATATCATGCGAGCCGTAATACGATTCGCAAGGCGATCGATGTCGTGTTTCGGCACGGACTATTACGCCGGGTCCAAGGAAGTGGCAATTTTATTATTAAGCAACCTCAGGATACGAAGAAGGTATTGAATTTATCGATTGGATTTGACCAGTCCGCGATGGTCGATGGTGGACCACTGGTGTCAAAAGTGATGACTTTTGATAAGGTGACGGCGGATGACCAACTGGCACAGCAGGGGAATATTGCCGTTGGTGATGAAGTGTATCGCGTCGTTCGGCTGCGGTATTTGAAAGACGTCTTGTATGATTTGGAAGAATCTTATTTTCCACGAGCCGTCGTGCCATTCTTATCCAGTGATAGCGTGCAACATTCGATTTTCGCCTTTTTACGCGAGGCGTATGACATCACGGGGAGCACGACAGAAAATTACGTTCATCAAGTACGGGTCAACGCGGAACAGGCTGCGCTGCTCGATTGTCCAGATGGTGACAAGACGTTGTGCTTGGAAGCAATCAACTATTTGGCGAATGGGACGGTGTTCAACTTCTCGAGAACGTTCTTCGTTTATCCAGATTTAGAACTCTATTACCATACGGAAAATATTGATTTGCAGAACTAGTACGGGGGTGCCGCAACGAGTGGGTTGGGCACTAACTAGCGAAAACTTACATTAGGAGCGAGGGGTATATTATGAATTCATTTATCGAATGGCTTAATAAACACTTGGTACCGATTGCAGCGAAGATTGGTGCAGTACGGTGGTTGGTCGCATTACGTGACGCGTTTATTGCAATTATGCCAGCCATGATGGCCGGGTCGATCGCCACAGTACTGAACGCCTTAGTTCGCGATATTCCAACTAAGTTTGGTTGGATGGGATTTGTTAACTCGATGCAATGGTTAATCGGCATCAACGCGATGGTTTGGACGGGGACGTTAGCCATCTTAGGGTTGATTTTCTCGTTTACATTCGGGTATCAATTAGCAATTCAGTACAAAGTTGAACCAGTTACCGGTGGGATCGTGACGCTGGGAACGTTCATCATGAGTTTGCCACAAAACTTCACGGGGACCTTGACCAGTACTTTGAGCAAGGGCGCGACGAAGATTTTGACCGATTCAGGAATGGCAGTTGCTGGTAAAAAGGTGACCGCTTGGGGCTACTTCAACTTCAACACTTACTTTGGTTCGTATGGTTTCTTTACGGTGATGATCCTCGGGGCAATTGCCAGCGTGGTATACATTGCATTGATGAAGAAACACATTACGATCAAGATGCCAGATTCTGTTCCACCGGCTGTTGCCAACGCCTTCACTGGGGTTATTCCAGCTGCCGCTGCGTTCTACGTTGTTGGGATCATCAACTGGATCTTCAGTAAGTTCAACACGACGGTCATTGAATGGATTGCCAAGATTATTCAAGAACCACTATTAAACATGAGTCAAGGCTACGGCGCCGTGTTATTGATGACGTTATTAGTCCAAGTCTTCTGGTTCTTCGGTATTCACGGTTCCAACGTGTTAGCACCAATCTTGGATGGGATTTGGTTAACTGCTCAGCTTGCTAATGTTAACGCTTACCAAGCTGGCAAAGCCTTACCATACGTTTGGACTCGGAACTGTTTTGACTTATACGCTTGGATTGGTGGGGCCGGCTCGACCTTACTACTGTTAGTCGCCATCTTGGTCTTCAGTAAACGGGACGATCAACGTTCGGTTGCCAAATTAGCGATTGGACCTGGATTCTTCAACATTAACGAACCAGTTATGTTTGGGATGCCAATCGTGCTTGACCCAATCTACTTTATTCCGTTCGTCTTAGCACCCGTTGTGACCGTTTCAATCGCTTACGCCGCTTTGGCTGCCGGTTGGGTCGCACCAATTACGAACAACATTGTTTGGTCAATGCCACCGATTATGAATGCGTTAGTTGCCACTATGGATTGGCGTTCAGTTGTCTTACAGCTGTTCAACGCCGCAGTTGCCTTCATTATTTACGTGCCATTTGTTAAGGCCGCTAATAAGATTAAACCAGCAGCGATTGGAGAATAGATTGTCATGAAAAGCTTAAAGCAGTGTTTACTCATCGGGATGAACCTTGGATTTTTAGCCGTTATCTTAAGTCCCCTGGCCGGAACCACGGGTCAATGGGTGACGCTCGGATTAGGTTTGGCGGTTAGTGCAGCGCTCTTCGTCGTTTATCGGCGGGTGGGCCAGTTAGAGAGGAGCCATAAACATGCAGATTAAATTAACTTTGAATGCCCCAGTGGATTATTTATACCAACAGTTGATCGACTCCGCGCGCGCTGATATTCAGCAGCAAACCGGACGACCAGCACCACGTCAGAGTCTTCAAGGCTACGAATATGCAAAACAGTGGTCTAACGGTCTGACTGGTCAATTGAAGATCACCCACGCACAGCCGGGTGTCCATTACGCCTACGAATTAGAGACGCCGCGTGACCATTACGGGGTCGACTACCAATTCGCGACAACTGACGATGGTCAGCAAACCGTCTTAGAATACGCTGAAACCTTCCTCGGTAAAGATCGGAAGACTAATGCCAACAATAAGCTTGGCGTCCTCTTCCTGGGTTGGTTCCGCAAACGCCGCTTTAAGAAAATGATGACGCAAATGGCTGCTAGTTATGGGCAGTAGACATTAGGATTGAAAAAACGATTTCGCTCACTTGGGCGAGATCGTTTTTTTCATTGGCGTGAAGTTAATGTGAATTGTGATCATAATGCACTGCTGGTTGGTGTACTGTTAGTCAGCTGAGAGGTGCCCTAGGCCGACTTCCAGGGCCAGCTGACAATTGCTGGAACGTAGCCGACATCGATTTGAACTCACGCAGAAGCCCACTGCGCAATTTCAAATACGAGTCTTATTCTAAGCCGGAAGTAACCCACTTCCAGCTAAGAATAATTTGGCTACTGAGCATTGTCAGCTGGCCCTTACAGTCGGGAAGCCGCTCAACTGGCGGATGAACGACCACCCAACTTGGTACAATTGGCCATTTGATATTAGGCGGCTGGACCTTCAGGCAAACTTTGAATTAGTACTGCATTGATTTATGACATTTATCGACTTAGTAAGGCGGTTTGAAGGCCATTGATAAATCTCAGTGGAAGTGGCCCTTAAAGGTGCGAATAGAATAATCCTATGTATGGAATTTGAGGCTTTGCCATTTCAGTCGGTAACTGAGTGGTACATAGTGTTCCAATGGTGGTCGCGATACCATCAAGAGGGAACAAGTACGCAACGACGCTGTAAGCCCTTTCAGAGCGATTGTGATTGCCTTATACTAGTTTTTGTAAGTTAAATCAAAGGGAGGAAACAACTTATGATGAACGGTTTTAACGTGTTTATGGAAAAACACATTGTACCATTTGCGGTTAAGTTGAACGAGCAACGGCACGTTGCAGCGATTCGGGATGCTTTCATGTATACATTTCCAATCACAATGGCTGCCTCGTTAGTTATTTTAATTAATAATTTGGTCTTTTCCAAAACAGGGTTTATTGCACAAATTCTATTTTTACCCAAATTTTTCCCACATTTGGAAAATGCGCAGAAGTTATTGACTTCGGTGACTAACGGGACCATGAATATTTTGTCGATTTTCATTGCCTATTAGTTGCGCGGAATCTAGCAAAATATTTTAAGGCGGACGACATGTTAGTGGGGATGACGGGGATTGCCTGCTTCATGATTTTATACTCACCATCGATCGTTAAAGATGGCGTTACTTATCTACCAACAACCTACTTAGGTGCCCAAGGGTTATTTGTGGCAATGATTGTAGGTGGCTTAGTTGGTGAATTTTTGCCGCGCTTAACGAAGATTAAAAAGATGCAGATCAAGATGCCTGAAATGGTTCCGCCGGCAGTTGCGCGGTCCTTCAACGGGCTCATTCCAATCGTTATTATGATTATGTTGTTCTCTATGCTGAACTATGGCTTATCACTAATTTCACCACAAGGTATCAATGATATTATTTATAAATCAATTCAAACACCTTTGACCCATATTGGCGTTAACCTGTTTGGGGTTATCATCATCGCTATTGTTCAAAATCTCTTGTGGTTAGTTGGGATTCACGGTCCGAATACATTAAACGCTTTACGTTCCATTATCTTTACTGAAGCTGATTTGAAGAATCAAACGTTTATTAACGCTCACGGGACGGCATGGGGTGTTCCAAACCGTGCGACCTGGAGTGTGTTAAATGATGTTTTTGCGAACATGGGTGGTAGTGGGATGACCCTTGGTTTGATTATTGCCATCTTCCTGGTTTCACGGCGTAAAGATTATCGTGAAATTGCCAAACTAGCGTTGGTACCAGGGTTGTTCAACATTAATGAGCCATTGATGTTTGGGCTACCAATCGTCTTGAACCCAATTATGGCGATTCCATTTGTTTTAACACCAGTCATCAATATCTTGGTTGGTTATACGGTGACCGTTATCTTTAATTGGATACCAACACCGGCCTTTGGATTGACATGGACGCGCCTGGACCGCTGATGCCGTTCTTAGGAACAGGTGGTAACTGGCTTGGTCTGATTATTGGTTTTCTTTGTTTAGGAATTTCTGTATTAACGTACATGCCGTTTGTTCTGGCCGCGAATAAGATGATGGCTTCGGATAGCCAGTCTGACAAAAATACGCAGGATGCAGCAGACGGTAGTACGGCAGAAGCAGCTAAGGCGTAAGTTTAAAGGAGTAGATATGACAATTAAAGGACGAGCATTTCCCGATGGTTTTCTATGGGGCGGTGCGGTTGCAGCACACCAACTAGAGGGTGGTTATAACGAAGGTGGAAAAGGGATTAGTACAGCCGACATTATGACGTTAGGTACTAACGAGCAGCCACGAGAAATTACGGATGGCGTGGTCCCAGATAAGTATTACCCGAATCATCAAGCAATTGATTTTTATCATCGTTATCCCGAAGACATCAAATTATTTGCTGAAATGGGCTTCAAGTGCTTTCGGACATCGATTGCCTGGACGCGAATTTTCCCGAATGGTGATGAGGATGAGCCTAATGAAGCTGGACTTCAATTCTATGATGATTTATTCGACGAATGTCTCAAGTATGGCATTCAGCCGGTAGTGACACTTGCACACTTTGAAATGCCATATCATTTGGTGAAGCAATATGGCGGTTGGCGTAATCGGAAGCTGATCCAATTCTATTTGAAATTTGCTAAGGCTTGTTTTGAACGTTACCGCAATAAGGTCACGTATTGGATGACATTTAATGAAATCAACAATCAGACTAATTTTGAATCAGATGGCGCCATGTTGACAGATTCAGGAATCATCCATCAGCCAGGCGAAAATCGTGAACGTTGGATGTACCAGGCATCACATTATGAATTAGTCGCCAGCGCGATGGCCGTTCGATTGGGGCATGAAATCAATGCTGACTTTCAAATTGGTTGTATGATTGCGATGTGCCCGATTTATCCATTGACGGCGGCACCGGCCGATGTGCTATTCGCTCAGCGAGCAATGCAGACACGCTTCTATTTTGCGGATGTGCATTGTAATGGTTATTATCCGCAATGGCTACAGAACCGATTTGAAACGGAACATTTTAACCTGGACATTACTGATGAAGATTTGCAGATCCTTCAGGCGGGGACAGTAGATTATATTGGCTTCAGTTATTACATGTCATTTACGGTAAAGGATACGGGTAAACTCGTGTATAACGAAGAACACGATCTGGTCAAAAATCCGTACCTTAAAGCGAGTGATTGGGGCTGGCAAGTTGATCCAATTGGTCTACGGTATGCCATGAACTGGTTTACTGATCGTTACCACTTACCATTATTTATCGTCGAAAATGGGTTAGGTGCTATTGATGAAAAAACGGCGGATAATCAAATTCATGACGATTATCGCATCGATTATTTGACGAATCATTTGCGGCAAATCAAGCTGGCAGTCTTAGAAGACGGGGTCGATTTGATTGGGTATACGCCGTGGGGCTGCATTGACTTAGTTGCGGCCAGCACTGGTCAGATGTCCAAACGCTATGGCTTCATTTACGTGGATGAGAATGATGACGGTTCTGGTAGCCTGAAACGCTATAAAAAGGACTCGTTTGCTTGGTATCAGCATGTCATTACAACCAATGGTGCTGAGATTGAATAGTTACTGTTGGAAATAAAGATGAACTTTGTGACTAAGCTAATCATAAATAGATGTTGTGCACGGCCAGCTTAGATAGCTGGCCATTGCACGTTAGGAGGAAGATTGAATGACAATGTATATTGGAATTGATATTGGTGGGACCTCAATCAAGTGTGGCTTGGTTGATGGCAATGGTCATATTAGTCGTAAGGTAACCCGGACAACTGCGACGACTAAATCTGATATCATGGCTGACTTGGTTGCGATGGTTCAGGAGTTACAAACGGATGGCCCGGTTGCGGGGATTGGCGTCAGTATGCCTGGTGTTGTTCAAAGCGATGGCTTTTTGACGACCGCTGGTGCAGTGACCGCATTTGAGCAGATTAATTTACGAGACGAGTTGCAGACCCAAACTAAGTTGCCGGTGATTATTGAAAATGATGCGAACGCGGCAGCGATTGCCGAGCAATGGCTGGGTGTCGCACAAAATGTTCCTAATTATTTAAGTCTAGTCTTAGGAACTGGCGTTGGTGGGGCACTGATCATCAATAATCAAGTTTATCGTGGGGCACATGCACGTTCAGGAGAATTTGGCTGGATGGTGGTTGATGACGATGACATCGATATTGAGATGGGGACGCTTAACTTTCGCGGGGCAACGGTAATCGGCTTAATCCGTCGCTATAATCAATTTAGCACGGACACTGTTAATGATGCTCGCGAAATCTTCAAGCGTGCGGCCGCTGGTGAGACGCTGGCCAAGCATGTTTTTCACAGCTATTACTATAGTTTGGCTAAGGGGATTATTAATTTGATGGTTGCGTTTGACCCAGAAATAGTCGTGATTGGTGGTGGCATTAGCGCCAATGAAACGTTTATGACGAACTTGAATGCGACAATTGCTGATTTGCATGCCAATCACAATAGTATTAAACAGTTAAAGTTAGCGCCAGTTGTTCCAGCACGGTTGCGAAATGATGCGGGAATGATTGGAGCGGTGTATCAGTTGATTAAACGCGGGTAAGAATTGAGGGGTGTCTAGCGGATTCATGAGCTAGACACTTTTTAATTCTAGCGGTAGAAAGAGCAATCTGATACGCATTGTGCTAGTTGATTTGACATGACTCATGCCATTTGTTTGGCTTACTGTTCGTCAGCTGATGCGCGTCCGATTCCGACTTCCGTGGCCGGCTGACAATTGCTGGAGCGCAGCCGACATCGATTTGAACTCACGCAGAAACCCACTGCGCAATTTCAAATACGAGTCTTATTCTAAGCCGGAAGAAAAACACTTCCGACTAAGAATAATTTGGCTACTGAGCATTGTCCGCCAGCCCATCCAGTCGGGAAGCCATTCGAATGGCGGATGAACGGCCACCTATCTAGGTACAATTGGCCACTGAATATTAGGTGACTGGGCCTTCATGCAAACTTTTTTAATCAGCGTCAATAATTTTTCATCGTCTTCAGATGCTGAGAATATTGACTAATTTCAATGAGATCAAGTCTTAAAGTTAAACGATAGTCGTGTGCTTTGTTTGGTATTTAGACTTTTACATCTCGTTTATCTAAAGAAAATTCGGCCAGGTTCAGGGATATTGATAATAAAATATGAACATAACAACCTAGAAACTAGTCTTACAGTTGAACTTAAAAATGACGGTTGTTAAAAAAATCAACGATCTGTCCGCTAAAGGTTGGGTGCACACATGTCTGCCTTGCGAATACAATCTCAGGCTGGAAGGTGTTTCTGACAATGCTCAGCGATGAAATTCCACTTAGCAAGCGTCCTTTGCTTGGTTAGTGGAAGGCCAGTATTTAAGACGTGGGTTGTCGGCTTAAATCTGTGCCCATCGCGTTCCAGCGTTGTCAGAAATTCCTGGAAGCCGGTATAGGACGAACAACACGATAGGTTTACGCTAACTCGCTGTGTTTTCAGCGGTTCTCAGCTGACCGCTTTTGAACGAAAAATGGCATGAGTTAATCATCTTTAATGCTAAATAACAACTAGTGTAACGCGTGATCTAAGATATTTTTCTAATTAGTCATTTGTTTTATGGTAATCTAGTGGATAGATTATCAGATAGGGTGGTGGCTAACGATGGCATTCTTTGGCTATAAGGATATTGATAAATTGTCTGGGGTAGATCTTGCAATTTATCGTTTTATCGTGGAACACGATGAGCAAATTCCATATATGCGAGTCCGTGAATTAGCACGGGGCGCACATGTTTCTAATTCGTCGGTCATGCGATTTATTCACAAAATTGGGTATGATAGTTTTCCAGAATTTAAAGTCTCGTTGCGCAGTGAGACGCCAATTCAAAAGACTGATGCACCGGGAATTCAATTTGTTCAGCCTAGCGCCTTTCCGGCCGATATAACGAAAATTATTCGATTGGCGGCACAGCTGATGGTTAACGCAGATAACATTGTGTTTGTTGGAATTGGCGCTTCTGCAGCACTAGGGGAATACGCCTCACGACAGACGTCATCTTTGGGGTTCAACAGTTACGTTGTCAAGGATCCGTTCTATCCATTGTTACCGCAATTGCGTAATACGAGTAACAATGTTTTGGTAGCGGTGTCAGTATCCGGTCAAACCACGGAACTTGTCGAAATGCTGAATGATTTTGTGAATAATCCTGAGGTGAATATCGTCAGCATCACCAGCAATATCGAAAGTACGATTGCACGGATGAGTCGATATGCTTTAACTTATCGAGCAACTGAAGAACGGATTCACCAATATTATGATTTAACTAGCCAAGTTCCGTGCCTATACATTATTGAAGCCTTATTACGCGAGCTGCGTCACCAAGAAGTCATCCAGCATCGTTTTGAGTAGGTGATTTAGTTGGTTGAGTCAAGAAGCGTCAAACGTCATTCCTGCAAAACGCGTGAATCAATGCTAAAATTGAAAGCATTAATTTGAAATCAAGGTATTGATGAGGGGTAAGAGAACGTGACAGCAACACCATTTTGGTCGCAGATTGCGGCGCAAGCAAAGGCTGAACAGCGGCCGTTTTTCACCATGGCACCCATGGAAGCTGTTAGTAATACGGTTTTTCGGCAAGTGATCGCCCATGCGGCAGCACCGGATACGTTTTTTAGTGAGTTCGTGTACGCTAAGAGCATCACGAATCCGAATACGAAGTTCCCAGTGCACGGGCGACTTTACGTGGCAGACGCTGAATCGCGTAAACCGGTCGTTCAGCTGTGGGGCAATGAAGCGGCTGATTTTGCAACGGCGACTGCTGAGCTGAGTCAGCGGGGATTTGAAGCCGTTGATATTAACATGGGTTGTCCGGATGGCACGGTCATCAAAAATCATGGTGGCAGTGATTTGATTCGAAATCCACAGTGGGCGGCGGATGTGATTGCTGCGGCGAAGACTTCGGGACTGGCAGTCAGCGCCAAGACGCGCTTAGGCTACAGCAAGGTCGCCGAATACCATGATTGGATTGCAACCCTGTTGGCACAACACGTTGCCGTTTTGACCGTGCATTTACGGACGAAGCAGGAGATGAGCAAGGTTCCTGCGCACTTTGAGGTCATCGATGATCTCATTAAGATGCGTGACGAAATTGCCCCGGAGACGTTGTTGCAAGTTAATGGCGATGTGGCTGACTATCAAGCGGGGGTCGCACTGGCCAAAGCCCACCCTGGCTTAGATGGTATCATGATTGGCCGGGGCGTCTTCGCCAATCCATTCGCCTTTGAAGCACAACCACAGCCGCACGATTTGCCCGAACTATTGGGCTTACTGAATATGCAACTCGACTTGTTCGACGATTTTGCAACGCGCTATGACGTTCCGCGTTTTCCATCATTAAAACGGTTCTTCAAGATTTATGCGCGGCCAGAATTAGGCGCCACCGACCTACGCAATACGATGATGGATGCCAAATCAACGGACGATGTGCGCAAGATTTTGGCGGCGTATCAGGCTAAAGAACGGGTCTGAGGTGTGAATTATCACCGGCCTGACGCGATTGTAAGGTTCCGATGTTACAATCGTTTTGAGCGGGTTACAATCAATGTTCGGCCATCGAAAGCACTACGTTAAGTTGATTCGTTGGCTAACGAGATTAGTCCAGTGTGAACGGACAAAATTGATTGATTATTTGAAATACAGTGTTACTAAGCGGTCTCCTGTTTATCTGGGGACCGCTTTAGTTTGCACTAGTAAAAATGGTTCCGCCAATGAGGACGCGAATAAATCTGAGCCAAATACAGTTAAGAATTGAATGAGTTTATGCCGATTGTAAATGGCCAGCATGCTAGTTGACGTATTTATATCGTAGTGGCAATTAGTTGCCATTGTGCGATGACTGATAATTGGATTCCGCATTTCGTGAGTTCGGAGGTGACGACCTAAATAGCGGTTGCCCAACAAAAATGAACTTTGATTGCGACGGGGTTGAAAAAGATTGTAACGTTACTTTGGATAATTGTAACGTTGCAATGTTACAATCAATTAAAATGATGTTACAATCAGCGAAAATAACCGCGAGGAGGGCGCAAACGTGGATCGAATCATTAGTCAGTTACATCAGATTAGTCAAGGGACTGGGATACCGATAGCGGTCGGGGAAGCAGTTGAATCGTCGACGGTTGCAATGGGCCCGTCTGATCAAAAAAACACACTGCTTGTGCAGGGAACGATACTTGATCAGGCTGTCTTATTCTTGGTCTACAATGGTCAGCGCGCACTGCGGCCGGTGGTGTTGTTTCCGCAAATTAAGCAATCAACGAACACGCCAATCGTATTGCTAGCAACGCAACTGTCTACGGTTGAACGCCGTGAGTACTTGCGACACCTGCTGCCATTTATGACTTCCGATGGTGAGATGTTTCTTCCGTTCATGGGAACGCGCTTATTGCCCGGGCTGGTCACTGAACAACAAGTGCTGCCCCCAGACAAGCTAGCCCCTGCTGAGCAACGACTAGCGCTGACCCTCGTTATGGCACAGTTGATTTTTGAACGCAGTCCTGAGCACGCACAGACGCGACCTGAACTCGCTGCGTTTAGCACGGCCAATGATCGGTTCCTAATTAAAAGTGGCCAACGATTTGCGGATACGATTGGTAAGCAGGTCAATATTAATAATCGAGTGACGTTTAACCGGGCAGCTAAGCAACTCGTTGCACGTGGTTGGCTTAAGGCGTTAGGGGAGACTAAGGACCGCGTCTATGCTTGTCAATTCAATAGTCGTCGGCTGTTTGAGCAAATCGCGCCATTCCTAACTTCACCCGTGCAAAATGCCAATCGTGTGCAGTTTGCTGAATTTCCGACATCAACGATTGCCGCTGATTTTCTTTATTCTGGCGTTAGTGCGCTATCAAAAGTGACGATGATTAGCGACAATCAAGCGCTACCCACCATTATTATCGACCGTACACAGCGTCAAAAGGTATTGTCGGCGGGCCAATCTCAGCTTGGGGCAGCGTCGGGCTGTGAAGTTCAAGTTTCAAAATATCAGCTAGCTGGGTTCAACCGATTGTTTAAGCAAATTCAGGATTATCCAGAAAATGTTCTGGACCCGTTTCATTTGTATGCCTTGTATCAGGATGACCGTGATGAACGGACACAGGGCGAAGTAGAAGAGCTAGTCGACCAAATCTGGAACGGCGCATAATTTTCTTAAACCTTCCCAACGAGCGTCACTAGCCCACAACCCTAGTGACGTTTGTTTTGATAGTCTTACAATCTTTTTGTGCACAATCTAACGCGAGAAGCCCCCGTGGGACCGCATAAATGTTAGAATAAAGCTAATCGATATTCCAAAAAGCGAAAAGTGAGCGTGGTGTTATGAGAAACTTAGCAATTGTGGATTTGGGTTCCAATTCAGCGCGAATGGCGGTGAGTCGGTTGCACGCCAATGGCACCGCTCAAGAAATCAAGCGGGTCAAGGAAGATACCCGTTTGTCTGAAGGAATGGGGGCGTCACACGTCTTACAGCCAGCTGCAATTGAGCGTACGATCAAAGCGTTGCTGAACTTTCGGCGACTCTATGAGAAGATGCCGGATACGGATGTCATTGGCATTACCACGGCGGCAGTTCGGATGGCTGAGAATCAGACAGCCTTTTTGAACCAAGTGAAGCAAGAAGTTGGCTTAGACTTGCGGGTGCTGTCTGGTGACGATGAAGCCTACTACGACTACTTAGGGGTTGCCAATTCGTTAGTCATCAATAATTGTCTGATTTTGGACACTGGTGGCGCGAGTTGTGAACTGATTTTAGTCAAAAATGGGCGTAAGCAGCAGCTGATCAGTATTCCGTTTGGTGCAGTGACACTATCTGAACAATTTGGCCTCGATGACCTGGTGCCGTCTGCCAGTCTATTTCGTGCCCAAATGTTTTTACGCAATCGGCTCGCGGATATTTGGTGGTTATCGGAAGCGTTACATGATCCAATCATTCTACTAGGGGGTGCCAATCGGACCTTGGCGCGCATCAATCGGCGCAGGCAACAAAAACTTAAGGTCGAAGATATCCATGGTTACCGGTTGAAGACCGAGACCGTCTTTCATACCTTCTTAGATTTACTCTCGCGCTCTAAAACGGGTCGTCAAGAAATCTCCGGAATGGAGTACGACCGCGCGGATACTATTGTTGGTGGCATGTTACCACTTGTCACCTTATTGCAGATGCTCGATAGCGACCGCGTCATTTTCTCTGAGAGTGGCGTCCGCGAAGGCATTATTTCTGAACACCTAGCACAGTAACCTAAATAAGAGGATGGAATGAGAATATGACAGCAGATTTTCGACACTTTTACCAAAAAAATTGGGATGAACGCGTCGCAATCGTCGCGGAACAGGCCCATTTGACACCCGCTGAACAGGCACTATTTAAGCAATATTATGTCCCGCAACACCACGAGATTATTGAGAACTATTTGACTGATTATCCACTACCAATGGGCTTAGCAGTCAATTTCGTGATTGATGGTATCAACCGAATCGTGCCAATGGTGACAGAAGAACCGTCCGTGATTGCGGCGGCTAGCAATGGCGCTAAAATCATGAAACGGGGCGGTGGCATCACCACAACGCTGAATCAGCGCGAAATGATTGGACAAGTTGTCTTGGAAAAGGTGAGCGATCCGGCTGCGGTGGCGGCGATGGTGACCAAGCATGCGTCCACGTTGTTGACCGTGGCGAATGAAGCCCATCCAAGTTTGGAAAAACGGGGTGGCGGCGCACGACGGATTCGGCCGCGGGTCCTCGGTCAGGGTTACCTATCGATTGACCTCTTCGTTGACGTTCAAGAGGCCATGGGCGCCAATATGCTCAATAGTATGCTGGAGGCCGTGTCCAAAGCGATTGCCGTGATGACGAAGCAGGATTCGTTGATGAGCATCTTGTCGAATTATGCGACCGCTAGCCTGGTCAAAGCCGCTTGCGATATTCCAGTCGAATTACTCCAAGCGGGACGCTATTCCGGCGAGCTGGTGGCGCAAAAGATTGCTTCGGCAAGTATGGTCGCGCACATTGATCCTTACCGTGCGGCGACCCATAACAAGGGAATCATGAACGGCATCGATGCAGTGGCAATTGCCAGTGGAAATGATTGGCGGGCGCTTGAAAGTGGTGCCCACGCTTATGCGGTCAAAAACGGTCAGTACCGTGGCATGAGTCGATGGATGACTAACGGTAAAATCCTTCACGGTGAACTTGAAATGCCGTTGCCAGTGGGAATCGTTGGCGGGTCAATCAAAATCAACGAATTAGCCCAATTGAACCAACGGCTGTTAGGCGTCAAAAGCGCGGGTGATTTGGAACGAATTATGGTCGCCGTTGGGCTAGCGCAGAACCTAGCAGCGTTACGGGCACTCGTGACGACCGGGATTCAACAGGGCCACATGCACTTACAATTGAAAACACTCGCAATGGCGGCTGGCGCGACCGACGATGAGTTGTCGACGGTTTTACAACGACTCGAATTAGCGCCACAACAAGATCTCGCAACGACGCAACGTATCATTACCGAGTTGCGACAAGCAAAGGAAGAGACTGATGACTGAAATTAAATTAAATCAAACGGTAACGGACTTACTAAGCACTGCCAATTCCCTGTACCCAGGCAATATTAGTGTTAGTTTTGGTGAAGACCAGGTCGGCTATGTTCGGCACGACCAAGCACAACAAGTTCTGGATAATGGTGATTTGACAGTTCGCGTGAATGACGTGACTGCCCCAAATTACACGGCGTCGCATGAATTGTTGCATCTGCTCTTGCTATTACAAGGTTTTCCGCAGGTGACGTTTAATTTAACGACGCGTGACGAACAACTCGATGAACAACTGATGGCGATCGCCATGGAACTCTACGATATGGTCAGCCATGTGCTCGTGGTGCGCAAACAACGGGAACATGACTTGATCGACGACCAAATCGAGGACTGGTACATGCAGGGCGTGGCGGCGACCATTGACCCTGAACAACCAGATAAGGCCGATGCCATGATGACGTTAAGGTTATTGACGTTGACTGACCTGCTCGTCTTCTTCAACGGGGAACTCTCTGCTGAACGTGAGCAACAGGTCGCTAAGGCCTATCCACAAGCCTGGCCAGCCGCACAACAATTATACGCGGTGATTAGCAAGAAGCCTGTCGATACGCCATTTGCGATGCGGCGGACCGTCGTCAAATTGTTCAAGGCCTTCGATGACCAGATGACGGCTTGGCACTTACCCGTCCTGCATGGCACTGAATTTGTCACGGTCCAAAGCGTCTTAAGTGAACGGCAAGAACGGCTAGAAGTTCGCCAACTATTTGATGTGTACCATTCAGATTTATTAGATAAAAACAAGCATACCCGGGCGTACATTGGGTTATACAAGAGTGATCGCCAGAATGCCTTTGTGCTACCAGCACCAGCGCAAAAGAAGAGTGATGCCTTCTTCAAGGAAGTGTACGACAAGACGGTCAAGGAATTGTTCCAAGAAATGAACTTACCCTATACGTTACGGTGATTCGATTGGGGGAATGTCGTGATGAACGACACAGTAGCACAGACAGCATTACAGCAAGCACAACACATTGTCTTTATGACGGGTGCGGGCGTTTCGACGCCGTCTGGGATTCCAGATTATCGCTCGAAAAACGGCTTATATACGGAACATCATAATGCAGAGTATTATTTAAGCCATGCTTTTTTAGCGAGCCATCCCACGGAATTTTATCAGTATTTAAAATCAAATTTATATTATCCTGATGCGCAACCGAATGTCATCCATCAAAAGATGGCGGCCCTGACGCAGCAGGGGCGCGCCAGCGTGATTACTCAAAATATCGATAATTTATATGTGGTGGCGAAGACGGCCAACTTGGTGGAATTTCATGGCAACTTATACCAAGTATATTGTACGAAGTGTGGTCAGTCGGTAGATTGGCAGGACTATTTGAAGGCACCCACGCATCAAGCGGACGGCGGTTACTTGCGGCCCAACGTGGTGCTCTATGATGAAGGAATCGCGCCTGAAAACATTGAACGCGCTGTTCAGTATTTGCAGCAAGCGGACCTGGTCGTCATCTGTGGGACGTCGTTTCGGGTCTATCCATTTGCTGGCTTGATCGATTACCGTAACCCGCAAGCCCAAGTGCTCGCCGTTAACGCTGAACCGTTGCAACTGCCATTTGATTTCACAATGGTCCAAGAAGATGCAACGACCTTCTTCGAGGAGGTGCAAGTCTAATGATGACGATTGGTCTGACAACTTGGACGGAACACCCCAGTCTACTCGGTGGCACGGATAAGTTGACTTTAACTGAATATTCGGGTGTGTTACCCGTGGTTGAGGTCGACACGCCATTTTATGGGATTCCCAAGGTCGCGACGGTCAAGAAGTGGCAAAAAGCGGTACCAGATAAATTTCAGTTCATTCTGAAAGCCAATCAAGTCATGACCTTGCACGACACTTACGATGAAGGCGTCTCGATGGATGCACTCAAGACAGCCTATCGAGAATACCGCGCGATGCTCAAACCGCTGACGCAGCATCACCAACTCAAAGCCGTGTTGTTCCAATTCCCGCCATTCTTTGAACGCTCCAACCGGAATTTTCACTATCTTCAGCGGATGGTGGAATGGCTGCCCGGCGTGCCGATTGCAGTTGAATTTCGTAATCAGAGTTGGTATGAGGATGGTGTCAAGGATGCCGTCTTCAGCTTCCTCCACGACCTGGGTTTGATTCACGTCGTCGTCGATGAACCCCACGCAATGAACGATGGCGTCAGCTTTGAACCCGTCGTGACGAATGCCAAGTTGGCCTTGTTGCGGTTACATGGTCGCAATCAACAGGGCTGGTCTGCTAAGGGGCCCAACTGGCGCAGCCAACGCACCTTATATCGCTACAGTGATGCTGAGCTGGCCGAATTCAAACAAACGGTGGAACAGTTGCAAGCTCAAGCTGATGAAGTGTGCGTCATCTTCAACAACAATGCTGGTGGCGACGCTGCAGATAACGCGATGGCGTTGAAAGAGTTGCTCGGCGTTTCATTCGGTGATTTGGGACCGCATCAGTTGGATTTGTTTTAGGTTGAATACACAGAAAACCAGGCGAGCCGCTTGATGATTGTTAGTCACCACGGTTTCGTGCTAGTGCAATATGGCAGTTCATCAAGTCTCCATAATAATCAGTTGCGGGGACATTGGCTCCTGGCTGAACTTCATGAACAAGATAATCTAAGACCTTAGCGTCCGGCTCAGCAGTCGTTGCGCTAAGGTCTTAGTGGTATGAGCAACTCTTTTGTTATCGTTTCTTAATCTGCAGAGGAAATATGATACAATATAAGAGATTCTACACATTGTGTCTAGCGTGTGTTATTTTGGATAAATACGATCGTCTGACACACGGTGTGATTTGTTCATGGATTTTTAAAATAAAGACATGTTTAACGATTGATCAAAACCAGTTTGAAGGGAACTTACGTCATGGCAGAAACAAAACCAACTTATTACATTACGACGCCGATTTATTATCCTTCGGGGAAATTACATATCGGTAACTCATATACGACCATTGCGTGTGATACGCTTGCACGGTACAAACGGGCGATGGGTTACGATGTCTATTTCTTGACCGGGACAGATGAACACGGCCTGAAGATTGAAGAAAAAGCAGAAAAATTGAATACTGATCCTAAATCATACGTTGATGGGATGGCTAAACAAATTAAAGATTTATGGAAATTACTCGAAATCTCTAATGACAAGTTTATCCGGACGACGGATGATTATCACGAACGCGCGGTTCAAGAAATCTTTGACCGCTTGTTGAAGAATGGCGATATTTACCTCGGTGAATATGAAGGCTGGTACTCAGTTGACGATGAAGAATACTTCACTGAGACGCAGTTAGCTGAAGTCTTCCGCGATGATAATGGCAAAGTAATCGGTGGGAAAGCACCAAGCGGCCACGAAGTCGAATTGGTCAAGGAACAGTCCTACTTCTTTAAGATGAGCAAGTATGCGGACTGGTTGTTAGATTACTATCAGAAACATCCTGACTTTATCGAACCAAGCAATCGGATGACTGAAATGATCAACAACTTCATCAAGCCTGGTCTGGAAGATTTAGCGGTTTCACGGACCAGCTTTACTTGGGGCGTGCCCGTTAAGAGTGATCCTAAGCACGTGGTCTACGTGTGGATCGACGCATTGACGAACTATATCACCGCATTAGGCTATGCAACGGGTGATTCAGAGGACTTATTCAACAAGTTCTGGCCCGCTGACGTCCAAATGGTTGGTAAAGAAATCGTGCGTTTTCATACGATTTACTGGCCAATCATTTTACACGCACTCGGCTTACCATTACCAAAGAAGGTCTTCGGCCACGGCTGGTTACTGATGAAGGATGGCAAGATGTCCAAGTCGAAGGGTAATGTTATCTATCCTGAAACCTTGGTCGAACGCTATGGTCTCGATGCACTGCGCTATTATCTCGTTAAGGCCATGCCTTATGGGAACGATGGCTTATTTACACCTGAAGACTTCGTGGCGCGGGTCAACTATGACTTGGCCAACGACTTAGGTAACTTATTGAACCGGACGATTGCCATGATCAATAAGTACGAAGATGGCAAACTTCCTGCTTTCAAGGCCGGTGTCACTGAATTTGACGCTGATTTGGAAGCCACTGCAGCCACGACTATCGAAAACTTCAACGCTTGCATGGATAGTTTGCACTTATCCGATGCACTCGGTGAAGTTTGGAAGTTGGTCAGCCGGACGAACAAGTACATCGACGAAACGGCGCCTTGGCAATTAGCTAAGAGCGACGACGCGGCGGACGCTGATAAGTTGGCAAGTGTGATGGCCCACTTAGCAGCTAGTTTACGAGTTATCGCTAGCTTGATCAGTCCAGTAATGACGCATGCGCCAAAGGAAATCTTCACCCAATTGGGCTTAGATGTGGACACTTTGGCAATCGAAGGCTTACAACTCGCTGATTTACCAGCCGGAGCCCAAGTCGTTGCGAAGGGGACACCAATCTTCCCACGGGTTGATGTGGATGAAGAAATTGCCTTCTTAAAGGCTAAGATGACGAAGTCCGACAAGCAGAAGGGACGTAAAGCAATGGAAGCTGCTAAGCATGAAGCTGAAGTCGAACAAGGTTGGAATCCAGCCGAAACTAACTTAAACTTGACCAAACCAGAAATCAGTATTGATGATTTTGATAAGGTCGAACTAAAAGTTGCGGAAGTTATCACGGTCCAGAAGTTGAAGGGTGCTGACAAGCTCCTCCAATTCCGGCTAGATGCAGGTGACGCTGACCACCGTCAGATTCTGTCTGGAATTGCCAAGTGGTATCCAGAACCAGAAGAATTGATTGGTAAGAAGGTTGTCATTGTTGGTAATTTGAAGCCACGGAAGTTACGTGGTGAGATGAGCCAAGGCATGTTATTATCTGCAGAACACGACGGTAAGGTCCAATTGATCACCGTGCCAGATAATATGGTCAACGGATCATTGATTTCGTAATTAAAACTAGATGTTGAATAAAAAATCGGGCGCACTGAAACAGTGAGCTCGATTTTTTGTTTGTAATTTAATTGTTATTTCAGTTGTTTTTGACAAATGGGTTAATCTCCCGTACAGTAGTACGAACAAGAAATGAGGTGAGAACATATGAAGTATGAACAGATTCTCGTATGCGTCTCCGTAGATGGAAAAGGACGTTTTTCCGCAAATTAATTAAATTTAGGAGACTTAATTAAATGAAAAACGTCCAAAAACAAGTGCCATCATTATTACTGTTAATCACATTAGTGGGATTCCCGCAAATCAGTGAATCAATTTTTACGCCAATCTTGCCAGCACTCAGTCAGGCAATGCACGTTAGCGCCAGCCACAGCCAACTAACCATGAGCAGTTACTTTGTGGCTTTTGCAGTTGGGGTGCTCTTTTGGGGGGAATATGCTGACTATCGCGGGCGACGTGATGCCATGTTAGGTGGATTAGCCTTTTATTTGATTGGTAATTTAGGGTTATATCTGAGTCCAAGCTTTACTTGGTTATTGGTTTGCCGCTTGATTCAAGCTTTCGGTGCTAGTGCTGGTTCGGTTGTGACACAGACCATTATGCGTGAAAGTTTTACAGGTGTTTCTGGTGCAAAAATATTTGCTAAGGTGAGTGCAGCCATGGCACTATCGCCCGCCCTCGGACCACTCATCGGAGGTGGCGTCCAGACTGTGTTCGGCTATCAGCATGTCTTCTCTATCTTGAGCATGATGGCAGTCGCAATACTGCTGTACGTAGGTTGTTGCTTACCGGAGACTCGGCCAGAAGCGGTCAAAGTGGCCTCTTGGCGGCAACAAAGTGCTATCGTTTCACGATTGTTGCACGATCCCGTGGCCTGGTGTTACGGTTTATTGATTAGTGGTATTAATGGTATTTTGTTTAGTTATTACGCTGAAGCGCCGTTTATATTTGAAACGTACTTTGGCTTTAGTGCTGTGCAATACGGTAGTCTCGGTTTAGTCTTAGCTACGGCCAGTCTGCTGGGTGCGTTGCTAGTGAATTGGCTTGTCAACTATTGGTCACCAATGCAGGTTGCTTTAAGTGGCTTGGGATTGAGTTTAGTAGCGACGGTTGGCTTGGTGATGAGCGCTGTTGGCAATCACATCATTGGAATGCTGATTGGGATTTTTTTGGCCTTCTTAGGTCTGAACATCACCTTGCCGAATGCGTTGAATCGTGCATTGATTGGCTATGAGACGGTGATGGGTAGTGCCAGTGGCTGGTTTAGCTTGGGTTATTATCTGCTAGTGAGTGTGCTAACGTACCTAATGAGTTGGTTCCACAACGGTAGTATCGTGGCATTGCCCGTATACATGTTAGGCGTGGTCGTCGTGATGACGGTGGTGTACGCGGAGCTGTATTGGCGACGTGTACGTCATTAATTGTGTTTGAAAGCCTGGGGGAACCCAGGCTTTTTTATTTTAGAATTACCAGCTTCTTTTCCGAAAACTTGCGTCCCATGGTAAAATCAACTAAGATAACAAAAGTCGAAAAGGGGTTATTACATGCGGATTTTTGATTCTCATACCCATTTAAATAGCGAAGAATTTATCCAGGAAGTGCCACGTTACTTGCAACAAGCGGCTGACCTTGACGTGACGCGAATGGCAATCGTTGGTTCGAATACACAACTGAACGCCGATGCGATTAAACTGGCGGAGACCTATCCACAGCTCGTCGCCATCGTGGGCTGGCATCCAGAAGATTCCAAGAATTATGATCAGGCAGCGGAAAAAGTCTTGATTGACCAGCTACAACAGCCAAAAGTCGTTGCGTTGGGTGAGATTGGCCTGGACTATCATTGGGATACGTCGCCACAAGACGTGCAACGAAAGGTGTTTGCACGCCAAGTCGCGATTGCCAAAGACATGCAACTGCCGATTTCTGTGCATAACCGGGATGCTTTTGAAGATACGTACAAGATTTTGAAGGCGGCTGACATTCGTGATACGGGTGGTGTCATGCATAGTTTTAATGGTGATCCGGAATGGCTGAAACGCTTCTTGGATTTAGGCATGCACATCTCTTACAGTGGGGTGGCGTCCTTCAAGAATGCCCATGAAGTCCACGAATCCGTCAAACAGACGCCTTTGGATTCAATGCTAGTGGAGACGGATGCCCCTTATTTAACGCCGGAACCATACCGTGGCAAGCAGAACGAACCCGGGTACACGCGCTATGTGGTTGAAGCGATTGCCAAGTTACGTGAAATGACGCCGGAAGCCATTGCGGCGCAAACTTATCAAAATGCAGAGGAATTTTTTAAGATTGAAGAAGATTAAAGAAGTAATCGTCGTCGAAGGCAAGGATGACACGAAACGTCTGGCCCTCGCCGTTGATGCAGATACATTGGAAACGAATGGCTCAGCCATCTCAGAAGCGACGTTGGCCCAGATTAAGACGTTACAGGCAAGTCGGGGCGTGATCGTGTTTACCGACCCAGATTTTTCAGGGGAGCGGATTCGCAAGACGATTTCGGCGGCCGTTCCGGGGGTCAAACACGCCTTTTTGCCGCGTCAAGCGGGAGTCCCAACTAAGGCTGGTGGCAGTCTGGGCGTGGAACATGCGAGTCCAGCAGCGATTCAAGCCGCACTTGCCCATTTGTATACCGAACAAGTCGATGAGGCCCAACCGTTGATCACGCAACATGACCTGATTCAGGCCGGCTTGTTGGCGGGCCCGACTGCCCGTAAACGGCGTGAACAACTAGGCGAGCGGCTCGGTATTGGCTACGTGAATGGGAAACAATTACCCAAACGCCTGCAACTATTTCAGATTCAGCCCGCTGATTTTTGGGCGGCGGTGAATCAACTGACGACAGAGGAGTAACTATGAGTAGAGATTTAGATATTGCTAATCCCGCCCGCACGCGGGCCATTATGCACACGTACGGCTTACAAGTTAAAAAGAGCCTGGGTCAGAACTTTTTGACTGACCAGAACGTTTTACACAATATTGTTGCAACGGCGGACATTGGCGCCAATGATAATGTGATTGAAATCGGCCCGGGGATTGGGGCGTTGACTGAATATTTGGCTCGTGCAGCCCACCATGTCTTGGCGTTTGAAATTGACGAGCGGTTACTGCCAATTTTGGATGAGACACTAGCTGATTATGACAATGTAACGGTCGTTAACCAAGACATTTTGAAGGATGACCTGGCAGCGATGATCAGTGAACATTTAGATAACGAGCGGCCGTTGAAGCTAGTCGCCAACTTACCTTATTACATTACAACGCCGATTCTGATGAACCTATTGGTGGGCGACGTTGCTTTTGAAAACATCGTGGTCATGATGCAAAAAGAAGTCGCTGACCGGTTAGCAGCGGAACCAGGGACAAAAGCGTATGGGGCGCTGACGATTGCGGTCCAGTATCGGATGGCTACTGAAATGGCGATGGTCGTTCCGCGGACTGTCTTCGTCCCAGCGCCGAACGTTGATTCAGCAATTGTGAAGTTGACGGCGTTACCACCGCGGACCCATGTACCATTTGACGAAGCAGCCTTTTTCAAGGTGGTCAAAGCTGGGTTTGCCCATCGCCGAAAAAATTTGTGGAACAATCTGCAAAGTTTATTTGGCAAGCAACCTGACACCAAGACGGCAATTCAGCAGGCGCTTGAGATTGCGGCCATTGACCCGAAGATTCGGGCAGAACGGCTAACGGTCGATGAATTTATCACGCTGACGGATGCATGTCATCAGGCTGATTTACTCTAGATTGTTCTGTTATAAAATGGTTGCACATTAGAAAACCTTGTGATATAATATTGACTTTTTTGTGAAAAGCTAGTATAGTGTCTTTCATGAGGAGGATTCTCAATGCCAATTTCACTAGCTGCAATTAAAGATAAACTTGACTCACGGATCGGCCAACGCATGAAGGTCGTTGCCCAGGCCGGCCGCAAGAAGACAACTGAACGCCACGGTGTGTTAAAAGAAACTTACCGTTCCGTATTTGTTGTAGATTTAGATCAACAAGAAAACGCATTTGAACGGGTCTCCTACAGTTATACCGATGTTCTGACAAAGAACGTTCAAATCGCTTTTGACGATGAAACAACTGAAGCTTAATTCGCGTCTCGTGAATTCTCAATATTAAGACCCCCAGCAAGGTCTTTTTATTTTGCCTTGATATTAGTATAATTGTATCAAAGTAAGTCAGCGACCCCGGGTAATCGCGGTCATGGAAGAGGGTGAGACGCGTGCAAATCGTTGAAAAAGCACCAGCCAAGATTAATTTAGGGCTGGATACCTTATTTGAGCATTCAAATGGTGACAAAGAGTGGGATATGGTGATGACGTCGGTTGATCTGGCCGACTACGTGATGTTGGAATCCTTGAATTCGAATCGAATCGAGGTCGTCACCGATAGTGGCTTTTTACCGAATGATCGCCGTAACTTAGCTTTTCAAGCGGTGAGTGTGTTGAAACGGTATTGTCACGTTGATTGGGGTGTGCGAATCAAAATCAGAAAGGCCATTCCAGTAGCGGCTGGTTTGGGTGGCGGCTCATCGGACGCTGCGGCAGTCCTGCGCGGGTTGAACCGCATGTGGTCGTTAGGATTAGACTTAGCGACGTTAGCACGGCTAGGGTTGCAGGTCGATTCGGACGTGCCATATTGTGTCTACAGTCAGACGGCGCACGTCACTGGCAAGGGTGAAGTCGTGACGCCGTTGCCTAAATTACCGCCGATGTGGATTGTCTTAGCAAAGCCAAAGATCAGCGTTTCCACGCCGAATATCTTACGGCAAGTCAATTATGACCGAATCGCAGCGCATCCCCATATTGATGGACTGCTATCAGGCATTCGCAACCAAGACTTTGAGGCGATCTTTGCCAATATGGGCAACGTGTTGGAGCCGATTACGGCCAAGCGCTATCCAGAGATTTTGCAAATCAAGCAGCAGTTATTGACGTTTGGGGCGGACGCCGCTCAAATGAGTGGCACGGGTCCAACGGTGTTCGGCGTCTGCCGAAAGCAGTCACGGGCACAGCGCGTTTATAACTCGCTTAAGGGCTTTTGTCGTGAGGTTTATTTGGTTAGACCGGTGAATTTGACGGAAAGAGTGTGAGGGGCCGCGGGTTGAAGTCGAGCATTGGTCCGCTAGCGTAGCAAGCACAAGCTTCAGCGGCCCTGAGCACGTTTAAAAGAGTGTGAAGTCGAACGGTTTGGGTCGAGGATTAGCCTAGCCCCGGCGTTAAGCGGTGGGTTATCCGCTTGGCGTCGGGGCGTAGCTAACCGGAGACCCAGTTCGGCTGAACACGTTTCGACAATGCGGCAGAGATGGGCACCACTCCCCGCAGTATGGTTAATCCCAAACGCCCTATTCAGCCACCCACCGCACCCAATATGTCCCAAACCGGTCACGAACAATCATAATTTGAGCAATTTTCAAAGCAATTTTGGCTGGATTATGCTTAAATAAAAGGTAACGGAGGTGTTGGGATGAAGCAGTCGACGAAATTCGGATTAAAGCTAGCAGGTGTCGTGGGTGCCGCAACCTATGCAGGAACGTTGTTTGGCGGGTTAGTGGCGTACAAGTTTGCCATGCATGTGAGTGATGCTCAGAAGCAGAAAGGGCAGGAACGGTCGCATGCTGAAAATACGGAGATTGAAAATTTCTGGTATTTGAAACAACCGAAGCAACAGTGGATGATTCAGTCATTTGACGGCCTTAACTTAGCGGCAACTTATATTCCTAACCCTAAAACGGTGGGACGGCTGGCGATTTTAGCGCACGGTCTTGGACATTCACGTGAACAGATGATTCCGTATGCGCGGATTTTCATGAGTTTGGGCTATGATGTGCTGATGCCGGACGCACGGGCATTTGGCGACAGTCAGGGCCACACGATTGGTTATGGCTGGTTGGATCGGTTGGATTATGAACGATGGATCACGATGGCGCTCAACCAGTTAGGCCTTGATATTGATATTGTGTTGATGGGGATCTCGATGGGCGCGGCCACGGTGATGGCGACCAGCGGGGAACCACTGCCTGCTAACGTCAAAGCCATCGTTGAGGATAGTGGTTATGCGGATTTGTACGATGAAGCCAAGTTCCGGCTAACCCACAAATTCCATCTACCGGCTTATCCAATCATGCCGGTCGCAAATCAGTTGGCACACGTGCGCGCGGGTTATGGCTTCAAAGACGGCCGCATTTTACAGCAAGTATTGACGAGTGGTTTGCCAATCTTGATGATTCATGGGTCCAAGGACCAGACCGTTCCCGTCCGAAACGCCCATGCGCTGTATAACCAGTTGCCACAACAAAAGGGGGTGTACATCGACCCAGATGCGGGCCACGTGGAAGCAATTCGCACGCATCCTGACCGCTACCAAGCCGTTGTTGATGAATTCTTGCGAGAACAAGTTGGCTTGAGTTAGCGTGAGGACTTTTAATTGAATAATGATGACCAGACCTTGCTCAGAATAGCTAGGTCTTTTTATTTTGAAAAAATGTGGCGGGCGTCAGTTGCAAATTAAGCTTGAAGCTGCGGTGATGGATCCGCTTTCCAGACGATTGAAATAGTACCAGTGGCCCTATTGACAAATAATGGCTTTCAGGTAAACTAAAATAGTAATCATTACGATTTACTTTAATTGAGAAAGTTGGGGTAGTGTTATGACGGAACCGTTAATTGCCGTCCAACACCTTGGAATTAGTTTTCCAAACAACCAGGTGTTTAAAGATTTAGATTTTAAAATTGAACAAGGCGACTTTTTGACCGTGATTGGCGAGAATGGGGTCGGCAAGACCACCCTGATTCGGGCATTGCTCGGCATGTTGAAACCAACAGCGGGACAAATCACCTATTATCCGAATAAAAAAGCCATCAAGATTGGCTACGTGCCCCAATTTCGTAATTTGGACCAAGAATATCCACTAACGATTGAGGATTTTGTCGGCCTGAATTTGAAAGGGTGGCAGCCGTGGCTGTCGAAGGCCGAGCGTCGCCAAGTAACAACGGCGTTAGCAGTCACCAACCTTAAAAAGTTACGCCATCGCCCACTTGGTATGGCTTCTGGTGGTGAAAAGCAGCGGGCCTATCTCGCCCAAGCCATCGTCCAGGAACCACAACTCTTGATTTTGGACGAATCGACGGCCAGTCTCGATAACGAAATGAAGTACGAACTCTTAGATCTAGTCCAGAATTTAAACCAGACGAGTCACATTACGGTCTTCTTTGTCACGCACGACTTACCATTAGCGAAGCAGTATGCCAAACATTATTTGGCGCTAAAACCGGGCCAGCAACAGTTTGGCAACATCGCTGATATGTCGGCCGAACAGCTCAAGGAGGTCACGAATGTCAATGTTTAGTTTAGTCTTCATGCGTAATGCCTACTTGGCTGGGACATTTATTGCGATTATTTGTGGGACGATCGGGGTCTTTGTGATTGCCCGAAACCTATCATTCTTAACCCACACGTTGTCTGAAATCGGCTTTGCCGGAGCGGCTTTCGGGATTTTCATGGGCTGGACGGCACTGAGTGGGATGCTGATTTTTACCGTCATCAGTTCGGTCATCGTGGGGCAGATGAGTGTGAAACAATCACGGCGCGAAGCCTCGATTTCTGCGATTTCCGCACTGTTTATCGGCTTAGGGATCCTATTCCTGTCGCTATCTAATCAGACCTCGAGTTATGCGACGAGCATTCTATTTGGGAGTGTGATTGGGATTGCCAGCGCGGATGTCATTCGGGTCGCAATCTTGTCGGCCATCGTCTTACTCGTGATGTTGGGCTTGTACCGGCCACTCAAATTTGATTCCTTCGATGCGATTGGTGCCCGGGTGAGCGGCTTATGGACGACTGGCATCTCAGTAGTCTTCTTAGTCCTCGTTGCAATGAGTGTCAGCGTTGCCGCCCAAATCGTGGGGTCACTGCTGATTTTCATCCTATTGACGTTACCCGCTGCGGCGGCGCGTTACTTCGTGCACACCGTCAGCAAGATGATCTTCCTCGCAATCAGTTTTGCACTGATTGGCGTCTGGTTGGGCTTGTACTTAAGTTACATCACGAACCTGCCCGTCAGCTTCTTCATCGCGGCCATCGAATGCTTGTTCTACTTTGCTGCGCTGGTCTATCAGCGGCTTCGGGTCGGAAGCTAGTTGGGCTGTTTTTGTTCGGTGATATGAGATTAAAAACGGGCAATCTGCGGAATTTAAGCAGGTCGCTGTGATACGTTAAAATGTTACTAGTCGTTTCTGGAATTCATTGGGAATTTGGGGGACGGCTAGTTTTTTGTTTGTGTTGTAACTTCCCGTTTGTGATAGGAGCGTAATAAAAGTGTTTACAAAATATAATGATTTGGATTTGTTAGAATTGTTCTGGTCAGAATCTGAAAGCTTAACGGGCGAAATAGATGATGGAGAAGTTTTATACAGAAGAAAAATAAGTGATTTCAAATTGACGTTGTTCATATACACGTATGAAATGAAATGTAATGTTTTTTTGAGCTACAAAGATCAGAACATACTGTCCATTGAGTTAGACAATATTTCCGAATTGAAAAGAAACGAAAACCAACTATATTTTTATCGTAATGGAAGAGTAAAATTGTCTGTGATTTTTGGAAAGATTTTTTCGATAGATTTTCAAGATGAATAAATTCACAATATTTCTATTAGTTAAGTTGGATTCAAATTTTTGAGGCTGATGAGGGCAGTGGATATTAAATCTGTTTAACGATATAGCAAACAAAGATCTTCTATCAAAATATAGAGGAGTAAATATGGTGCATAAGATATTATCAATAGATGATGCTGTTGCCACGAGAAATTTAATGCTGCAGAATACTGAGACGAATACAGTCGGAAAATTTTTTGGTGGTTCGGGTTTGGTAAATGAGGGTGAAACCATTATCACCCTGGTGGTGGTCACCATGGCGATTCACCTTATTATGAAGTTTCTTCTCCAGAACATGGAATTATTAGGATTTATACGAATGGGAAGGTTGTGAAATGATGACTGAAGATGTAGAAAAGTTGACAATGTTATATGACAGAGTTATCGAGAATCTTCAAGAATTTTCAATGTCTCCAGAGAATCAGATCAAACAATTAAAAGGTTTTTCGGTTGCTGATGAACTAGCTTCGGATTTTTCTGATATTACATTAAATTATGCAAAGGAATTATTTGAAAATGCTTGGATAACTACAAAACAGTATCAGCAATTCCTGAGCATTGATGAAAGATTAGATGATATGAGTAAGAATAAGGCACTTTGGTGTAAAGAAGCGCTTAAAGATACTAGTGAGTGGAACAAATGCAGGAAAACTGGAGCAAAACTGCTAGCATCTTTGGAGGGCGGGCGCTCAACCTATTCTTAAACAATAATCTAGTTAATTAAGTCTTTTGGGAGCTGGTAGTAGATTTAGATACAAATAAAATTGTACATTTCAATTTTACTGAGTAGAAAGGAAAATACATGTTTGAAGTCATTGAATCAAAAATTAATACTTTTGGAAGGCTGATTTATCTAGAAAGCTCACATGAGTTTGTGTCAGAACCAAGTGTAAATTCTGATATAACTATTTTAGTGGGATATATATATATTGGTTTTGATTCGGAGAACAGTGAGTCTACGCAAGTTTGGGGATTTCATCATAATTTTAATTGGAAATCGAGTATATTGATACCTCCGAAAGCCCATCAAGGTAAAGTTGTTTTGGATGAAGACATAAATCCTGGCGATAGCAAGAGGATAACTGATGCAAACTCATGGAAAACTGATTACGATATAAGCAACGGTTGGCTTAGATTTGGGGGAGAAAATAACTCTCTTAAAAGTAGTTATGTGGAATTTTTTCCAGGCACTATAATGGGAATTGATGATGATGGAAATATTACGGAATTGTGGTTACACCCTATCCTAAAATAAAAAAATTGGGCTGGTAAGGTATAAACTTACTAATTGAATTGACAAGTCTGACACAATCTAGATGGATTTATTGGTACCGAATAAATCTCGAGATGCGGAACGTTTTTTGATAGATAGCAAAGGGCATGTATATTATACGAGTAATCACTATGCTTCTTTTGTGAAAGTTAAATGAGGTAATAACAATGAAAAAAAACACCATTTCTTATGTCGATAAAGTTGAGCTTGTGTCGTTGAAAGAACGATTGAATGATTTAAACTATTTTGTTGTTACAATCCCTGGCAAAAAAATTTGCACATTTCGTCAATATCTGAATTTTATGGGTAAAAAATTTAAAATGCCTGATTATGCAGGCTTTGCTGCCTATTCAGATTGGATGACAGACTTGAGCTGGATACCCAATCAAAAAATTGCAGTAATAATAAATGAATATGGGCGTTTCATGAATAAAAAGCCAAAATTAAAAAGTTTAATAATGGACAGTTTTGAGGATGATATTTTACCTTTTTGGGAAAAGGATGTCGTTCAATTTATGGTTGGTGGTAAGCCAAGGATTTTTGAAGTTTATATTGTAAAATAATACTTTGTTTGAACTTCAGCTTAGATAAAAATCTTAATTTCGGATAGTTAGGTTGAACAAAAGGGCTGAAGACGCTCAACCTATTCTTAAACAATGATCTAGTTAATCAAGGCCTGGCAAACTCCGATTGAATACTGAGAATCCAATACGCCTGTTGGCTCCAAGTGCTTTGAATAATTCGAAGGACAGTGATGGTTCGGAAGCGTATCGATTGGTACCAGAATTAAAACATAAGTAAGCTAGTTTGGAGATTACTGAAAGCTAGTCTTACAGTTGAATATCAAATGACCGTTGACTAAGGAACAACGATCAATTTATCAAAAGTTGAGTCCGCAAGTGTCTGCCTTTCGAATACCATCCAGGCTGGAAGGTGTTTCTGACAATGCTCAGCGATGAAATTTCACTTAGCAAGCGTTGTGTGCTTGGTTAGTGAAAGACCAGTATTTAAGGCGTGGGTTCTCGGCTTAAATCTGTGTCCATCGCGTTCCAGCGTTGTCAGAAATGCCTGGAGGCCGGTATAGGACGTTTCTATCGCTGAAAGTTTACGTAAACTCGAGCCGTTTCCAGCGGGCCTCAGCTGGCTGCTTTTGAACTTAAGAACGATCACGCCATTAAGTCGCCCAAACTTATTGTTCTCGAATTCGCCAAATCTGAGCTGTACAGACAAGATAATTGGCAATCTTATTAAGAAATTCCGATGGTTTAGTAAAAAAGTGTTAAAAAGTTAGCCTATTTCCGAACGTTTGTGTTATCATTTTGCATAGACTTTAAAAATGATGATTTAGGTTGAGGTGGAAGATATGAAAGTACGTAGAAGCGAACGTTTGATTGATATGACGCGTTATTTGTTGGAACGTCCCCATACATTAGTTTCATTGACATACTTCGCGGAACGGTACGCATCCGCAAAGTCGTCGATCAGTGAAGATTTAACGATCTTAAAGAAGGTTTTTCAGGCCCGGGGAACAGGAATCTTGGAGACCATTCCCGGTGCTGCTGGGGGCGCCCGCTTCATCCCATATATTTTAAAGGAAGAAGCGCAGACATTTATTGAAGAAATGACGACTAAGGTGGCGGACAAGAGCCGGGTCTTACCTGGGGGTTACGTCTACTTGTCAGATATTTTGGGGCAACCCGATATTTTACGCCAAGTTGGCCGGGTCATTGCGACTCAATATTTGAACCAGAAGATCGATGCCGTGATGACGGTGGCAACCAAGGGAATTCCGATTGCACAAAGTGTCGCAACTTATCTCAACGTGCCATTCGTCATCGTGCGTAATGACTCCAAGATTACCGAAGGCTCCACAGTGAGCGTGAACTATGTCTCTGGTTCTTCAGAACGAATCAAGAAAATGGAACTTTCTAAGCGGAGTTTGACGGAAGGTGCCAACGTGCTCATCGTGGATGATTTCATGAAGGGCGGCGGCACGATCAACGGGATGAAGACGCTGATTGAAGAATTTGACGCTAATTTGATTGGTATCACTGTTTTTGCTGAAGCAAGTTTCGTCGGCAATCGTTTAATCGATGACTACACGTCGTTATTACGAGTGACCAACGTGAGTGATAGTGACAAGGCCATCAAGGTCATTCCGGGGAATTATTTGGAAAAAGTTTTCGGTGCGGAAGCCTAGCCGAGTATGTTATCCCAAGCGTTTTTTTGATATGATTGACTTATCTGAGGACTAAGGAGAAATTTGTAATGACAACCAAAAATGCAATCATCATGGCCGCCGGTAAAGGGACCCGGATGAAATCCAAGCTAGTCAAAGTTTTACATCAGGTATGTGGTAAATCAATGGTCGACCACGTCTTGACCCAAGTTGAAGCCACACACATGGCCAACATCGTCACGATCGTGGGTCACGGTGCCAAAGACGTTGAAGCAGCCTTGGGCGACCGGACTGAATATGCCGTTCAAGCTGAACAACTTGGAACGGGACACGCCGTCTTACAGGCTGAACCATTGTTGAAGGACGCCGACGGGATGACGTTGATCGTTAGTGGTGATACGCCGCTATTTAAAGCTGAAACTTTTGAAGAATTATTTGAATATCATCAAGCCAAGGGTGCTGCTGGGACGATTTTGACGTCACAAGCCCCAAACCCTCAAGGCTATGGCCGGGTCGTTCGTAACCGGTTAGGCATCGTTGAAAAGATTGTTGAACAAAAAGATGCCACTAAGGAAGAACAAGAAATTCGCGAAATCAACACGGGGGTCTACTGCTTCGATAATAAGAAGCTGTTTGCCGCCTTACATCAAGTGACGAATGACAATGCGCAGGGTGAATATTACCTGACGGATGTGATTCAGATCATGAAGAACCAGGGTGACGTGGTTGCCGCTTACCAGATGGATGACTTTGACGAATCCATGGGGGTCAATACTCGCGCCGCATTGGCACAAGCAACGAAGGTCATGCAACGGCGCATCAACGAACAGCATATGGAAAATGGCGTTTCAATTATTAATCCTGAAGACACCTACATCGATGCTGGCGTTAAGATTGGTGCGGATACCATCGTGGAACCAGGTGTCCTGATTAAGGGCAAGACGACGATTGGCGAAGATTGTTTTATCGGCGCTCATTCTGAGATTCATGATATGGTCATCGAAGACCGAGTTCGTGTTACGTCCTCCTTCCTCGAAGATTCAATCATGCATGCTGATAGCAATATTGGCCCGTACAGTCATTTACGGCCACAAGCTGAAATCGGCGAACACGTACATTTAGGGAACTTTGTTGAAGTCAAAAAGTCCCAAATCGGTGCACGGACTAAGGTTGGTCATTTGACCTATGTGGGTGATGCAACGTTAGGTCAAGATATTAACGTTGGTTGTGGGGTCGTTTTCGTCAACTACGATGGCGTCAACAAGCATCATACCAATGTCGGCGACTCAGCCTTCATCGGTAGCAATTCCAACATCATTGCGCCGGTCGAAGTGGCGGACCATTCATTTATCGCGGCCGGTTCGACGATCACCGACGATGTCAACTTCCATGACATGGCGATTGCCCGGGCCCGTCAGACCAACAAGCCGGACTTCTGGGGCCGGTTACCACACGAACCAGAAAACATGTAATATCACGATTGGCTGTAGCGGTGAGGGGGGTAAGCCCTGACGCAAACGGCGGTCGAAATAAATTTATTGATATCGATAGTAAGAGTCATTCACACGATGGTGCTTGAATGGCTCTTTTTCGTATAAAAATATTGATGGTGAGTGCGTGTCTATTTCTCGTAAAAGTTGGTATAATTAGCGTGGAAACGTGATACGAGCGTGATTTGGAGGCGAAGGAATGCAAATGAAACGGTGGTTGCGGGGACTCATCTGTGGGCTGGTGCTACTCGGTGGCTTGAACTGGGCGGTGACTGCTCAAGCGACGTCGCTTAAACATGAACGGGCAGCCGTCAAACGACTGGTCAAACGCGACTTACAGCCACTGGGCGGCCGGTGGTCAGTTAAAGTGACTCGTTTAGGCCAGAAACGGGGACTGACGGTGAGAACTGGTAATCAACGGGTGACACGGCAACGGTCTGCAAGCACGATCAAAGTCTTCGTGATGCTCACGATTTATCGGCAGGTACAACAGAAAAAGTTGCGGCTTACGCAACAGGATCGGCGTGACTTGCAGTTGATGATTCACAATTCAGATAACGCCGCGGCGAATCGTTTGATCGACCGCGCCGGCGGGTTCAAACCAATCAATAAAACGATTAAGCAGTTCAAATTTCGGCACACGGTACTACAACGACACATGTTAGACACGGCTGCACTTGAACAGGGTCGTGATAATTACACTTCAGTCGGTGACTTGACGCGTTTTTTGACCCGCGTTTACCGGCACAAGTTGTTAGGCAAGACTTATGATAAGCAGATGCTGACGCTATTGAAGGGCTGCCGTAATCACAGTAAGCTGCCCGCCTTAGTCAAGCATGCGACTGTCTATAACAAGACCGGTGAGTATCCGGATAAGGGCGTTCAAAATGATGCGGCGATTTTTAAAACCAAGCATGGGACGTATAGTATCGTCGTTATGGCGCAAAATGGCCAACAAGAACAACAATATCAGGGCATGCAGCGCCTGGGCCGAGATGTTGTCAACTATCTGGACCACCATCGATAATCGGTGCATCAATTGGGCCTGAGTTATTATCGAGAACTAGTTGTTTCTATCAACTATAGCTGATAGCGGTACCATTTCGGCTTCATGAGGTACTGAAGGGCTAGAAATGGCGCTCACGAAACTTTAATCTTTAGTTGTGAAGGGGCGTCAATCGGCGAAAGTCGTGCTTCCAGCCCAGTCTCACGCATTTTTGCGCCGTTGTTGGGACTTGATTTTCACTAGCAAAATGCCTATTATTTAGTAAGTAATAAATTTTCGAATGGAGGAAATTATGTCAGAACAGTATTTTGATCCAAAGTTAAAAATTTTTGCTTTGAATTCAAATAAACCATTGGCAGAAAAAATCGCGGACGCCGTTGGGGTCAAGTTAGGTAAGACTTCGGTCGATCGCTTTAGTGATGGCGAAATTCGCATTAACATTGAGGAAAGTATTCGTGGTGATCAAGTTTACATCATTCAGTCAACTTCCGCTCCTGTTAATGATAATTTGATGGAATTATTGATTATGATTGACGCGCTTCGGCGGGCCAGTGCTAAGACCATTAACGTGGTTATTCCTTACTATGGGTACGCACGGCAAGACCGGAAGGCACGTTCTCGTGAACCAATTACCGCTAAGTTAGTTGCCAACATGCTGGAAACGGCCGGTGCAACCCGGATTTTAGCACTTGACTTGCATGCTGCTCAAATCCAAGGCTTCTTCGATATCCCATTGGACCATTTGATGGGTGCGCCACTGTTAGCTGACTACTTCCTGAACCACCACTTAGATGAGAATGCTGTGGTCGTTTCACCTGACCACGGTGGTGTGACTCGGGCACGTAAATTGGCTGAATTCCTGAAGGCCCCAATTGCCATTATCGACAAGCGGCGTCCACGGGCGAATGTTGCTGAAGTCATGAACATCATTGGTGATGTTAAGGGCAAACGGGCCATCATGATCGATGATATGATCGATACGGCCGGGACGATCACGTTAGGTGCACAGGCCTTAGTTGATGCCGGTGCAACGGAAGTTTACGCAAGTTGTACCCACCCTGTACTTTCTGGTCCAGCCATCGAACGGATCGAAAAGTCACCAATTAAGAAGTTAGTTGTGACTGACTCAATCGAATTGCCAGCTTCAAAACGTATCGACAAGATCGAAGAAGTTTCAGTTGGTCAATTAATGGGTCAAGCGATCAAGTTTATCCACGAAAATAAACCAGTTAGCCCATTATTTAAGAATCGGTTCCATAACGAAGAAAATTAATGCGTTAAATATAAATTGCTTTCTAAATAGTCGCTTCAAGAATGAGTTGTTCTTGAAGCGACTATTTAGATTCTGAGCGGAAATGATTAAAATGTGTCGATCTCCAAGTTAAAAAGCAGCCAGCTGAGAACCGCTGGTAACAAGGCGAGTTAGCGTAAACCTGCTGTTGTAGAAGCATCCTACACCGGCCTCCAGGTATGGTATTCGAAAGGCGGACATGTGCGGACTCAACTTTTTATGAACTGGTCGCTGGTTTTTAATAGACAGACATTTGACATTCAACGGTAAGATAGGCTCCAGCAATACTTAAGCTGTCTTCTTCGCATTTTAAAGCGATAGACTATCAGAACTTTTCTAACTTAACTGAGATGGTAAAGCCTTCACTTCCAACCGGATGGTAATTTTATCGACTAATCTCAGACTAGCTGTTATTGAAATAAGTGAATAACTTTCAGGCCTGCTCGTCGGTATTTAAATACCACCAAATGATTATCGATACTAATTCATAGTTCGCCTGAAGGACCAGTTTCCTAGTATGTAATGGTCAATTGTACCAAGATAGGTGGTCGTTCATCTGCCATTCGAACGGCTTCCCGACTGTAGGGGTTGGCTGACAATGCTCAGTAGCCAAATTATTCTTAGTCGGAAGTGGGTTGCTTCCGGCTTAGAATAAGACTCGTATTTGAAATTGCGCAGTGGGTTTCTGCGTGAGTTCAAATCGATGTCGGCTGCGCTCCAGCAATTGTCAGCCGGCCCCGGAAGTCGGATTAGGTGAGCAAATGCAGACGAACAACAAACCAACTAACAGGTTTTTTAATCATGATTCACAACAACTCAACCGGCAGTGTTCACCACCTGTAAATAACTGGTAAGTTGGCGCAAAATGGGTACAATGGATAGATAGGGGGTGGTTGCCATGACACCATTTTATTGGGGCAGTTTAGCCTTCGTCAGTGCGCTGACGTTGCAATTGACGGACCGCCGTCACTGGTTGACCGGCCATTTATTTTTACTGGCCATTATCGGTATTTTATTAAGCGCTTACAAGGAGTTTAGTGCCCAGGCCAGCCCCGCGTGGCAATTCATGCTAGTTGGGGCGAAGGTGTTGGCGTACACGCTCCTGCCAGTTGTGATTCTAATCGTAGCTATCAGTTTCGTGCGCTATAGTTACCGGCTGATTCGCAAGGAGGGCTGGGCGCTACATTACAGTTTGCTCGCAATCGTGGGGGTGATCCTGCTGTTGATGTTAGTGCTATCTGGTCTGAATTTTTGGCTGTGGCAAGTGCCGCGCGTCTGGCAGCTCTTGGGCTTAGCATTACTATTGACGGCGTATTTTGCCTTTAGCTTTATCGCCTATCTGGTCGCATGTGTGACAACTCGGATGGGACGGCGGCGTCAGATCGACCACATCATTGTTTTGGGCGCTGGCTTGATGCCCAATGGCCAACCGACTCGGACCTTAGCTTTCCGGTTGCAGGCCGCGGCTAAGTACTACCATGCGCAACGGAGCCGCTACCACCAGCCAATTACCATCGTCGTTTCTGGTGGTCAGGGAGATGATGAGGTGATGGCCGAAAGTACCGCGATGCGGCGCTACCTGGTCGCTGCGGGGATTCCGCGCGATGCGATTCAAGAGGAGAACCGGTCGACGTCCACGATTGAAAATCTGAAGTTTTCACACGCACTGCTCGTCCGCACTGATCCGTTTTATCGCGCGGTCATCGTTACGAGTGGCTATCACGTACTCAGAGCCAATATTTTTGCCCGTCAGCTCCACCTGAACTTGACGGGTATTGGGGCCCGGACGCCGCTATATTACTTGCCATTCGCGATGTTTCGGGAGTACCTGGCACTGATCGTCATGTATCGCTGGTCGAACCTTGCGATGGTACTGCTTTTAACGGCTGGTTACGTGCTGGCGTTAGTTCGGTTAGTTTAGTAATGCTCGACCTCAGAGCTTTGAAAAAAACGTCATCGCGATTAATGGTATAATGAGGGATGATAAAAAGGAGGGGTTTGCCGTGGATCATGCCTATCGATCGTCTTGGCCACTGATTGTGATGGTTCTGATTGGACTCATCACACTATCAGGCTGTGCCAAAAATACCGGAGGCGTAACCGCAAGTTCGGCCACGACCGCTACTAATAATAGTACAACGGCCGTTTTAACCAAAGCTGATCAGCAAATTTCGCAAACAAAAATCGCCGCTGCTCGGAAGACGTTAGCTAGTGCTGCTAATCCGAATGCGGCGGTCAAAAATCTCGCAACGGGCTTAAAGTATTATCAAGAAGCCGAAGAAGCGCTTGAAAATAACCAATTGAGTTTAGCTAAGGGCTATTTTGAGACATTAAGTAGCTATGACGGCACCACTGATGCCAGCTTTATTGCTGCGCGTCAGAAGTTAGTCAAGCAGTATCAAGCTGTTAAGCAAGCTAATGGTTATTATAATGCCGCCCGCGATGATTTGAGTGTTCATGATTTGGCCACTGCGAAGGCCAATATTGATAAGCTGGATCGGGTCTCAGTCTCCCATCCGGTCATCAAAGAATTACAGAAGAAAGCTTTGGCAATGAAACAAGCCATTATGAATTATGAGGCGTCGCAATCAACGAGTTCCGGTAGTGAGAGTTCCACCGTTGTTAGTTCAAGTTCGTCGTCCAGTTCATCTGATTCAAATTCAGCAACGAGCAGTACGGACAGTACCAGCTCGTCTTCATCGACTGCCACGAGTTCGTCAGATAGTAGCACGTCGAGCAGTTCTTCGTCGACGTTAACGACTTCGGCCATCATCAAGCAATTTCAGGATGCCGCTGGGGTCACATTTGCTTCAGATACAGAGTTCAATATCACTAAGCAGACGAGTGATTATTACCAGATCACCGCAGTGTATGCGGCGGATGAGTCGTCTAGTTCGGCTTCTAAGACCGTCACTGACACGTATCGCTACTATCCCGATAGTGGTAACGTGACCAAGGAAGACAGTGCCAGCGGGACGTTTGAATAAAACGGTCTGGTGGGTCTGAATTGATCATTCAACGACTTAAGCTTTAAGTCTTTGAATAACCAGGATTACCGATGAGGTTCAGAATCTGGCACGAGTTGCTTAGTCACTAAAAATCGCTTCAAGAATTCAATCGAATTCTTGAAGCGATTTTTTTGAAGTCCTATTTTCAAACCGATAATTAGTTGCTCATCACATCTGAGTATTGGACGTTAAACGCCTGCTAGACGCGTTCAAACGGGTGCTGTCAATTGGGTGGCGTGTTTCAGGCAGCTCGCCGAACATGCCGCTTGGCACCGATTACCCAGTTTATTCAGCCAACGCCCAAGTCCGAATCGCGTGTGCAACGCCGTCTTCCACGTTGGTCTTGGTTTCGTAGCGAGCGATTTGTTTGGCTTCATCAATGGCATTGCCCATCGCGACGCTGTGTGTGGCGTATTCGAGCATGCTCAGATCATTCCCCTGGTCCCCGATTGCCATGACTTCATCCGCGGTCAGGTGAAGGTGGTCTGCAAGCGTGCGTAGGGCGTTTCCTTTGCTAGCTTCCGGATTCATGAATTCCAAGAAATAGGCTTCTGAGCGCACGATGGTAAATCGTTCTGAGAAGTCCGCTGGTAGTGCCTTGATGGCCGCATCCAGTAACGGCTGATGGTCAATGAACATGCACTTGACGATTGGTAAGTCTGGCCGCATTTCTTCAGGTGTCCGGTAGCGAATCGGCATATTGACGAGTGAGCTTTCGCCGACCGTGTACGGGCTGATATTCCGGTTCGCCGTATAAATGTGGTCTTCACTTTCGACATGGCAATGCACATTGAGCTTGCGACTTAACGTCTCGATGTCAATGTAGTCATTGTGTGAAAGCGTCAGGCCAGTGATGATTTTACCAGGGATGGTTTGGACCATCGACCCGTTGAAAGTGATGACATAGTTGTGTTCACCAGCGATACCCAGTTGTTGTAGAAATGGGGTGACGCCGCTCAATGGTCGGCCGGTACAAATAACGACTTTGATGCCCTGAGCATTGGCGTCACGGACGGCTTGAATCGTCGCGGGATTGAGTTCGCTGTGTTCGTTGAGCAAGGTGCCGTCCATATCGATGGCAATAAGTTTAACTGACATGTACTGATTCCTCCAAAATTAGTGTGGAACGACCAGGCGATCGTTCAAAATGTATTGCTGAAATTCTTGATAAATGGGTTTAAATAAATCGCTGTCGGCGTTTTCGCTGAGCATTTCTTTCGGGAAGAAGAAACGTTGGTCCCCCGAAACCTTGCCAGTGATTGCCCGGACCAGATCGCTGACGGTCGACAGTTCTAAGAGCGAGCCGTCCTTTTGCATCAGTTCAATTTGCGTCCGGGGTTTCTTCATCTTCGGATCGTAGGCGTCGTACGGCAAATCATAGCTGTCGTTGGTGTCCGTGTAGTAGTGGGCGTCAAATCCGGCTTGTTCGATCAAACGCTGTAAGTCCGGAATCAGCGGCTGCGTCGTGGTATCGACCCGTGCTGATTTTAGTGGCCGCCGATCTAGGAACCGGGTGGCGAGGTCGGCCAAGATTTGGTCGTGACTATCGCGCCAGTGACTGAAATAAGTGTTGAGGACACCGTCGTCTAAACGTAAGTAATCATGTAGTGTAAAGTGATTGTTGAAGAACGGCAGTAACATGACCGGCGTCGCTTCAGCATCCGCCGCGTGACTTTGGTACAAGTCGTTGGCCCGCTCTAACAGCCGGTCTAAGATGACTTCCATTGACCGTGAGACCGGATGGAAATAGACTTGCATGTACATTTGAAAGCGGCTGACGATGTAGTCTTCGACGGCGTGCATACCTTCCATCGCGAACGTGATTCCGCCTGCGTAGGGCTTCATGACCCGCAGAATCCGTGTTAGGTCGAAATTACCATAGTTGGTCCCGGTAAAGTAGGAATCCCGCAGCAGGTAATCCATGCGGTCAGCGTCGATTTGACTTGAGATCATCTGAACGACCTGTGGATTCGGGTACGTTTTTTGGATAACGGCAGCGACTTGCGCAGGAAAATCTGGTGAGACTTGCCGCAAGACCTGATTGACTTCTGTTTCTGGCGAGGTGAGGATTTGTACCGTCAAAGCTTCATGGTCCGTGTGGAAAATGTGCTCGAAGGTGTGTGAATAGGGGCCGTGACCGATGTCATGTAACAAGGCCGCACACAGGGCAACGAGTCGTTCGTGGTCATCCCAGCCGCCATCGCCAGGAGTGTGGGTCGGATAGTTGCGTTCAAAATTATCGCAGATTCGACGCGTGATTTCGTAAACGCCGAGGCAATGACCAAAGCGGGAGTGTTCGGCGCCGTGGAAAGTTAGCGAAGTCGTTCCCAGTTGCTTAATGCGGCGCAGACGTTGGAACTCTGAAGTGTTGATCAAATCCAGAATAACTTGATGTTGGATATAAATATAATCATGGACGGGGTCCCGGAAAACTTTCTCCATGGGTAATAATTGTTGACGATAGGCCAAATTAATTCCTTCTTTCAGTCTTTCAATCTTGCAGACTTGCGGTTGTTCGGACTTTCATTTTTTCAAGGGTTCATTTTTTTCAGTCGTTCAGTCTTTCATTTTTTCAAGGCTTCAAGGTTTCAATGATGCAAGCGCTGTTGGCGGCGTTGCATTTGGCGATAGGCCTGACTTAAATGGGCTTGAAATTCCGGCTCCTCGGTCACGAGCGGGAGACTAGTTGAATCGACCGTGCCGTCCTGGGCGAGTACATGAACGAATTGGGCCTGAGCTTGTTTGACCGTGTACGTGGGATCGAGTTGTTCCGCGACCGTCGTCATGACGTTCGGGTCGACGGTTGGAAAACGTGAATCTGACTTGCCGGCCAGACTAAGCTGATAAAATTGCTGAATCAGTTGGCTGCGCGCGGTCTGATTGCCATTGATGCTGGCGTATAGCATGATGACTAGCGCGTCGGCTGTTCGGCGTTGTGACATGCCAGCGATTTTACGGCCAGCAATGCTCAAGTCGTAATCGCCAGGACAATAGGATTGGGTGATTTCGCCGGTATCGATCTTGAGCGTCGGCCAGACTGCCCGCACGTAATCGACCATCAGTTGATAAGCTTCGGTAATCGAATAGCGGTCGCGTTCGGCGGGAAGCAACAGTGACACGTTCAGGACGCCGGGGTCGGCCACGACGGCTAAGCCCCCAGAGTTGCGTAGCATCACCTGATACCCAGCCTGGCGCAAGTAGGCGAGCCCAGCCGGTAACTGTGGCAAACGTTGGTCTAGTAAGCCGAGAATCACGGTTGGCTGCAGTTGCCAGAAGTGGACGATTGGCTGCTGTCGATTGGCGGTCAGCCAAAGTAAGGCGTTCGTATACGCAAAACTATCGAGCATCGCTGCCGGTTCATAGTTTTGACTCAAAGTTGCAATGGTTGGTTCTGTCACAAAGGTCACCCCGTTAGTCGCTATTACCAAGCAATGGGCGGCTGAACCGCCATCATTGCCCGTATCATTATTAATTATACTAGAAATGCAAAGCGGTTGCATTGGGTCGGTCCAATTGTTTTAGTTGATGACGGCTGGTGGGACCCCAGTACCCGGAGCTTGAGAGGCGTAACCCACGGGATGGCAGTCCGTTGAGGTGGTCATTGGGTGGATAAGGCGCTGAACCGTGGGCAGGATTTCTTAGGTTAATTCTTAGTTATTTCGGTGCGAATGGCTTATAATTGAACAGGAAGTTTTAGGATATAAAGGGACGATAACACGGTGATCCGCGACGGGCGCTTCAGCGTGTCATTTCAATTAAATAACGGGAGGTCCAAGTATGGATGATTTAACAACTGGCGTTCCAGTCGCCATTCATTTGGAGACGCGGGCGCGCCAAGATGGTGAGACGGCCAACTATGCGTTAGATGTTGATGGTCAACTGGTTCAAATGGGCGGCGCGTTTTATTTGCGCTACAAGGAAGTCAATGATGACGAGCCTGATCCGATTCCAGTGACCATCAAATTAGCGACGAATGGTGACGTGGTCTTAACTCGCAGTGCCGAGAATCGCTTGCGGTTACATTTTTCGAATGGCAAACGGGTGCGGGCCCACTACCAGACACCGATGGGCATGCTACCAGTTGAGACCGTGACGCCGATGTTACGGGTTCGGCTACGTGAGCGGCCATTTTCTGGTGAAGTGAATGTGGATTACGATTTATACGCCGGGGAACAACTACTTGGTAACTACAAGTTGCGATTGCAATTCACGGCTTAATTTGGTATGATGTACTATAAACTGTGGAAAGGACGTGCACCAGTTTGGAACTAAAACAATTTGATGGACAAAAAAAGTCCGAATTATCTTTAATCGAGGTTGCTCACGCAATCTTATCACAACATGGTGATGTGATGGCTTTTGCCGATTTGACCAACGCTGTGCAATCATATTTAGGTAAAAGCGACGAAGAAATTCGGGAGCGTTTATCACAATTTTATACCGATCTTAATATCGATGGTAGTTTCATTTCGCTCGGTGACAATATGTGGGGCCTGCGTGCATGGTACCCATTTGAATCCATTGACGAAGCTGTTATCCATACGGATGATGACGAAGATGAAGATCGGCCAAAGCGCAAGAAGCGTAAGAAGGTCAACGCCTTCTTGGCTGACGCCGGGGATGATGACGACGTGATCGATTATGATGACGACGATCCCGAAGATGACGACAATTATGATGACGATGATGATCAGGACGACGATGACGATGATTCAGCAAGCAGCAAGTATGATGAACTTGCTGGGGTTGATGACACGGATGACGACGTTGCTGATGAGACATTGCCAGATGGCATCGAAGGTCAATTATCAGAGTTAAATGACGATGATGATGACGACTACGATGACGAGGATGAAGACGAATCCAAATAAGCTTTTCAGGATTTTCCCTTGACGAAAGGTGAATCTCCTTGTATTATCTTATTTGGGCTCTCTGGTAGAAATACCTGAGACAAACGATCGGATTAAGCTCCCTATTTCTGTTTGAAATAGGGAGCTTTCTTTATTTATACCACCCCACGAAATAAATCTTTAAGGAGTTATCACATGACCAAATATATTTTTGTAACTGGTGGCGTTGTGTCATCCATTGGTAAAGGTATCGTCGCTGCTTCGTTAGGGCGTTTATTAAAGAACCGGGGCTTGAAGGTCACGATTCAAAAGTTTGATCCCTATATCAACGTTGATCCTGGTACGATGAGTCCTTATCAACACGGTGAAGTCTTCGTGACCGATGATGGGACCGAAACTGACTTAGACCTTGGACATTACGAACGATTTATTGATATTAACCTTAATAAATACTCAAATGTCACGACCGGTAAGATTTATTCTGAAGTTCTTCAAAAGGAACGGCGGGGCGACTATTTAGGGGCAACGGTACAAGTCATTCCACATATTACGAATGCTATTAAGGAAAAAATCATGCGGGCTGGTACGACGACGGATTCCGATATCGTGATTACTGAAATCGGTGGGACGGTCGGTGATATCGAATCCTTGCCATTTATCGAAGCATTACGGCAGATGAAGAGCGACCTGGGCTCTGACAACGTCTTCTACATTCACACGACGCTGATTCCATATTTACGAGCAGCTGGTGAAATGAAGACGAAGCCAACGCAACATTCTGTTAAAGAATTGCGGAGCTACGGGATTCAACCAAACATGCTGGTCGTGCGGACGGAACAACCAATCACCCGCGAAATGCGGAACAAGATTGCGTCTTTCTGTGACGTTGAACCGGAAGCAGTCATCGAATCCTTAGACGTGAAGACGATTTATTCGATTCCGTTGAATGTGCAGAAGCAAAACATGGATCAAATCGTCTTAGACCACTTTGGCGTACAAGCACCAAAGGCCGACATGAGCGACTGGGTCGAATTAGAACACCACGTTCAAAACTTATCACGGACGATTAAAATCGCATTGGTCGGGAAGTATGTGGCCTTACAAGATGCTTATATCTCAGTGACTGAAGCTTTGAAGCATGCGGGATATACGGATGACGCTGACATTGATTTGAAGAAGATCTCAGCTGAAGACGTCACACCTGACAACGTCGAAGAATTATTAGGCGATGCGGATGGAATTTTAGTTCCTGGTGGTTTCGGTGATCGTGGGATTGAAGGTAAGATTACGGCCATCAAGTACGCCCGTGAAAACGACGTGCCATTCTTAGGCATCTGCCTGGGGATGCAAATGGCCAGTGTTGAATTTGCCCGCAACGTCCTTGGCTTGAAAGATGCGAACTCCGCTGAAATCGATCCAAACACGCCAGATAACATTATTGATTTAATGGCAGACCAAGAAGACGTTGAAGACATGGGTGGGACCCAACGTTTGGGTGCTTATCCTTGCAAGTTGAAGCCTGGTACCGTTGCAGCCAAGGCTTACCATAACGAAGAAGTCGTCATGGAACGGCATCGTCACCGTTATGAATTCAACAACAAGTATCGTGAAGCGATGGCTGCTAAGGGCATGGTCTTCTCTGGAACTTCACCTGACAACCGTCTCGTAGAAGTGATTGAATTACCAGACAAGCGCTTCTTCGTTGCCTCACAATACCATCCTGAATTCCTATCACGTCCTAACCGTCCAGAAGGGTTATTCAAGGCATTCATCGATGCTGCTAACCAGACTGGTAAGGTTAAGGCATAAATTCGAAATATAAGTGTTGTCAAAAACGCGTACTAGCTGGAATGGCTGGTACGCGTTTTTGCGTGGTGATGGGGTTGATTGGAGCGACGATTTTCCGTTTAATCACTAAGCGATGGATTGCTTACCCGAAGACAGTAATCTATCCCGTAAATTTTCAAGCATTTCAGCGTGCTCAGAAAAACCGAGTTCTTTAAAATGACTGATCGTACTATCAACGTTCGCATTAGCGCCCTTAATTTGTTTGAGAAGTGCTAGGTAATAAGCACACATCATTCTGTCATAAGCTTTACGAGGTGTTTTCTCGGATATTTGATAAAGCTGTTGAATATAGAAACGTGCATTTTGGTAATTCTTTCTTTCGAGTGCCAGTACGATGCAATTATTGAGAAAAATGGAAATGTCATTTTGATAAGTATCAATTTTGCTGAGAATCTTAGTTCTTTTCAATAGGATTGTAAAAGTGGCTCGAATATACTCACTGGTGAAAATGTATAGACAGTTAGCAAAGATAGACATCTCAAAATGTCCCCATTGCGTAACCCGTTCCAAATATTTTTTGATAATCTCTGTATCTTCCCTGACGTCAAAGACAGTTTTATCCTTCTTTTTATTCAAGAAGAGTTTTAGCTCAATAGACAAACAGCAGTAATAAAAATCCTTAGAATCTTTATATTTAGACTGATAATCTAAAATCCGTTGTTCTATTTCAATATCACGTTTTTTCACAATATTATCGTAAAAGTATTTGGTTGCTAGTTCCTTTTCGGTGTTAGAACTGTCGTTGAAATAAAATAGATATTCCTGAATGGATACATTTAAACGATCCAAATAGCTAAAAAGGGTATTTATATTAACATCAGTTTTATTGTTTTCTAATGTGGAAAGGGTAGTGCGACTAGAAATTCCTTCTGCTAATTGTGCCTGAGTTAGGCCGCGTTCTTTTCGTAATCTTCTGATTAGTTGCCCATGTGTCAAGCTAAATCCCCCCTTTTGACGAATTGTTGTACACAATCATACAACATCGAAAAACGATTGTAAAATGAGCTTATCGCATTAAATGACGGTGAGTAATTTATTAATTATTTGGCATACTCGTCATTATTTTAAAGTCATTTACGGAGGGGATTAATATCGATACGAAAAAAGTTCTGTTAATTAGTGCCTCAACTCATGTGCCTTCAAATTCAACGCTTTTAGCTAAATTAGTATTAAAGGGGCTAGTGCATCAGGAAGTAAACCTAAATGATGTAAAAATATTTGATGTTCAAGATTTTCGCTTTGCGCCAAACTGGCCACGACAGAATGATGATTATTACGGCATAATCGAACAATTGAAAGAGGCAAAAATTATTGTTTTCGCAACTCCGATATATTGGTACGGAATTCCTGCCATCCTCAAAAGCTTCATCGACAGATGGTCAAAAAGTCTAAAAGTTGACACTAATTTTCGTGAAGCGATGCAAGGTAAGAAAATTGTTTTGATTATTGTCGGCGGTGATGACCCGGTGGTAAAAGGCCAAGTTATTATTGATCAGTTTAAGTATATCTGCGAATTTTTAGGCATGAAATTAATTGTAAGTGTTGTTGGAGAAGCTAATCGACCAGATACAATCTCTAATGATCCTAATGCGTTATACGAGGCAAAAAGAGCAAACATCATATTAAAAAATTTGCCTGACGTAAAAACGCAAGTATCAAAGTTCTTGAAAGGATGACTTTACAATGAATATAACGAATCTTTTAGGTAGAAGAGAATTTCGTAACTTCTTTCTGGCCGATATAATTTCTGGATTTGGTGTCGGGCTGACGACTGTCGGGGCAAATTGGTACATGCTACAAGCGACGCATTCAAACAAATTAGTTGGCATGTACCTAACCGTGAATGTGTTGGCTGGCTTTTTGATGTCACCATTAGCTGGTAGCTTGACGGATAAGTTTTCACGTAAACAAGTGATACTTTGGACCTTTTTAGGTAGAGCGGTACCTATGAGTTTGATTGCATTAGTAATTGGATACGCTGGCTTTAATCTATGGGCAATGTACGGGCTTGCGATTTTAACAGGAGCCGGATGGATTACCTATATGGCTGCCTCCAGAAGATATGTACAAGCTGTACTACCAGAAGAACTGTTAGGAACAGCCAATTCATTCATTGAAGTGTCATTGCAAGTTGGCATGTTTGCCGCTGGTGCTATCTCGGGAATTATTTTGAATTACACTGGATTTATGATCATTCTAGTTATCAATATTATTATGTTTGTGGCAGCAGTCTTATTAGTAGCAGCCATTAAGGCAGACTCACCTGTTAATAAAGGGGTAAATGAAGAATCAGCCGGATTTTCCAATGGTCTAGCGTATATTTGGAAGCACAAGTCAATCTTAAGTATGGGAATTATTTCAATTTTACCTTTAATAGTCACGCAGCTTTTTAACGTTTCATCACCAGATTACGTGTCAACAGTTTTAAGAGCCAATAGTGTGGTATATGGGTTTGCAGATATGGGATATGGGATATGGAGTCGGAGGATTGGCTGCTGGATTAATCACCGGATACTTGATTAATCACTTTAAAAATAAGAATATCATTGTTTTTTTCTTTACTTTAGCTACTATAGGACTTTTGACATTATATTGGACACATGTTATTCCCTTGACCTATGTTTGTACGTTCAGCCTTGGCTTGAGTAACTCAGCACTTCGAGTGGTTATTAATACAGTGCTAATGCATCGAGTGGACAAGAAATTTATGGGTAGAGCAACATCTATTTGGAATGGCACCGCTCAATTAATTGAAGTATTTGCATCGACCTTAATGGGAGTCGCTAATGATAAATTTGGGGCTAACATTGGTTTTCTGTGGATGGCCGTGATTATGCTAATTGGCGCTGTGTGGAGCTTTATCATGTTAAATACAACAAAGTTGAGGAGTAAGCAAGTATGAAGAAAGACAATTTTCCAAAGGTACATACAGTTGGCCTTCATTTGTGACCTGTATTTTTGGACAAAGATTGTCTTTTATCTAGTAACCAATATATGACCGTAACTATGGCGAACATTCCCAACAACAAACAAATATTAAATACCGTTGCATACCAGTATGTTCCTGTATAGCCAAATTGTATTATGGTTGAGGTTGCGCTTTTATTTTGAGCCTTAACATATAATGAGTCCCAAAAAAATCTGCGATAACCCTCATGATTGATACTGAATAAATTAATGATGAAAACTATGAGTGCACTAGCAACATCAACTATTAGTGTTGCCAAGGCTGCAATGAATACCTATTTAGATACCTTAACGTTCTAATATGAAAACGTGACATACCAATCGTTGCCTTGAGGTCGTCAGATGGCTGATTGAAAGTCAATTTTTTGACTTGATACGATATCTAGTATTGAGAACAATCTTGACTATCGTATGACTGGATTTCACCTAAGATTTGAGACAGTTATTTAGCGCATAGTTTGAGTTTCTTTGACTTTGCTACGAGCTAATCTCATGTGTTTCCCGAAATTGTTAATTGATAATTCTAATATAATTCAAACTTAAGTGTTACTGTGTCAAATGTGCAATATGCGCACAATAAATTAAAATCAAATTAAAATGTTGAAATTAGACGGAAAGCCCCACAAGATATTGAGTTCCATTTGAAGCAACTTGAATGAAGTAGCGTAAAATTATTATCCTTGTAGTCACGTAATAATGCGTATTCTATCTAAATAATACAGATTAAAGCCAAACTTAATTTAACGCTTTCTACTGAGTTGTTAACTTATGATGGTAATTTACAAGCTATCAGTACTTTGTCGCTTATCCCTCCCTTGCATAGACAGAAAGGTATGATAATAACCATGGAATTTGGCACCGTCCTTGCAATGCTTCGTAAAAATAGGGGCTTAACGCAAACAGAATTAGCTGATGGAATTACCACACGGCGTGCAATAAGTGAAATTGAGCACGGTAAACAAAATATTACGTATTTAGACATGATTAGGATTATCGAAAGATTAGGTGTGTCTGTCACTGACTTTGAAGATTATCGTAATGACCATCAATTGCCGCCTGATCAAGCACTGATCGTAGACTTCGAACATCTATCTGATACATCTCAATCGGAGCAAATCAAATTGCTGCTGCGTCGTGCTGAAAAGCTGAATGAAACCTCACAGCTTCGTTATGTTCATCAGTTAATTCCAATTTTAAATGCGCTTCTCCATGTTGATTGCGTTCAACAAGAACAGCTAACACAGCTGGTTAAACCTGTTTGGAATGAACTATGCGTTCTTAAAGAATGGAATCGGACGGATTTATTTATCATAAATAATTTACTCTATATTTTTGATCCGCAAACTGCTCAGAAAGTTGGTAAAAAGGTCATCAAGCGCCTCGAGCACTATGCGCCAGATGACCTGCTACTTAAAAATGCAATTTACGTAAATCTTGGCTATTTAGGGATGAAACATCCTGATACATTAAGCAAAAAAACAATTGTACAGTATCTAACAACTAGTATTAAAATTGCGAAAGATGCGCACCGTTATGATTTACATCTTCTCAGTAGAATTCGATTGGCGGTATTCGAATGCAAATATGCCGAAGCACGTAAACTTTGTCACCTACTAGAATTAATTGGTGCAGATAACATTGCACGCATTGCTTATGAAGACTTTCCAATTCTTGGCAACTAGCGCTTCATGGGGATACGATGTACGTAGTTGAATATTGGTAAGTGATAAAAATGCGTACGGGCTAAAATTGCTGGTGCGCATTTTTTAATTGTGGTTAGGTGGCTATCGCAGTTAATGAATAGATTTACTCCTTTGGTACCTTAGCGATGGTCATTCTAATTCGTTAATCCCCATTTCAAGCCCCAGCGAAATAATTAAAACCACAATAAATGATTATCTCAATAATAGAAAAATAAAATGATGATAAAAAGCTATTGACAATGATTCAAGTGAGGGTTAAATTATAGGTGTAAAATGAAAGCGCAAACATAATGGGTTAGTAGTTCGTTTGGTTATTCAGAGAGCCAATGGGTGCTGAAAGTTGGTTAACCGGACGGGTGAATCCGCCATTTAGCGTTTGACCTCGTTTTTAAGAGGTCGCGGTGAGACGATATACTCGTAGAGCAGTAAGTTGGGTGGTACCACGTTGGTAATGACGTCCCATAGTCTTTTTGATGAAGACTATGGGGCGTTTTAATTTTAAGGAGGTTTTTCGTATGTTAAATCCAAAGTTTGTTCGTAATAACCCAGAACTGGTTAAGGCTAAGCTCCAGACTCGAAAGGTTGATCCAGCTGAGGTCGATGAATATCTACAGCTAGATCAACAAAACCGCGATGCGATTACTAAGGTTGAAGGTTTGAAGAAACAAAAGAATCAATTGACGGAACAAATTGGTCAAAGTGATCCGCAGTCCGAAGCGGGTCAAGCGCTGATTCAACAAGTCAAGCAATTGAATGGGGACATTAAGAGCACTGAAGCAGCCCAAACAGAAGTCAATGACCGTTTGCATTACTTAGCCATCCGCTTCCCAAACTTGCCCGCTGACGATGTACCAGTTGGTCCGGATGAAGATAGCAATGTTGAAATGCGCAAACACGGTGAGATTCCAACTTTCGATTTTAAACCCAAAGCGCATTGGAAATTAGGCGAAAGTTTAGGAATTCTAGACTTTGACCGGGCTGCGAAGGTTTCAGGGGCACGCTTTGTTTACTATAAGGATGCCGGCGCACTCCTGGAACGGGCCGTCTATAGCTTTATGCTAGATCTGCATACGCAAAAGCAAGGCTATCATGAGATTATCCCGCCATACCTGGTGAACGCACAGACGATGTATGGGACTGGGCAATTTCCTAAGTTCAAGGAAGATGTCTACACGGTGGAATCTTCTGGCATGACACTGATTCCAACCGCTGAAGTCCCGCTCACGAACTACTACGCCAATGAAATCTTATCTGAGGATCAGCTCCCAACCTACTTTACCGCGATGACGCCATGTTATCGGTCTGAAGCCGGGAGCGCAGGTCGGGATACGCGTGGCTTGATTCGTATGCACCAATTTCACAAAGTTGAGATGGTGAAGTACTGTAAGCCTGAAAATTCATACGATGAACTCGAAAAATTAACCGATAATGCCGAAGAAGTCTTACGTGAATTAGGATTGGCCTATCACGTCATCAAGCTTTCAACGGGTGATACTGGTTTTTCATCAGCGAAGACCTACGATGTTGAAGTGTGGATGCCGGAACAGGGTGTTTATCGGGAAATCAACTCATGTTCTAACTGCTTAGATTTCCAAGCACGGCGCGCGATGATTCGGTACCGGAAAGCTGATGGGACGGTCGATTACGTCCACACGCTGAATGGTTCGGGGCTTGCTGTGGGCCGGACCGTGGCGGCAATTTTGGAAAATTACCAACAAGCGGATGGCACGGTTAAGATTCCTAAGGTGCTCCAACCTTACATGCATGGCATGACAGAGATAAAATAAAATTATTATGAGAATAAATTATTATCCAAATAATCCAGTTGAATGTTAAACTTAATATCACTAGGATTGAGATGGATACAGGCTAGATCTGTTATGCTAATCTCAATCCTTTTTAATTTGATATCAATAATATTTAATCTTGCTAATTAAACTCACATGAACGATAATTGTCACCGTGATAATATTTTCTCATGAAGAAAGGGTTTTCACGGCTCTAAAGTGATACTTATCACAAAGTACCGTTTTACGGCGAGTTGCGACGTTAAATCTAATAGGAGGGTTTATTCATGCAGGCTATGTTTGGACATTCTCTGGTGTGACCAGAACAACGTTATGAAAAGGAGACTTAAAAATGACAAATATATTTAAGGGTTGGCGAAAAAATGATATTTTTTGGATGCTGAGTCTGTTCGGTACCGCGATTGGGGCGGGCGTGTTATTCTTACCTATCGGGGTTGGTGCAGCAGGTATTCTGGGTGTCATCATGATACTTATTTTGGCTTTGCCGACTACGTTTTTCGCTCACAGGGGTCTGAGTCGGTTCGTTCTGTCAGCGAAAAATGATGGCGATGACATTACTGATGTTGTTGAACAACAGTTTGGCTTTAAGATTGGCTTGCTTTTTACCATTATTTATTTCTTCTCCATTTATCCGATCTTATTAGTTTATTCCGTTTCTATCACGAATACGGTATCGAAATTTATGACCGACCAGATGCACATGCAAACACCACCTCGTTGGTTGTTGTCACTAGTACTCGTTGGGATTCTTATCGGGATCGCGCGCTTTGGGACGTCTTTGATTACTAAAGTGATGAGTGGCCTGGCCTTTCCGTTTATTATTGTAATTGTTCTGTTTTCCTTCTATCTGATTCCACATTGGAATGGCGCCATTCTTTCAACATTTTCCAGTTCTGTCTCTGGCGGACATTTGGTTGGGACGTTAGGAAATCTGTGGTTACTGATTCCTGTCATGATCTTTTCATTTAACCATTCCCCAATCATCTCTTCGTTTTCCGTTGCCGAACGTAAAGAATACAGTGGGGACGGTAAGGATAAAGTCGATAAAAAGATTTCCAAAATTCTATTGTCGGCCGAAACCTTGATGGTCGTGGTTGCGATGTTCTTTGTCATTAGTTGTACACTGGCGCTGACGCCAGACCAAATCGTTGAAGCTAAAAATGAAAATGTCTCGATTCTGGACTACGTTGCGACTGCTTTTAATAGTCCAATTATTAAATACGTTTCTCCCGTAATTGCCTTTATTGCGATCGCCAAGTCCTTTTTAGGCCATTATCTCGGAACGAGTGAAGGCTTACGTGGGATTATTCGTAAGATGGAGGAAAAATCCGACAAGACGCTTCCAAGTCGAACCGTTTCAGCAATTGTTGATATCGTTCTGTTACTAAGTGCCTGGCTCGTTGCTTGGATCAACCCATCCATTATGGGAATGATTGAAACCATCATTGGACCAATCATTGCGTTTATCCTGTTCTTGATGCCAATGTATGCGATTCATAAGAGTCCTAAGTTACAGCAATATGCCGGCAAACACAGTAATGTCTTTGTTGTGGTCATTGGCTTGATCGCAGTTAGTGGTATCCTGTTCAATATCATCAAATTGTTCGTTTAGTAATCTGACTAAAATACGGGCTAAATTCAGATTGGTTAATATTATTGAAGCCAGTTTTTGTCACCAATCTCGGTGCTAGTGCTCGTAACGAGAGGCTCATGACGGTGTTGGGGGTTCCGTGAGACACGCGAATCGAATGGCCATATCGACGGCTGGATTAATCATAACGGCGGGATTAACCCAGAAATGAAAGCTTTGATGGCAGCGGCTTGGTGCTTTCTCATCAGGATAATTTTGGTGCTTGCTTGTGCCGTAACTGTAAGCTTCATCAAGTTTCAAAACGGTGCACTGACGATGAAGGCGCAGCGAAGCGCTAGTTGCGCGTGCCAAAGCTTAATTTGACGTGATGATTCAACTAGGAGGATGACTAAAATGACGGTGAACTACAAGAGTGTTTTTGATATTATTGGTCCGATTATGATTGGCCCATCCAGTTCGCATACGGCGGGGGCTTGTGCGATCGGTCGAGCAGCAAATAGCATTTTTAAGGAGAAGCCGACAGATATCGTAATTCATTACTATGAATCCTTTGCCCAAACTCACAAGGGCCATGGGACGGATTATGCGATTATTAGCGGAATTCTGGGCTTTGATCCGGACGACAGCCGGGTACCGTATGCCATTGGCTTAGCGCGAGACCAGGGGATGAATATTACGTTTATTGAAGAGCCTGGCGACAGTCCCATCAATCACCCGAACACCGCCATCATTGACTTAAAGAATGATGATAAACAGGTAACGGTCGCCGGATGTTCGATTGGCGGTGGGACGATTGAAATTCGTGAGATTAAGATGGATGGTTTTGATGTCAAACCGAAAGGCCCGCTGCCAATTTTATTAGTTCAGGGCGGCGAGAATGACCATCAACATGTCACCAAACAGTTGGCTGACTTGACTAAAGTGAATGACCAACGGCACTATAAGACGGACCGCGGCAATTTATACGAATACGACTTGGATCGCCGCCTCAAGCAGGATGAAATCAAGAAACTAACGCAGGAACACGCGAACTTAGTTTACTTATAATCGGGGAGGTTAATGATCATGTATATGAGCGTAGCGGAACTAGTTACAGCGGCCCAAGAAACGAAGAAGCCAATCTATGAATTAATGATTGAACAAGAGATGGCAACCTCACAGGTGAGTCGCGAAGAAATCTGGCACACGATGGGCCGGAATCTAGATGTCATGGAAGCTGCCGTTAATAAAGGCGCTGCCGGTGATGGCGTCTACTCGACGACTGGTTTAACTGGTGGTGAAGCGGTGCTCTTGAAGAAGTATCGCCAAAAAGGGCACACCTTATCAGGGGATACGATGATGCAAGCTGTTCAAAACGCCATTTCAACCAATGAAGTTAACGCCTCGATGGGTGTCGTTTGTGCGACCCCCACGGCTGGATCGACGGGGACGTTGCCAGGTGTGATCTTTACGTTGAAGGATCGCATGAACTTGAATCGTGATCAGATGATTCAATTTCTGTTTACAGCCGGGGCTTTTGGGATGGTCATTGCGAATAATGCCGGGATTGCTGGTGCGACTGGTGGTTGCCAAGCCGAAGTGGGTAGTGCGTCTGCGATGGGTGCGGCCGCAGCGGTCGAATTGGCTGGCGGCACACCCGAACAAAGTGCAGAGGCTTTGGCGATGGCAATCAGCAACTTGCTAGGCTTAGTCTGTGATCCCGTTGCTGGACTCGTTGAATTGCCTTGCGTTAAACGGAATGCGATCGGGGTCGGGAATGCCTTGATTGCGGCCGATATGGCGCTAGCCGGATGCACGAACAAAATTCCGGCGGATGAAGTCATTGCGGCTATGGATAAAGTCGGTAAGGGCTTGCCAAAAGCACTACGGGAGACTGGTTTGGGTGGCTTAGCGGCGACACCAACTGGTATTCGGATGAAAGAGAAGATTTTTGGCCGCTCGACTAATTCACAAGTTCATGCATAAAAGTTTCGTGGAAAGATGATGGGCTGACGACAAACGCTATCATCTTTTTTATTTCAATATTGATATGGTGACGTGTATTAACGTTTTATCAGTGTGATAAAATAATATTAAGTTATAATGTTGACAAAAAATAGTGAGGTGGGTGCCGTTATGCAAAAACCATTAACAGCTGAGCAAGAATACGTCCGCGAATTTATTCCGTTCGTTGATTTTTTAGCCGATATCTTAGGCCCAAGTAGTGAAGTTGTCTTGAACGATTTGATGGATTTGAATCACTCCGTTGTGGCGATTCGCAATTCTCACATCTCGCATCGACAAGTTGGTGACCCCGCAACGGACTTAGCGCTGCGAACGATGAAAGCCGGCAAAGCTGAAAAACGAGACTATCTGGCTAATTATAAGGGCGTTTCACAAGGTAAGCACTCACTGCGTTCATCGACTTATTTTTTGCGGTTGGATGGCGAAATTGTTGGGATGATTTGCATCAATACGGATGACAGTGTCTTAGACGACTTGCAAGAACAAGTGCTGAAGGTGATGGCAAGCTACAAACACTTGAATACGCCGACGATTCATCAACCTAAGGGCGCCCCAGCGACCGAGACGGCCCACGACACACCGGTAGCGCCAGAGCATCTGACGACTTCTATCACAGATTTGGCCCGCGAAGTGACACAGGCGGTCTGTGCCAAGTATGGTGTTTCCGTAGAATATTTAAAGCAAAACGAAAAGCTAGAAATTGTCCGTAGCTTGTATCACCAAGGCTACTTCCTGTTGAAAGATTCGGTTAGCGAGGCCGCTAAAGTCCTCAAAGTGTCTGACCCGAGTGTTTATCGTTATTTACAGACCGTCAAGGATGAGGATTTACAGTAGAATTGAACGGCATAATTGTAAGCGATTCATTACGGGTGGATTAAACTAAGCCTCCTGACGTGATTGGATTTACGGGTTGATGGCAAGTTTTGAAGTCCAAAATTTTCAAGTAACTAGGTCGGCGTTATTAAGACCCGAATCGCCATAATCAGTTAAAATGCATCAGCTAACACAGTATATGTGGTATTGGTTGATGCATTTTAACTGATTTTTTTGAACTGTGCTAGTTCATTTGGCATGAGCGATGACTAGAGCGTCTCAATTGTTTGGATTACGGGTCATCAGCTTGGTTATCAACTGATTATTATGATAATAAATCTCATGCATTTCTCATTAGTTGAAATCGAGTTGAAAGGCTGATGTATCAGGAACTAAGCCGATTTTTGGTCAGTTATAAAAGATTATCAAATCGTATCAGACGTCCTTGGCTAGTGTATTATGTGGTATTATGATGAATAAATAAATGGAGGTGATTCGATGTTGACACCGAACGAAATTCGACGCCGTTTACGACGTGATTTATTTACAATTGCCGAAGCTTATCAGATTGGCTTTGAGAATCGCTTGTATACGGAGACCGAGTATGAGCACTTAAAGCAGACGTTATTGCAATTGCGGGAACTGAATATGGCGCCGCAGCATGTTGAACAGCTGCTCGCGATTAACGGCTAATATGGTGTGACTAATTAAATAAGGAAGTGATTTGACATGAATGCTGATAGTCCATCAGGTTCAATCCAGTCCAGAACGTGCTAATGCCAGTGAAACCCATCACCAGCATTAGCACTTTTTTAGTGTCTGTAACTCAGCATTCGGTAGTCAATGTTGAAGTGTGGGCAATGCCAGTCAACTACTAAATTGCAGCATGATACGCGTTGGGCTAGTTATTCTTAAGCATTAAGGATGATTAAATCATGCCAGTTGGAGGATTCCTGTTCGTCAGCCGATGCGCGCCTTATTCCGACTTCCAGGGCCGGCTGACAACGCTGGAACAGGGCGGACATCGATTTGAACTCACGCAGAAGCCCACTGCGCAATTTCAAATACGAGTCTTCTTCTAAGCCGGAAGAAAAACACTTCCAGCTAAGAATAATTTGGCTACTGAGCATTGTCAGCCAGCCTCTACAGTCGGGAAGCCACTCGAATGGCAGATGAACGGCCGCCTATCTGGGTGCAATTGACCACTCAATATTTGGTGGCTGGTCATTCAAGCAAACTGTGAATCTATATTGATGATGCTTATTTACCGGTAAGGTTGTCTGAAGATTACTGATTAATTCAGATTTACGATGAGATGATAAAATAGCCACTTGTGGTGAATCTAGGCCTTTAGCAGCTATATCGACGAGAGGAAGTTCTGTCAATGTTCAGTGATGCGAACTAAAGATACAGGTAGGCAACTTGGATATTACCGAAAACTGGTCTGACCGTTAAATATCAAAATGACTGTCCACTAAGAACCAACGAACAGTTCATCGAAAGTTGAGTTCGCAAATGTCCGCCTTTCGAATACCATCCCGGCTGGAAGGCATTCTGGGCAAGGTCCAGTGGTGAAATTTCACTTAGCAAGCGTTCTTTGCTTGGTTAGTGAAAGACCAGTATTTAAGACGTGGGTTATCGGCTTAAATCTGTGTCCACCACGTTTCCGGCCATTGCCCAGAATGCCTGGAAGCCGGCGTAGGACGCGCCTACCACAGAAAGTTTACGCTAACTCGCACTGTTTCCAGCGGTTTTCAGCTGGCAGCACTTGAACTTATAAACTGGCATGATTTAATCATAATTCATGACAAATTAATTAGCACATTGCGTAGCATGAGGAATGCGAGCCAGCCGTTTGAATGAAACGGAAACATGTCAGTTGGGACTGGAATCAGGCCTGGTACGGTCATCTAGCGAGCTGTAGGATAATTGCATGTCATCGATCACAATACGACTTAACGGCTCGTATAAGCGATTCTAAGCAGTAATACATAGACAGTCGCAGGGCACTAACGCTGTACTGGCAGAGTCTATCATAGACTAAACGGTGACCTAATGTTAGCAATCAAGTGCCATCACAGCCTAAATGTGACTTAATTATGTATCCAAATCATCAATGAAAGCGTTTGAATTAGTTGCTCAGATGATTTTATTGCGTAAAAAGATTACAGTTTCCTGATATTGGTTGTATTTTGGACGGACATTCTTTATTATGGTTAATGATTGTATGATACAGTGTGACACTTATTTAGCGAGGAAAGTTATGTTATGAAAAAAATGATTATCCATGGCGGAAAACGACTTTCTGGGGAATTAACGATCGGTGGCGCAAAAAATAGTACCGTCGCACTGATTCCTGCTGCGATTCTTGCAGACACTCCGGTCCAATTCGATACGGTTCCGCACATTTTAGACGTTCACAATTTACGACTGATTTTAGAGTCAATGAACGTCCATTCCACTTTTGAAAATGATGTTCTAACAATTGATCCAACAAATATTGAAGAATCTGAATTACCAAGTCATGCCATTAAAAGTTTGCGGGCGTCCTACTACTTTATGGGCGCTTTGCTAGGACGGTTCAACCGCGCGACGGTGACCTTCCCGGGTGGTGACAATATCGGGCCACGGCCAATTGACCAGCATATTAAGGGGTTCAAGGCCCTAGGTGCTAATGTGGTTGAAGAAAATGATTCTGTATTCATCTCGACGGGTACGGAAGGCCTTCACGGCGCGCGCATCTTTTTAGATGTGGTTTCGGTTGGTGCGACCATCAATATTATTTTGGCTGCGGTCAAAGCACATGGGACGACCACAATTGAAAATGCCGCCAAAGAACCTGAAATTATTGATTTAGCAACCTTCTTGAACAATATGGGTGCCAAGATTCGCGGCGCTGGTACGGATGTCATTCGGATTGAAGGTGTTCCAGCGTTACATTCGCGGGCGACCCACACGATTATTCCGGACCGCATCGAGACGGGGACTTATTTGTCACTCGCCGCTTCGATTGGGGACGGCATCTTACTGAAGAATGTGATTCCAGAACATATGGAATCATTTACTGCTAAGCTGGTCGAGATGGGCGTTGACCTCCAAATCAATGAAGATAGTATTTACGTGCCACGTGCACAGGATCTAGATCCAATTCGGGTCAAAACGATGACCTATCCAGGCTTCGCAACTGACCTGCAACAACCCATTACGCCGCTATTATTACGGGCGAACGGGAGTAGTGTGGTCATCGACACGATTTACCCACAACGGACTCAACATGTCGCCCAATTACGCAAAATGGGTGCGGATATTCGTGTTCAGGATAACCTGATCGTTGTCGGACATTCCGCACATTTACAGGGTGCACACGTTGAGGCTGGCGAGATTCGGTCTGGAGCAGCATTAATGATTGCTGGTTTGGCCGCAAGTGGCGTTACCGAAATCAGCCGTGCAGACAACATTCTGCGGGGGTATGACCGCGTCATTGATAAGTTGCATACCTTGGGTGCGGATGTTGAAATCGCTGCCGATGAAGAGGTTCCTGAAAAATAACGATAGTCAGCTAAGAAAGAACAGTGGTTATGGAAAAAATTTTAACAATGCACGATCTCGAGCAAATGACGTTAAAAGAAATTTATAACTATGCCCGTGAATACAAAATTTCTTATTATTCGCAAATGAATAAGAAGGAACTCTCACTAGCCGTTCTCCGTGAACAGGACAAAAAGCGCGGATTTGTGCAGATGGAAGGCGTCTTGGAAATTATCAGCCAAGAGGGCTATGGTTTTTTGCGGCCAATTAACTATGGGCCATCGCAGGAAGACATCTATATTTCCCAATCACAAATCCATCGTTTTGGCTTGCGTAATGGGGACTATGTGGCTGGTCAAGCTCGTCCACCACGCCCTAATGAACGTTATTATGGGTTGATGCGAGTTGGAAGTGTGAATGGTAAGGATCCAAATGAGGCCAAGCAACGGCCTCATTTTCCGGCTTTAACGCCCCTTTATCCAGAGACGCAAATCAAATTATCGACAACGGCGTCCGTACTGGCAACTCGGTTGATCGATACCTTTGTGCCAATTGGTTTTGGTCAACGGGGCTTGATCGTTGCGCCACCTAAAGCGGGGAAGACGACGCTATTGAAGAATATCGCCAATGGTATCGTGGCTAATTATCCCGACGCTAAGTTGATCATGTTGCTAATTGATGAACGGCCCGAAGAAGTGACCGATTTGGAACGGTCGATTAAAGGTGAGGTCGTCAGTTCGACGTTTGACCAACAGCCTCAAAACCACGTCCGGGTCGCAGAACTTGTCCTAGAACGGGCACGCCGACTAGTTGAGGATAAGCAGGATGTGATTATCCTACTTGATTCGATTACGCGGCTGACGCGGGCTTATAACTTGGTCATTCCGTCGAGCGGACGGACCTTATCGGGTGGGGTCGATCCCACGGCGTTCTATAAACCGAAACGTTTCTTTGGCTCTGCACGGAACATCGAGGAGGGCGGTAGTCTCACGATTTTAGGGACGGCCTTGGTCGATACCGGTAGCCGGATGGACGATATGATTTATGAAGAATTCAAAGGGACCGGGAACTCAGAATTACAATTATCTCGTGAACTCGCTGAACGGCGGGTCTTCCCAGCGCTAGACTTGAAACAATCTAGCACCCGGAAGGAAGAATTGCTCGTGAGTCGGAAGAATTTGGAACCGGTCTGGCAGATTCGGCGTTCAATGACCGGCAATGCGCTTGAATACACCGAACAACTCTTACAATTCTTGAAGAATACGAAGACGAATGCTGAATTTTTACGCGATTTATCGGGTTTGAAATTCACAGGGCAGTCAACCCGGCGGCCACGGCGCTAGTCCAGTCCTTTTAGTGGTTGACGGGGCCTAGTCATTCGTGATAACATGTTTATCGTTGGTTAAAACTATGATAATCTCTGTTTCAGCAAATGATTCAGGGCAAAGGAGCGAAATACAATGCAAAAAGGAATTCATCCAGATTACCACTTAGTTGTGTTCCAAGACTCAACTACTGGTTTTAAGTTCATCTCTGGTTCAACAGCTACTTCAGCAGAAACTGTTGAATGGGAAGATGGTAACACTTACCCATTGATCCGTGTTGAAATTACTTCAGATTCACATCCATTCTACACTGGTAAGCAAAAGTTTACCAAGGCCGATGGTGCGGTCGATCGTTTCAACAAGAAATACGGTCTCAAATAAGCAAACAATTAATTGGCGTTCTGACTTCGGTTGGGGCGTCTTTTTTTGTTGCCTGAAATGGTTGGGGCTGGATAATATGACGATAAAGTGTCACAGAAAGTTAGCTGTTGGGTCGTGGCCCAATAATTGGTGCAGATACTCAGAGATATGGGAGAGATGTTATGAACGCATTGTGCTGGTTATTCTTCAGCATTATAGATGATTAAATCGTGCTAGTTGGTGGATTCCTGTTCGTCAGCCGATGCGCGTCTTAGTCCGACTTCCGGGGCCGGCTGACAACGCTGGAACAGGGCGGACATCGATTTGAACTCACGCAGCAACCCACTGCGCAATTTCAAATACGAGTCTTCTTCTAGCCCGGGAAATTCACCCGGACAAGAAGAATTTCGCCCTTGAGCATTGTCAGCCAGCCCCTACAGTCGGGAAACCGCTCGAATGGCAGATGAACGACCACCTATCTTGGTGCAATTGACCACTGAATATTTAAGTGTCTGGTCCTTCAGACAAAGGCTTAATTTGTAACGTTGATGCCTGACGACGTTTTAGTACTGAGAAGATTACTGAATATGATTCACTAATTTCAATGACACTAAATTCAACGGACACTAGTCTTGAATTTAGACGATAAAATTACTTGCGTTGATAATTTGACATTCCGCTATCTTAAATGGCTAGGGAAAGTTCTAACACATTCAGTGCAGCTACTAGTCAGAAGCTTTGAAGCATGAGAAAAAAGTTTGGCTATTGTTAGAACCAGTCTGACAGTTGAATATCAAAATGTCCGTGTACCAAGCAACCAACGACTAATCCAACAAAAAGTTGGGTCCACCCATGTCTGCCTTTCGAATGCATCCCGGCTGGAAGGTATTCGGGGCAAGGCCCAGTGGTGAAATTTCACTTAGCAAGCGTTTTGTGCTTGGTTAGTGCAAGACCAGTATTTAAGACGTGGGTTGTCGGCTTAAATCTGTGTCCACCACGTTCCGGCCATTGCCTAGAATGCCTGGAAGCCGGTGTAGGACGCGCCTACCACAGAAAGTTTACAGTAACTCGCCTTGTTTTCCAGCGATTCTAAGCTGGCTGTTTTTGAACTTGGAATAGCATGATTCATGACAAATTAACTATCACAATGAGCATTATGAAGATCAAAGTAAGATTGGTGGGTGATTCCGCAGTCCTAACCATTCCTAAAGTATTCAATATTGAAAAGGATGCAGAATTTGAAGCTGAACAACCCCAAATAACCCGCCCAAGTTCTCACAAACTCGGGCGGGTTATATCAGTTTAAGCAGTACCGCATGATGGCGAGAGCGGCAGTTTCGACGGGCATCCGGTCAGCTGGGATGATGCGAATCTGGCCATTCATTGCCATCACCACATCGACGAGGTCATCGATTAGGTTATCCGGTGCGGCGACGGGATCGGGTTGTTCGACGGTGGTTGTTGGCAGACCACCAGCGACATTCGCGTCAGCTGCAACGATCAAGGTGTCGATGCGACCGCTGAGTGCGGGTTTGATCATGTCGAAGGGATCGTCAATGGCGAGTTGCCGTGATTGGGCCTGGTCGTAGCGCTCCATCATGATGTCGGCGAGCTGCGTATGCCACTTAGTCTGAACTGGTTCAGTGGCCGTTTGCATGGCACCTAACGTTAAGTTGCTTGGCGATTTATCAATCATCAAGTGTTGCGACAAGTACGGGTTCTTGTTGATTGCCCGAAAGACAGCTTGATTATGCGGCAAGCCCATCAAAATCAGTGGGCGTTGTGTCCGTTGTGAGTAGGCTTGGACATAGGTTGCAACTTGTTGGTAATAGTTGCGCTGGTCAATATCGCGCTCTTCGGCTTTGGCGTTGTGGCCGTGATAGTTCGCGCCGTGGACCGGACTCGCGTTGAAATTCAGGTCACCGCCGCGCTTTTCAGTACCCAGTGCTTCTGTCAAAGTTCGAGGGGCATCCGCGGGCAGCTCGATTTCAATGAAGCGACCGTCACGTTGTGCATAGAGTGCCATGCTATCTTCGTTAAGCGCTAACAAATCAAAATCAAATTGATGTTGACGGTCGGCGAGCACCGGACGAATCGCAGGCATACTATTGACGATAACTTGATTTTCGGTTGGGTATTGCAGGTCAAAGACGTGTAAATCGCGGCCGTTGGTAATAATCCCCGTTTGAGGCCCCGTGTGTTGAAGCCAAAAAGCGTTATCATCGATCAGTTGGGTCAACTGTTGCTGATAAGGCGCAAAGTCTGTCTTGGGAAAGTGGTGGGCCATCTGGGTTTCAGCGTCGTTAATTAATTGTTTGAATTGTAAGCGGCGGCGGTTCAGGTCGTTCATGACAACGGCCGTATTGCCATAGATTGCAATGAAGGGGCCGTCGTCGCGCTGTTGCATCAGTTGAGTGAGATCGTTTTTAACCATCGTTTCCATAGGTCCAACCTGCTTTCTGTATTTGATAAGCCTAGCATACCAAGGATTGGATTATTAACGCAAATATTATGATTATAATAAGTTGAAATGCGAATCGAGGCGGCTCAGGTTGCATTGTCAGCTGACGGTTGGTCAACCAGTGTTCAACTATTTGCGATGAAGGCAGTTAGTACACTGATGTCATTGCCGTTCAGCTGATTTCAGACTGATGAGTGAAGCACGTAAGGGTAGGTGAATCGCACTGATTTAAGTGCAGTTTTGACCACGCGACTTAGTCTGATAACCCTGACGGAGGTGCAATTCCGTTTAAGTTGACGCAACTTAACGAATTCGGGGCTTTATTCTGTGCGGCAATTAAGGTATATTTACCCTAAGGCCTTTGATAAAGGGCGTAAACAAATTAGGAGGCGGGATTAATGAAGTCCAAGCAACATCCCGGGTTAAAGTGGTTAGGTCGGGGCGTCTTTGTCCTGCTAGTGTTAGTGTCGTTGGCGCTGATTTTTAATGAGCAGATCAAGAGTTGGTTGGTCAGTTCATATTCACCAACGGTCACGACCAAAACGGTCAAACAGAATGCTAAGAAAAAGAGTGATTTCAACTTTTCAAAAGTTAAATCGTTGGACTTTCAAACGGTCGCGAAAGCCCGCATGAATAAGAACGCGATTCACGTGATTGGTTCGATTGCGATTCCGTCCATTGATTTATACTTACCGATTGGAAATGGTGTCAGCAACGAGACGCTCGCCTTAGCCGCGGGAACGATGAAGGCTGATCAAAAGATGGGACAGGGGAACTACGCACTGGCCGGTCACCATATGATCAAGCACGGCGCTCTATTTAGCCCACTCTATTACAAGAGTAAGGTTGGTCAAATGATTTATGTCAGTGATGCGAAGAAGATTTACGCTTACAAGACGAGTCAACGGACCTTTATTAAGGCGACGGATGTCCAAGTGATCGATGACGTGCCCGGCAAAAAGCTGATTACGTTGATTACGTGTGACAAGACCGGAGCGGGCCGACTGATGATTCGCGGAACGTATGTCCAAAAATGGTCGTTCAAGTCGGCACCGGCTCAGGTTCAGAAGGCCTTTACAAGTCATTTTAACAACAAATATTAACAATTATTACAATTTGAGGGTATCGATACCGTCCGAGTGAATTTCACGGTACAATATAACTTAAGTTAATCTGTTTCAGGTTGATCTAAATTTAGAGGGGGTCTATTGATGGTTGGTTTAATTATCGTGGCGGTCATTTTAGTTTTGATCGCAATCTACGTGGTTATTTATAACGGCTTAGTGAAGTCGCGGATGTATACGCAGGAAGCCTGGAGTCAAATCGACGTGCAACTCAAACGGCGGACGGATTTGATTCCTAATCTGGTCAATACGGTCAAGGGCTATGCCAAGCATGAAAAAAGCACTTTGGCTGAGGTCATTTCGTTACGGAACCAATTAACGCAAGTTCCAAGTGGCGATCACCAACAGGCCATGGCAGTTTCGGATCAATTAACAAATTCGTTGAAGAGTATCTTTGCTTTAGCTGAAAGTTATCCTGATTTGAAAGGCGAACCAAGAATTTGGCAAGCTGATGGAAGAGTTAACGAATACTGAAAATAAGATTGCGTATTCACGGCAATTATTTAACTCGAGTGCCGCTAGTTATAACATGAAGTTACAACAATTCCCATCCAATATCATTGCGGGAATTCATCACTTTAAGGACGTTGAATTCTTAACGGCCCCTGAAGCTGAAAAAGCAGCACCAACTGTTTCATTTGAAGATTAGAGGTTACGCCCATGTTATTTGAGCAAATTGCCCGCAACAAGCGGCACACGGTATACGTGATGGCCGCTTTTGTCGTTTTACTGGCCGTCATCGGCCTCGCTGTGGGCTATGTCTTTTTCAACAGTTCGCTGGCTGGACTGATCATTGCCATGATTGCGGCCGGCTTTTATATGTTACTCATGATTAGTCAGTCGACGGACATCGTCATGAATATGAATCATGCGCGTGAGTTACATCATGCGGACGATGATCCTGAGTTATGGCACATCGTCGAAGACATGGCACTAGTGGCTAAAGTACCGATGCCACGCGTATTTATCATTGACGATGAGAGCCCCAATGCGTTTGCGACCGGCAATAATCCGGAACACGCTGCGGTCGCGGTCACTACTGGGATTCAGGCTCGGTTGAATCGTGAAGAGATGGAAGGCGTGATTGGCCACGAGATGAGTCACGTGCGTAATTACGACATTCGCTTACAGACGATTGCACTGGCCTTAACGGCGGCCATTAGCCTGTTAGTCAACTGGGGCATGAATGCCTTTTGGTGGGGCGGTGGTCGGCGCAGTCGTGATAATGATCGCGATAGTAACGGCGCCCAAGCCCTATTGATGGTGCTTGCCGTGGTCGTTATCATTCTGGCTCCGTTAGCCGCTAGTCTGGTGCAGATGGCCCTGTCGCGGAACCGTGAATACTTGGCGGACGCGGGTAGTGTTGAACTCACGCGTAATCCACTGGGCCTGATCAATGCGTTAGAAAAAATCGACGACAGTCAGCCGATGCAACAAGCGGATCCTAGCAGTGCCGCGTTGTATATCTCCGACCCGTTCAAGGCTAAGAAATCATGGACGCACCTTTTTGAGACGCACCCACCGATGGCTGACCGAATCGCCCGCCTAAAAAATATGTAATAAAAAAATGCGCTGAGGTTAATAACGGCTTATAATAAAACTAAATAGAAAGTTGAAAGAGTGAGACGGTTGCAACGCAAATATATTTACGCCAATTTGGAAAAACTGGATAATCTTGTCTTTGCCTATGGAATCGACCAGAGCGATTTTGTACACGGTATTAAGCGGCTCCCAGCGAACTTAGTTTCGTTAGTGGGCGTTGATGACAACGAACATGCGGTCAATGCCCATACCGGATTGAACGTCATTAATGATGAAAATGAAATTCGGCGTTACATGCTCCAAAGTCACTCGTTACCCGTTAAGTGGCTGGACTATGATGAGGTCGGTGACTTAGACTTTCTAACGGCCACCGAAATTGCCGAATTGCTCTATTTAGGCCACATGGATCGGCCAATTCGGTCACCATTCAATTATAAGTTGCGCAATCGCTACGTTTTCTTGGAGCAGCGCAACGGTGGTATCAAGCTATACTTCTATTATATTTCGGCGTTCAGCCATATTTTGAGTGCCGCAATCGTTCGCCACACGTTGGCTGCTTACCGCGGTCGGCGGATGTTCATGCGTTCGCTCAGCGTTCCTCGAGTTCCCGAAGCAATTTTAAAGCAGTTAGTCGCGTTGATGCCAGATGGACTGTTCATTTATTTTGATCAGTCGATGGTTCGCCAACGCCAATTGCTAGTGCCTGTGCATACGGAGACGACGGGGAATGAGATCGAAGTCTTTGACCCAGCGCGGGGCGGAGAGAATCGACGGACCCATAACGTGGCCACACTCAAGTTCAACTTGAACTCTGGCACCTGGGCGCTACAAGTTCATGATGAGACGGCCTTTGAGCCACACTTATAGTGATCAGTTAATTGGTAGCTGTGAAGCCTGGTCAGTGTGAGGCTAAGAGTTGCCAGCAGTACACCAGTATCGGTCGGGCGGATGCGCTATGACAGCTATTCGTAGGTCAGCGGGCCAACCACCAGCGACCACGCATACGCTATTGTGGCAACAAGTCGTCAGCGGCGGTCCAGGCAGCTCGTCTGGATGCTCGCAGATTAAAACAGTAATATGATTCAATTAAAAAGTTGATTATGAACGCCCTGCTAAGTCTTAGCGGGCGTTTTTGGGCTAGACGCTCAAACCGAATTGTCGCCTAATTCAGCCTGACCGTAGAGTACCCGTAGTCAAAGTGGTATAATTTTATTGCGCGTAGCTTGAATTGGGGCTACGATTCGAGCAAGTGGAACCTTAGTCAGAAGTTGGTGGCCGAACAGTGGTCACCATGAATGGAGAGTTTAATCGATATGAAGATGCAAGTTGCCGAAATTGCCAAGGCCGTTGAAGCGGTCAATGCCGAACAGGCTTGGCCCGACGTCAATGTAACGGGAGTGGCGTTTGATAGCCGGCACCTGCAAGCGGGGGATTTATTCATACCGCTGATGGGTGCCAATGATGGTCATCAATATATTCAAAGTGCAATCGAGCACGGGGCCGTTGCGACCTTATGGGCCAGCGACCACGCCGACAATGTTCCTGAAAGTATCCCGGTGATTATGGTCGCCGACACGTTGACCGCGTTACAACAACTGGGTCAGTATTACTTACAAAAAATCAATCCGAAGGTCGTCGCCGTGACGGGCAGTAATGGGAAGACTACGACCAAGGACATGATTGCCAGTGTGCTGAGTACGCAGTTTAACGTCACCAAAACGCATGCGAACTTCAATAACCAGATTGGGGTGCCGGTCACTTTACTTAGTATGGAACCTAACACCGAGGTCGTAGTGGTCGAAATGGGCATGGACCATTTTGGCGAGCTCGACTTTCTCAGCCGCTTAGTCCAACCAGATGTTGCGGTGATTACGATGATTGGTGAAGCGCACATTGAATTCTTCGGCACGCGTGACCGGATTGCGGATGCCAAGTTAGAAATCGTCCACGGACTCAAAGAAGATGGGACCTTCATCTTTAATGGTGATGAACCGCTATTACAAGAACGGGCGAAAGAAGTGAGTCAACATCAACGGACCTTTGGACTAGATGCGACGAACACCTTAGCAGGTAGTGAAATCACGACCAGTCGCGCTCAGACACAGTTCAAAGCGAGCTTGTGGCCGGATGCAACTTACACGATTCCAATGATGGGTGCCTACAACGTCAACAATGCCTTGGCTGCACTCTTAGTTGGTGATACGTTCCATATTCGACCAGCTGCTGCCCAACAAGCTATTGCGAGCTTCGTGCCAACTGAGAATCGGACGGAATGGCTGACGGGTGAACGTGGCGAAGCCATTTTGAGTGATGTTTATAATTCCAACCCAACTGCTGCGCGGCGCGTATTAGCCGCATTCGCAGCCGTTCCGACCAAGGGCAAGCGCATCGCCGTTTTAGGAGACATGCTTGAATTGGGTGACCAATCGGACGCATTGCACATGAGTCTGGCAAGCGAATTAGATCCTGCCACGATTCAAAGTGTGTACTTGAATGGTGAACACATGCGGGCCTTGGCGGAAGTTTTGCAAGACAAGTACCCGGCTGGTAGTATCCACTACTACGCGACGGCTCAACAGCCGCAACTGATTGACGCCTTAACGGCAGCGGTTGAAGCTGATGATCAAGTCCTATTGAAGGGGAGTCACGGCATTCATCTCGAAAATGTCTTGGCTGCCTTGCAAGCCGCACCTGAAAAATAAAATTTTAACCATTTAAATTAAGAGGCCCTCGCGGTGACTAGGTAATGGTGACGCTAACATGAATTTTGACACGTCATTTCAACGCTTATCATTGCGGGGGCCTTGCTTGCTTATTTAGAATAACCGGTGTATGATGATTCAGTTGTACCATTTGAAAGTCAGACCGTTGGCTTACATGACAGCGTCTCACGGGAAACGGATTTTTTCCTAGCTGTCAGTAATCCCATGGTGTCATCCTTAGGAGGAAACATATTTGAAGTTTACAGAACTAGGCTTATCCGATAGCCTACTTAAAGCAGTTCAGCGGGCCAGCTACGAAGAAGCGACCCCGATTCAAGCCGAAACCATTCCAATGGTGCTAGAAGGCAAAGATGTGATTGGCCAAGCACAAACCGGTACTGGGAAGACCGCCGCGTTTGCATTGCCAATCTTACAACGCTTGGATTTTAACAACCATAACATTCAAGCTTTGGTAGTTTCACCAACGCGTGAATTAGCCATCCAAACTCAGGAAGAAATCTTCCGTTTAGGTAAAGACGAACGGGCCAAGGTCCAAGTCGTTTACGGTGGTGCTGATATTCGGCGCCAAATCAGAAATCTGAAACAAAATCCTCAAGTTATCGTAGGGACACCTGGTCGATTACTTGACCACATTCGTCGTGGAACGGTCAAATTAGACCACGTCAAGATGTTAGTTCTTGACGAAGCTGACGAAATGTTAAACATGGGTTTCTTGGAAGACATCGAATCAATCATCAAACAAGTGCCGGATGAACGTCAAACAATGCTGTTCTCCGCAACGATGCCACCAGAAATCAAACGGATTGGTGTGCAGTTCATGAAGGAACCGCACCACGTTAAGATCAAGTCGAAAGAAATGACTGCCGACACGGTCGATCAATATTACGTTAAGGCCAAAGAATTTGAAAAGTTCGACATCATGACTCGGTTATTCGATGTTCAGGCACCTGAACTCACCATCGTGTTTGGTCGGACCAAGCGCCGGGTCGACGAATTATCTAAGGGTCTTGAAGCACGTGGTTACAACGCTGCTGGGATTCATGGTGATTTAAGTCAACAACGGCGGACGCAAATCATGCGTCAATTCAAGGCTGGTAAGTTGGATATCTTAGTTGCGACTGACGTGGCTGCCCGGGGACTAGACGTTTCTGGTGTGACCCACGTGTACAACTATGATATTCCACAAGATCCTGACAGTTATGTTCACCGGATTGGCCGGACTGGCCGGGCCGGACATAAAGGGGTCTCATTGACCTTCGTCACACCAAACGAAATGGAATATTTGCGGGTCATCGAAAAGTTGACCAAGAAGCGGATGTTACCATTGAAGCCACCAACTGAATCCGAAGCTTTTGCTGGCCAATTGGCTGCTGCTGAAGCGGACGTTGATACGTTGGTTGCGAAGACTTCAACTGATAAGTACGCCACACAAGCTGCTGAACTCTTGCAGAAGTATGATGCAACGGACTTAGTTGCGGCCTTGTTAAATGATTTGACCAAGGACGATGCTTCTGCCGTTCCTGTTAAGATTACCCCAGAACGGCCATTACCTCGTCATAAGGGCGGCGGTAACAACCGTCGTGGTGGTTATCGTGGCGGTAACCGTGGCCGGAACAACAGCCATGGCAACGGCCGTGGTGGCTACTCACACAATGGTCGTAATCGCGATCGTGACCGCAATGGTCGTGGCGATCGTAAGAGCAACGGTTACAAGAGTCGTAGCCGTGACGACAACCGGAGCAACAACCGGAATCATGATGATGGTCGTAAGCAAAGCAGTAAGCGGAGCTACACGATCCGGACTAATGATTAAAGTCAACTCACAAATTAAATCGGCTTAATGTTCCGTTAAGCCCAAAGGTCGAGCGCAGGCTCGGCCTTTTTTGTTGGCATTAATGCTAAAATCGAATGAGGGACGCAACGGTATTGGATATAGTGGCTGACTGCGATGACCGGCGTCTTCTAAATTTTAATCTGTAGACAACGATTACTCATGTTGACGTGAAAAGATTGCGTGCACTGCCCCTTTTATCCAACCGGTAGCTGTGGTAAATTGGAAACATCAACCTGAAGCGACGGAATTGGGCAGTTTTTTCGTTAGGCTGCTTGCTGTGCGCAAATTCAAAAATGTGAAGTGGATGGCATGTTCGTCAGCCGGTGAGGGGTCCTAATCCGACCTCCAGGGCTGGCTGACAACGCTGGAACAGGGCGGACATCGATTTGAACTCACGCAGAAAAGCACTGCGCAATTTCAAATACGAGTCTTCTTTTAGCCCGGGAAATTCACCCGGACAATAAGAATTTCGCCCTTGAGCATTGTCAGCCAGCCCTTCCAGTCGGGAAGCCACTCGAATGGCGGATGAACGGCCACCTATCTTGGTGCAATTGACCATCGATATTAGGCGACTGGTCTTTCAGGCAAACTTTGAAATAATATTTATGATGATTTATGATATTCGAATGTCGACAGGATTAGCTGAAGATTAGTGCCTAATTCAATGGAAGCTGGCCGCCTTTGACTTTAAGTATTGAAATAGAATTCAACTGGTGGATTGCCGTTGATACAATGAATCATGTTAATGAGTAAAAGAGGGGGGATCAGCGTGATTTATGGGACCGGGATCGATTTAACTGAGCTAAGTCGGATTCAAACGATTTTGGCGAAGGGATTGAAGCTACCTGAAAAGGTCCTCACTCCCGCTGAACAAGCGGTGTTTGCACGTTACCCGCTAAAACGGCAAATTGAATTTTTAGCAGGACGTTTTTCAGCCAAGGAAGCCTACAGTAAGGCGTACGGGACTGGCATTGGCGCTGCAGTTGGGTTTCAAGATATTGAAATTTTAGATAATCAGCATGGCAAACCTGAGATTACGCGGCATCCATTTGATGGGCCGGCCTGGGTCTCAATTTCGCATACGGATACGTTCGTCATGACACAAGTTATATTGGAAAGAGGCAATTTGTGATGGTTGTAATTGGGGAACACCGCCACACGCAAGTCACAGTTGATTTGCAGGCAATTAAGACAAATATTAGTGCAGAAATGGCGCAAAAGGATGAGCTAACGGAACTCTGGGCAGTTGTTAAAGCCAATGGTTACGGCCACGGCATCATCCAAGTGGCACAGGCAGCTAAGGAAGCCGGTGCGACTGGTTTTTGTGTCGCTATTTTGGATGAAGCACTGGCCTTGCGGGCTGCTGGGCTCACCGAACCCATCTTAGTGTTGGGCATTACAGAACCTGAATTTGCACCGCTAGCGGCAGAAAAAGACATCTCGCTCGCAGTGGGAACGCAGGAGTGGCTCAAAACAGCGGCCGCAATTTTGACGGCTAACGAGGTCGTCACACCGTTACACGTTCACCTGGCACTAGATACTGGTATGGGCCGCATCGGCTTTCAAACGCCTGCCGAATTAGCTCAGGCGGTCGCAGCACTTCGCCAGTCGAAGTCACCCTTTGATTTTGAAGGTATCTTTACGCACTTTGCCACGGCGGACCAAGCCGATGACACGTACTTTACGCACCAATTGAACCAGTGGAAGAAGCTGATTGCGGCAGTGGATGAACTGCCAAAGTATGTGCATGTTTCGAATTCTGCGACGAGTTTGTGGCATCAGGCTTGCAACGGTAATATGGTTCGGTTTGGTGTGGCCTTATATGGACTGAACCCGTCTGGCCGGGAACTCAGCACCCCATACCCACTGCATCCAGCACTGTCTCTGACCGCTCAGTTGACGTTTGTGAAGCGGCTTGCTCGCGGTAAATCAGTGAGTTATGGCGCCACGTATACGGCTGACCAGGATGAATGGATCGGGACGGTGCCAATTGGGTACGCTGACGGTTATGAACGCCGACTCCAGGGCTTTCACGTCTTAGTTGATGGCGAATTTTGTGAAATCGTTGGGCGGGTCTGCATGGACCAGTTAATGGTTCGGTTACCCCATGAGGTTCCTGTCGGTGCCAAGGTAACGCTAGTTGGGACGGATGGCGATAACACGATTACGTTACAAGATATTGCGGATTACTGTGGCACGATTCACTACGAAATTGCCTGTGGACTTGCCACACGGGTGCCACGCGTTTACATTGATTAGACTAACATTTAAGATATTAAAATCGAAATACCGCTGACAACTCAGTGAATATTGGTTTCAGAAAGTCGCGCTGACTTTTTGGAGCCTTTTTAATTAATTAGGGAATCAGGATTATGGGTGACTATTCGGGCATCCTGTGCTGACTGCCAACGTTTGCAGAAATGCCTGGAAATCAGTGCAGGACGAACCAATCAGTGCAGGTTTATACTGACTTGCTCTGATTTTTGCGGGCTGTGTTTGACATTAAATCACTAGAAAAATCTACTTCGGTAACACCCTCTAGACATAAGGTGAGGCCATTTCTACCAATTAGTCTTTGGATTAAATTGGTAAACGGTTGCTAAAAGTGAATGATTCATGCTATCATGAGTAGCAAGATAGTTATATTGGGGCACTATCAGTTATCTGGGTATCGAATAAAGGGAGATGAGGCGATGGCTGCAGCTGACATTAAGCGTGGTGATATTTTCTATGCAGATTTATCACCAGTCGTGGGCTCCGAACAGGGGGGCATGCGCCCAGTGCTAATCGTACAAAATAATGTCGGTAACCATTACAGTCCCACGGTGATTGTTGCAGCAATTACTGCCAAGGTTCAAAAAGCGAAAATGCCCACCCACGTGAACATTAACGCTGCCCATACGGGGATTGAAAAAAATTCGGTTGTATTGTTAGAGCAAATTCGAACGATTGATAAGCAACGGCTTAAAGATCGGGTCACGCACTTGGATGACCAAACGATGCGCCGAGTTGATAATGCGTTACAAATTAGTATCGGGTTAGCTGACCGAACACGACGACGGCCACAACGCACGTTCCAATCATAGTCAATCGATGGGGATAAATTATTTACATAATTGAGCTATTTCGGTGCGATGACCGAGGTTAATAATGCGGACCACTGATTCAGAGTAATTGCTGAATCAGTGGCCTTTTTTGGCTAGCACTATAATTTTTGGCGTCGATGGGTCACTTGTTTTGAGACGCTTTTTTATGTTGGCGTGATAATAGTTGTTGGCAATCAAGTAAAAATCTTGGTCACTGACGGCGGCTACTTTCGTTCTCCGTTGACTGTTGCTGGTAATCCGGTTTGGAACTACCGCTGATTGTCGCATTTTGATAGTGAGGTCGGTTAAATCACGCCATCCAGTTAGTCTGAGCATGCTAGTCACACTTGCAAATTTAACCAGCGAATCAGCTTGAGCTCAAAAGGCTACTGACCAAACTAACGGGCAAATTAGTCATCATTCAGTCCCATCGCCGTAGCAACTGCCCACCGACTGCCGGCTAGCCACCGAGCCTTGAATAGCGATTGCGTTATGGTTGCCTTTTCACTAGGCGTTAGGTAAGCTAATTGGACCCACAGTACGGAACCAATTAGTCACCCGCAAATGGTGTAGAAAGGATGGGCGAATCATGAGTAAGCAGACGCAGTTAAGTAAGCGCCGCGCCGCCGGTCTGTTAGTGGCGATGGGCGTGGTATATGGCGATATTGGGACTAGTCCCCTCTACGTGATGAAGGCAATCGTGACCGGCCAAGGCGGTCTTCAAGCCGTTGATGAAACTTTTATGTTAGGGGCGGTCTCGTTGGTGTTTTGGACGATGACGCTGCTAACAACGGTCAAATACGTGATGATTGCGCTCAATGCGGATAATCATGGTGAAGGTGGTATTTTCTCCCTATTCGCATTAGTTCGGCACCGGGCCCGCTGGTTGGTGGTACCGGCGATGATTGGTGGTGCCGCACTATTAGCCGATGGGGCATTGACCCCCGCGGTGACGGTGACGACGGCCATTGAAGGCTTGCGTGATGTGCCAGCTTACGTGCAACTCTTTGGGACGGGCCAGCAAGCCATCATTATCATCACGTTGGCGATTATTACGGGCTTGTTCATGTTGCAACGTTTCGGCACCAATACGATTGGTAAATTATTTGGACCCATCATGCTCGCTTGGTTCACTTTTCTAGGCCTGAGCGGGCTTCTGAACTTGACGCACGATTGGACGATTTTGCGGGCACTTAATCCTTACTATGCCGGTATGTTACTGATTAGTCCAGCCAATAAAGTCGGCATTTTGATCTTAGGGAGCGTCTTTCTGGCAACGACGGGGGCGGAGGCGTTGTATAGCGACCTCGGGCATGTCGGTAAGACCAATATTCGGTTGAGTTGGCCGTATGTCAAAATCTGCTTACTGTTGAGCTACTTCGGACAAGCCGCTTGGATTTTGGGCCCCGGACAGGCACGGCAGGGTAACGTTAATCCGTTTTTTGCTATGTTACCAGCTAATTTGACGATGGCTGCCGTTATTTTTGCGACGGTCGCTGCGATTATTGCGTCGCAGTCACTGATTAGCGGGTCGTTTACCCTGGTCAGCGAGGCGATTCGGCTCAAGTTGTTCCCACGACTGTTCACCACTTATCCCGGAAATGCGGTCGGTCAGATGTATCTGCCAGCCGTCAACTGGGGTCTCTGGGTCGTGACGAGTTCGCTCGTGCTGTTCTTTCAAACTAGTGAAAAGATGGAAGCCGCCTATGGATTAGCAATTACACTGACGATGCTCATGACCACGACACTGATTTACGCCTATATGCGCCAAAAACGAGTGCCGATTCTCGGTGCCGGCAGTCTGACCGCTTTCTTTGCGGTGATCGAAGGCATCTTCTTAGTAGCTAGTGCCGCCAAATTTTGGCACGGAGGCTATGTGGCTGTCGGGCTGGCGCTATTGATTTTCTTAGTGATGGCCATCTGGTATCGCGGTGAACAACTGGTGAAGCAGCACAGCCAACCGCTCAGCCTGAGTCAGTACAAGCCGCAGCTGGCCCGTTTGCGTGATGACCAAACAATCGATAAGTTCCAAACCAATGTCGTCTTCTTAACGAGCCGCATGGACGGGGACCAATTGGAGCGGCAGGTCTTGTATTCGATTCTGGACAAGTGGCCCAAACGTGCGGATGTCTACTGGTTCGTCAACGTCACGATTACCGATGAGCCGTATACCGCTGAATACAAGGTCGATACGCTCGCCACTGATTACGTGGTGATGGTTAAACTCTACCTGGGATTCCGCGTCCGCCAGGATATCAACCGCTACCTGCGCACGATCGTCCGTGATTTGATGGCTTCAGGACGGCTAGCCTCACAGGAACAGACGTATTCGGTGACACCGGGACGTGACGTGGGCGATTTCCGCTTCGTCATCATTGAGGAAAAGTTAACGAATAGTAGCCGGTTATCCCGATTAGACCGGTGGGTGCTCGAAACTAAGTTGGCGATCAAGAAATACGCGACGACGCCTGCCAAATGGTTTGGCTTGGAATTTTCAGAAGTCACCGTGGAGACCGTCCCGATTTTGTTCAGTGAGATTCCCGCATTGCCGATTACGGAGAAACAATCCTAGGGGGGCGCTCATTTTATTTTAATTTAAACGGTGCTTTTTACAGCCATCTAAATTGCGCTTAGCCTAAATAAAATGGCTTGTGTCAGCTGATAACTGAATGATTGCGATTGTCCCACGCCTAAACTTTGATTTAAAAATTAAGTTGACAAGTGTGAACTTAAGACTATAATCTAATTATATTCTAATGATTCACATGCGGTGATGGGATAAGTAAGCTAGTTGGACGCAGCACAGAGAGCCGGGACAGGTGCAAGCCGGTATGCGGACACAGTTGAAAATGGTCTTGGAGCATTCAGTGCCGAATGATTAAGTACTGACGGTGGTCCCCGATAGCGGACAAGGGTATCTCAATTCAGTGAGATTGACGTACCTGATGAGGACTATTTTGTGAGAAATAGTCGAATTAAAGGTGGTAACGCGAGTAATCGTCCTTCTGTCATAACGGCAGTGGGGCGATTTTTTTATTTTATTTATTTGGGAGGTTTCGCATATGCGGAAAAAGGGAATTATTTTCGGGTTGTTGAGTTTTATTGCACTAGGAACGGTGTTAGCGGGTTGTGGGAGTAGCAGTGCCAGTACCAAGGGTGCTTCCAAGACTTATAAGTATGGGGAGATTACGATTCCTGCGAAGGATGGGTCGATTTGTAACGCGCCTAACTATATCGCCTATGAGAAGGGGTTCTTCAAGAAGAATGGTCTCAAGTCCAAGTTAGTCGCCAATCCGCGGGACATTAGTGATTTGGAAGCCGGCTTTGCGAGTGGTAAATATGATGCACAAAATGGTGATTTTCAGTACTTACCAGCGATTCAAAATGGCGCACAAATCAAAGCAGTCGGGGGGATTCACCAAGGCTGTATCAAATTATTAGTTCCGAAAAATTCCAAAATCAATAGTGTCAAGGACTTGAAAGGCAAGACGATTGGGATTCCGGCGCAGGGGTCCACACCACAGTACGTGACGTCAATTGCCTTACAACACGCGGGCATCGACCCGAAGACGGGCGTGACGTGGAAGGTTTACAGTACTGATTTGCTCGCAAAGGCCGCTGAAAAGGGGCAGGTCGATGCGATTGGGACGGTCGATCCATATGCTTATCAAGCGCAACGGCAAGATGGCTTCAAGACGATCATCGACAATAACAACAATAGTGGCAATGCCAAGATGGCGGCCATGGGCATGAAATCAAAGGGTTCTTGCTGCTACCTCTACCTCTCAAGCAAGTTGATCAAGGAAAATCCAGCCAAGGCGAAAGCTATCGTTCGGTCGTACAAACAAGCGGCTGCCTGGATCAACAAGCATCCAGAAGAAACGGCCAAGATTGAGTTGAACAAGGGTTACGTTTCAAAGACCAAGTTTATCAACGTCAAGAACGTCACTCAGATTTTGAAGGATGAACATTTTGAATTGAACTTGAAGACCGGTAAGGAAGACTTGAGCTACTACATCAAGCAATTGAAGCAAGCCGGTTACTTGAAGAAGAACACGAACAACAAACAGTTACTGAAACAAGCTTACTGGTACCCAGACTTGTCGAAGGATTAAGTTGAAGGAGGTTGAATCACATGCAAATCACAGCAGTCCAATTGAGTCGTAAAAAGGCTGCGCAGGCCACCAAGACGACCGGGCGTTACTGGAAGCCGTGGCACCTGACCTGGAATATTATCAGCTTAATTGTTGTTGCCCTCGCGTATTTTGAAAATCAATGGGTGACGGCACAAGAATATGTTAATAATCAGACTTATCATTGGTTCTTAGGCCTGTACTTCGCCTACTTATTGCTGGTGACAATCATCGGGACGGTGACCCATGGCCGCATTCGTCGGTACAACGGCCATTTCGCTCAATTAAACGTCTCGTTAGGCGGTTTATTGATCGTTCAAGATTTATTGACACAGAAATTTGCGGTCTTGGAACAACCATTTTTCGTTAGTTTTGCCCAGATTTTAGACCAGATGCGTGAAAACGCAGCCTTGTTGTGGGCGTCGACACTCTCATCGCTGGGCTTATGGTTAATCAGTTTTGTGATTGGGACGTTGCTGGGCATCTTGCTTGGTCTGGGGATGGGCCGTTATCGGCAGTTTAACTACTGGGCCTTTCCGTACCTAAAAGTCATCGGGATCATTCCGGCGGCAGCTTGGATGCCACTGACGATGGTGATTTTCCCGACCAGCTACATGGCAGAAGTCTTCTTGATTGCCTTTTCCGTCTGGTTCCCGGTAGCGTTTATGACGATTGGTGGGGTCCAAGGTATCAGTAAAGAATACTTTGAATCGGCCCGGACCTTGGGCTTTAGCGAGTGGCAAATCATCCGCAAAATCGTGTTACCAGGTGCCTTACCGAGTATTTTTACCGGCGTTTATACGGCGATGGGCCTATCCTTCACCATGCTAGTGATTTCTGAAATGATTGGCGCCAAAGTCGGGCTGGGTTGGTTTATCAACTGGGCCAAGGGTACCGGTAACTATACCCAGGTCTACGCGGCCATCGTGATTATGGCGATTCTATTTTCAGTGCTATTTGCGGTGTTCACGAAAGTCCAAGATTACTGCTTGCGTTGGCGCGACAGTAGTCACTAGAAAGGAGCTTGGCAATTATGGGATTACTGACAGTACAACATGTCAATCAACGATTAGCGGACAACACTGGTCGTTCAATTGACGTGTTAGACGATATTGATTTTACGGTCGACCCGGGTGAATTTATCGCCATCATCGGGCCTTCAGGTTGTGGCAAGACCACGCTGTTGCGGCTCATTTCAGGGTTGGACCAGTCTGCTAGTGGCCAGTTGAAGATCGACGACCAATTGATTACGCGCCCGGATTATTCGCGGGGCTACGTCTTCCAGCACGGCAGCCTCTTTCCGTGGGCGACCATCAAAGAGAACATTAGCGTTGGCTTGAAAGTGACGCGCGGCCGGCACTTCGACCACCAGTTAGTGACACATTATATTGACTTGATGGGACTGACGGGCTTTGAAAACGCATATCCGCACCAAGTCTCAGGTGGGATGGCGCAACGAGCGGCGTTGGCCCGGTCGATTATCATGAATCCGGAATTATTATTACTGGACGAACCGATGGGCGCACTAGATGCCTTCACCCGCGCGGATATTCAAAATGTTATCGAACGTGTCTGGCAACAGACCAAGACGACGATGATTTTAGTGACACATGACATCGATGAAGCCGTTTATTTGAGTGACCGCATCATTGTCATGACACCGCGCCCCGGCCGCATCAAGGAAATCGTGACCAATCCGCTGCCGCATCCGCGCTCCCGCGTCAGTGCCGATTTTGCGGCTTTCCGTCATCAAATTCAAGATAAACTAAACTTCGGTGCCCGTGACGAACAAGCGGCCCGCTAATTAAAAATACTGCTCAAGCGACTTAGCTAATGGCTAAGCACTTGAGCAGCATTTTTTTTACTTTGTGGAATCAATTCGCAATGAATCATGGTTATAAAAGAGTTGGATTACTGTTCTTCAGCCGGTGATCGTGCTATTCCGACTTCCAGGGCCGGCTGACAATTGCTGGAACGTAAGCCGACATCGATTTGAACTCACGCAGCAACCCACTGCGCAATTTCAAATACGAGTCTTATTCTAAGCCGGAAGCACCCCACTTCCAGCTAAGAATAATTTGGCTACTGAGCATTGTCAGCCGGCCCTTACAGTCTGGAAGCCGCTCGAATGGCGGATGAACGACCACCTATCTTGGTGCAATTGGCCACTGAATATTAAGTGGCTAGTCCTTCAGGCAAACTTTGAGTCAGTATCGAAAATGAGTTGTCGCATTCGAAGACTCAGGTGCTTGATTGAGTATTATTCGTTCATTTCCAGTCGTTGCGCATTCGGGACTTTTTTCATCTCGGGCGACTAGAGACGATGTGCCACATGTTCTGTAATGTTACTGGCTCCTGAAAGCCAAACATGAGTATGCTGATTCAGCAATTATCAGAAACAAGTCTTACAGTTAATTATCAAAATAACTGGTTTCTGAGTATCAGCGACCAGTCCATCAAAAGTTGGGTACGCAAATGTCTGCCTTTCGAATACCATCCCCGGCTGGAAGGCGTTTCTGACAATGCTCAGCGGTTTTCAGAGTGTGAGGTTCAGACGGGTTGGGACTGAGGATTAGCCTAGCTAGAGCGTTAAGCGGCGCATTTCCGCTTGGCGTTCTGGCATAGCTAACCGGAAGTCCCAGTCTGACCCGAACACGTTTCATCCATATTGCATGGAACGTGGAAGACCAGTATTTAAGACGTGGTTTGTCGGCTTAAATCTGCGTCCATCGCGTTCCAGCGTTGTCAGAAATGCCTGTAAGCCGGCGTAGGATGCAGCTATCAAATCAAGTTTACGCAAACTTGCCCTGTTTCCAGCGGCCCCCAGCTGGCGGTTTTTGAACTTAAGAGCTCGTAAGAACTAAGCCCGCACCGGCGCAGGGACGACGGTTAGGAGTGTCGCTAAAGTGTCGATGGCTGTGATGAGCGGTTGACCGTGGTTGAGCGCGGCTGTTGCCACGGGGTTATGTGGATGGTCGTCAAGCGTGAAGCCGATTGCAGTAGTGGTTGCATCCCAATCGCTAGCGTCGTGGATGGTCGTGACTGGTACGTCGTGAGTTTTCAACAAAGCTTGAACACCAGCATGCGTTAAGGTCGCATTGTCGGTGATAATGCCAGCGGATGGTTGCCAGTCATTGACTTGGTAACTATCGGCCATTGCTGCGTGCCAAGCGGCGGCAAAAGTTGGACCAACGCCCAGCGTTTCGCCCGTCGATTTCATTTCTGGACTCAGGACGACCGGTGTCTGTGGCAGCTTGTTGAACGAAAAGACGGGGGCTTTGATGGCGACTTGATTGGGCTGTGGCGTCAGTAATCCTGGCTGCAGTCCGAGGTCGGCGAACGTTTGACCCAGGATCAGTTGCGTCGCAAGTTGGGCAAGCGGCAAGTGCGTCACTTTACTCATATATGGTACCGTCCGGCTGGCCCGTGGGTTGACGTCAATGACGTAGACCTTGTCGGTGACAACAAATTGGATATTCATCATGCCGATACAGTGTAGGTGCTGGGCGAGTTTGGTGGCAATGGTAACAATTTGGTCTTGGACCGTGGCCGACAAATGTTGGGGTGGATAGACCGTGATTGAATCACCAGAGTGCACACCAGCGCCCTCGATATGTTCCATGATCCCGGGAATGAAGCAGTGCGTGCCGTCAGAAAGCACGTCGACCTCACATTCGGTCCCGGCTAAGTACTGGTCCATCAAAATAGGGGCGCCATGACCCGCTGCGACTGCGGATTTAATGACCGGCGTGAGTTCCTGAGCATCATGCACGATGGCCATTGCCCGGCCGCCCAGCACGAAACTCGGACGTACGAGCAGTGGATAGCCGATGGTTTCGGCGGCTTTGAGTGCACCGTCAAAATCAGTGACGGTGGTGTCGGCAGCTTGAGCAATGTCTAATTGTTGCAAACAGGCCGCAAAGTCTTGCCGATTTTCGGTCAGGTCCGTCGCAGCAACACTCGTCCCGAGAACGTTAACGCCGCATTCCGTTAACTGTTGGGCGAGGTTGATGGCCGTTTGACCACCAAATTGAACGATGACACCAACTGGCTGTTCAAGTTCGATAATCGGCATTAACCGTTCGATGGTCAGCGGTTCGAAGTAGAGCTTATCCGAAGTCGAGAAGTCGGTCGAAACGGTCTCGGGATTGTTATTGACCACGATTGCGTGGTAACCCGCTTGCTGAATCGCCTTGATACAGTGGACGGTCGTATAGTCGAATTCGATACCTTGCCCGATTCGAATCGGACCTGAGCCAAGTACGAGAATACTGTGACCGAGTGCTTGACTCTCGTTGGCTTGACCAAAGGCGGTGCTGTAAAAATACGGCGTGACGCTCGCAAATTCGCCGGCACAAGTATCGACCATTTTGTAAACGAATGGTAAATCAGCGGTCAATTGTGCAACGGTGGCGAGCGGTAGGTGCGTGTAATGTGCAATGGTAGCCAAGCTCAAGCCATATTTTTTAGCGGCTAATAGATGACTGGCTGTCGCACTGTGGGTTAAATCCTGGATAAGTGTCGTAATGTGTTGCAATTTGCTCAGGAAAAACGGGGTGATGCCGGTCAATTCGGCCAGTTTGGCGAGTGGCCAGCCCGCCTGGAGCGCACCAAGTAGGTAAAAGAGCCGTTGGTCAGTCGGATGCGTCAGCTGATCGATGTATTCAGCGGTGGTGACGAGATGATTCGGCTTTAAGGTCGTCTGAACAGTCGGGGCGGTTTCCAATGAGGCAATTGCTTTCAAGGTCGCTTCCTCAAGCGTCGACCCGATAGCCATCACTTCGCCGGTCGCTTTCATCTGGGTACCTAAATGGGCGTCGGCCGTCGGAAATTTATCGAAAGCAAAGCGGGGAATCTTGGCGACGACGTAATCGAGCGCCGGTTCGAAGGCAGCGTAGGTCGTTTGAGTGACTGGATTTTTGATTTCAGATAAATTCAGTCCGACCGCAATTTCCGCAGCGATTTTGGCGATTGGATAGCCGGTCGCCTTGGAAGCCAAAGCAGAAGAACGGCTGACCCGTGGATTGACTTCGATGACGTAGTACTGCTGACTGGCCGGATCTTGGGCTAATTGGACGTTGCAGCCGCCCTTGATATCTAGGGCTTCGACAATCGTTAAAGCTGCGGTCCGCAATCGCTGATATTCAGTATCCGTCAACGTTTGAACGGGAGCGTAGACGATAGAATCGCCCGTGTGAATGCCGACAGGGTCGAAGTTTTCCATTGAGCAGACGATGATTTTGTCACCCTGATTATCACGCATCACTTCGAATTCGATTTCTTTATAACCCGCAATACTCTGTTCAATCAGACATTCGTTGACCGGCGACATGGTGAGTCCCCGTTGTAACGTTTGTGTTAATTCGGTGGCGTTATTGGCGATCCCGCCACCAGAACCACCGAGCGTGAAGGCTGGCCGCACGATGACTGGATAGCCGATTTTTTCAGCAAACTTCAGCGCACTAGCCACGTGGTGAACCGTCGTACTAGCGGGAATCGGTTGCTGGAGTTGATTCATCAGCGCTTTGAAGGCGGCCCGGTCTTCAGCTTGATTGATGGTGGCCAGCGAAGTGCCTAAGAGTTGAATGTGTAACTCCGTCAGAACACCCGCCTGGTCGAGTGCCATCGCCAAGTTTAAGCCGGTTTGCCCGCCAAGTGTGGGAAGTAAGGCGTCGGGACGGGTTGCTTGTAAGATTTTGGTGACACTACTGAGTGTTAGTGGTTGTAAATAGACTTCATCGGCCGTCGTTGTGTCGGTCATGATGGTGGCCGGGTTCGAGTTGATGAGGATCACGTGGTAGCCAGCCGCTTTGAGACTGAGACAAGCCTGAGTGCCAGCGTAGTCAAATTCGGCCGCTTGACCGATCTTGATTTGACCGGACCCGATGACGGCGATGGAATGGATTTTAGTATTTTTAGGCATTAACGACGGCCTCCTTTTGAATCGTTAGTAAGAAATTATCGAAGAATTGACCCGCTTCCTTGGGACCAGGGTGCGCTTCAGGGTGAAACTGAACGGACATGACGGCTTGATGTGGCAACCGTAGCCCCTCAATACTGCCGTCGTTCAGTTCGGTATGGGTGACCATCAGCGGGGTGGCTTTGATAGAAGCCGGGTCGACAGCGTAATCGTGATTTTGCGACGTCATCATGACGCTGCCATCAACGCAGGCTTGCACCGGATGATTCATCCCGTGGTGCCCAAATGGTAATTGGTAAGTCTGAGCGCCGTATGCGAGGGCAATCAATTGATGTCCCAGGCAAATGCCAGCGAGCGGATATTGGTGCGCTAACTGGCGAATCGTTGGTAGGCAAGCTGCGTAGTCAGTTGGGTCGCCGGGGCCGTTGGAGAGTAAGATACCGTCTGGATGATAGGCGGCAATTGCCTTAAGACTAGTCATGGCGGGGAGTACAACGACGTCACAGCCCCGTTCCTGAAGCTCAGCCGTAATTGCGGCTTTCTCACCAAAATTGAGGATTGCGATTCGCGGCTTAGTGTTTGATGCTGGTACGGCTGGTAGTGGCGCGGCGTTAAGATGATGAGCCGGTAGTGTGGCGAGTTTGGCATTAAAGTCGCTCACGGGTTGGTTACTTAAAATTGCCATCTGCGTGCCTGTCTGCCGAATATGAATCGTCAAATCGCGGGTGTCGATGCCTTCAATGCCCGCAACATGGTGGGTCGTTAAGAAGTTGGCCAGTGATTGACGGCTCGTATAATGATCCTCAAAAGTCGCAAGTTCATGAACGATAATCGCCTGTGCGCCCACGGTCGGTGCCTGGGCAACGGTCGGGTCGATGCCATAGTTACCAATTAAGGGGTAAGTAAAAGCAATCATTTGATTTAAGTAGGACGGATCAGTCAGCGTTTCTTGATAACCGGTCATCCCCGTATTGAAGACGACTTGTCCGGACGTCTCTAATTGGCAATCCCCAATCGCCGTTCCAATCCACTGTGTGCCATCCGCTAAAGTTAAGTATTTGTTCATCCCAATCGCACCCTTTCTGATGATTTGGTTAAAATTTTATTTTAGTTAATGGGATAAGTAAACAGCATTTTAAAACGAATGTCAATTAAAAATACAAAATAACTGTATAAACGGCTGAATAAAGTCAATTTTATGCATTATAATGAATTAATTTGAATATTTTTTCAAAAAAGCTTGCGTTTTAAAAATAATGAGAATATAGTGTGAAGCATACTCGTTGCATGAATATGCGATTTGAAAACTATTTTTGAATATTTGAGGTGATTATATGCAAGTCGCGCTAGTTGGCGTTACGGGATACAGTGGCATGGTGTTGTACCGACTCTTGAAGCAACACCCGCAAGTTGATGAGATCCACTTATACGGGCATGCGGATGCGGCGACCGTTCCATTAAAGACGGTTGCCACGATGTACCAGGAAGAAACGGCTGAGATTCGACCATTCGATGCAGCTACAATTATGCGCGACGATGCGGTCGTCTTCTTCGCCACTTCGGCGGGAATCACCCGGCAGCTCGCCTTACCATTAATTGAAGCACATTTTCCAGTCATCGATTTGTCTGGTGATTTTCGACTACATGACCCACAACAGTATCAACATTGGTATCATCGTGAGCCCGCTCCGGCCGCAGCGTTGGCGCAGGCGAGTTACGGTTTAGCAGATATACCGGCCACCCTGACGACCTACATTGCTAATCCGGGGTGTTACGCAACGGCGACGCTATTAGGATTAGCACCGCTCGTCCAGCATCAGTTGATTGACCCGACCTCGATCGTCGTCGATGCCAAGTCGGGGTTATCGGGGGCGGGCAAACGTGCGACGGATAGTAGTCACTACGTTGCCGTGAATGATAATTTGAGTTTATACAAATTAAACCAGCATCAGCACATTCCAGAGATCATGCAGCAATTGCAGCAATGGTGGTCAGCGGTTCCGGCCATCGAATTTACAACGACGCTGATTCCCGTGACCCGCGGCATTATGGCCACAATTTACGCCAAGGCCCAACAACCACTGACGACGGCGCAACTTCAGGCCACGTTTAATGACAGCTATCAAGCGCAACCGTTCGTGCAAGTTTTACCAACGGGCATGCCGACCTTAAAAGACGTCGTTGGGTCGAACAACTGCGCGTTAGGGGTCGATTATAATCCGGTCACGAATACGATCGTGGTCGTCAGCGTCATCGACAATTTAATGAAGGGGGCGGCGGGCCAGGCCATTCAAAACTTCAATCGTTACTTTGAGTTACCCGTGACGGCAGGGCTACCGACATTACCCGTATTCCCTTAATTCGTCGTTTTAGGACGCTAGTTTTATGACCCTAGTTTTATGACTCTTGGATGCATGACTCGTCGTTCTATGACCCGTAGTTTCCATGTCCGGTAGTTCCATAAGAGAGGAAGTTATTCAGATGCAAGTTTTAACGAATACGAAATTTGAAACGGTCGCTTTTCAGTGGCCGAATGGGTTTTACAGTGATGGCATTCATATTGGGCTACGTCGGCATAAGAAAGATTTCGGCTGGTTGTTTTCAAAAGTGCCTGCCAGTGCGGCTGGAACGTATACCACGAACCAGTTTCAGGCGGCACCTACTAAGCTGACCAAGCAGATGATCGACCACAATCATCAGTTACAGGGCTTATTGTTGAACAGCGCCATCGCCAATTCCTGTACCGGTGCGCAGGGCTGGCAAAATGCCTTGCAAGAACAAACTTGGCTAGCCAATAAACTAGCCGTTGCCCCTGACTTGATTGGCGTGGCTTCGACCGGATTGATTGGGGCTCAGCTACCGATGGATAAAATTCAAAATGGCTTACCACAGTTGACACCGACTAAGAGCGATGCCGTGACCTACGCCGTTTTGACGACCGACAAACATCCGAAAACCGTCTGTGTGCAGTGTGAATTGAGTGGCCATTTAGTGACGCTGACCGGATTTGCCAAGGGGTCCGGGATGATTCATCCGAAGATGGCCACGATGCTCGGCTTTGTCACGACTGATGCCCAGGTAGATGGCGACGTGCTCCAAAGCATGTTAAGTACCAACGTGGATTCGACCTTTAACCAAATCACGGTCGATGGCGATACCTCTACCAATGACATGGTCGTAACGATGGCCAACGGGTTAGCCGACAATCCTAGCTTAGAACCCGGGACCACCGACTATGACATTTTTAATCAAGCCTTGCATTATGTCTTGGGGCAACTCGCCAAACAAATTGCGGCGGACGGTGAAGGGGCGACCAAGTTAGTCGAATGTAACGTGACCCACGCGGCCTCGGATGAAGATGGTCAAAAGATTGCCAAGGCCATCGTGGGTTCCAACCTCGTGAAGGCCGCCATCTTTGGCGAAGACCCGAACTGGGGCCGGATCATCAGTACGATTGGCGCGACCGATGCAGACATTGACATCGACACGGTCGATATTGAAATGAATGGGATTCCACTAGTTCAGGACAGTTTAGCGGTTGACTTTGACCTAGCCGCCGTTCAAGGGACCTTGCATGACAGTCAAATCATGATTGACGTCGATTTGCACCATGGCACGGCCAGTGGACAGGCGTGGGGCTGTGACCTGACTTACAACTATGTCAAAATCAACGCCAGCTACCATACTTAAACGGAGGTCTGTCACATGATGCAAAAGTTAATCGTAATTAAAATTGGCGGGCAGGCGATCCACCAACTACAACCAACGTTTTTTACCCAGTTACAGCACTGGCGCGACCAAGATTATCAACTACTGATCGTACATGGCGGCGGCCCAATGATTACGCAGCTGACGGATGAATTGGCCCTGCCAGTCAAAAAAGTCAACGGCTTACGCGTCACGGATGCCGCTACCCTTAATTTGACCAAACTAGCGCTGTTAGGGGATGCGCAACCCGCATTGCTGAGCCAACTCAGTCAACATGGACTACCAGTACTTGGACTGAATGCTGCCGACAATCAATTGTTGACGGGGGAACTCGTCGATTACCAACAGTTGGGCTATGTTGGCCGCATCACGGCAGTCGACGACAACCAGCTCAGTCATCTGTTGGCTCACCACATTGGCGTTTTGGCACCTCTGGCCCTTACAGAAAATGGGCAATGGTTGAATGTTAATGCCGATATGGCGGCGACGGTTCTAGCACAACAGTTACACGCAGAAAAATTAGTCTTGTTGACGGATGTTCCCGGCATCATGCACCATGGCAATTTGATGACGTCACTTTCGCCTCATCAGGCCCAGCGATTGATTCAAACGGCCGTTATCACGGCGGGCATGCAACCCAAAGTACGGGCGGCAATCGCCGCAATTCAGACCGGTGTCAAGCAGGCAGTCATTACGAATGCCATTGATCGTCCCGGTACAGCAATTATTCAGGAGGTGGCCGTATGACCATGCAACACGTTTTTCCAACTTACCAACGGTTCCCATTTGTGATTGAAGACGGTCAAGGCGTTCACTTGACGGACAATCACGGCAACACATACTTAGATTTCACGGCCGGTATCGGGGTCTGTAACTTTGGCTACCATCAACCCCAGATTCAACAAGCGGTCGCTGAGCAATTGACGCATATCTGGCATACGCCAAATCTCTATGAAAATGACTTGCAGGACCAAGTCGCCGGCTTATTGACCCACGGTGAAGACCGGTTGGTGTATTTTGCCAATTCCGGGACCGAGGCCAACGAAGCGGCGCTCAAACTCGCCCGCAAATATACGGGTAAGACTAATATCTTAGCCTTCCAACATTCCTTTCACGGCCGGACTTATGGTGCGATGTCGATGACGGGCAATCCCCACATTCAAGCCGGTTACGCGCCATTGGTCCCAGGAATTAGTTTTGCCCCTTACAACGATGAGGCGGCACTAGCACAAATCACTCCGGACTTAGCAGCGGTCATTCTAGAAGTCGTCCAAGGTGAGGGTGGCGTCTACACGGGTGAACAAGCCTGGTTACAACACGTTAATGCGAAATGTCAGGCAACCGGCGTCTTACTGATTATTGATGAAGTTCAGACGGGCATCGGCCGGACCGGTTACCGGATGGCGTATGAAGGCTACGGCCTGGACCCCGACATTTATACGGTTGCGAAGGGGTTAGCAAACGGGATTCCGGTTGGCGCAATGGTTGGCCGCAAGCAATTCGCGAGCGCGTTTGGTCCGGGTAGCCATGGCTCGACTTTTGCGGGCAACGCCCTCGCAATGGCGGCCGCAAACAGTGTTTTGACGCAATTGACCCCCGAGTTGTTAGCGGAAGTTCGTGACCACGCCGCAACCTTGTGGCACGCGCTTGAGACTCAGGTGGCCCCATTACCAGCCGTCAAACAATTGACGGGTAAAGGTTTGATGGTCGGGATTCATTTGGACGAGCAGCTGCCCGTCAGCCAGGTCATCACCCAATTACAAGCAGCCGGGTTATTGACACTATCGGCTGGGGATAATACGTTACGCCTATTGCCACCGATCGTGATGCAACCCGACGACTTATTAGCCGGAGTTGCCACGATTACGCAAGTCTTATCAGCTTTAACGACGGAGGTTTAAACCCATGAATAATCATTTTCAAGGTCAGTCATTTTTAAAAGAAATCGACTTTACACCCGCAGAATTGACCTATCTGATCGATTTTGCGAGCCATTTAAAAGCGCTCAAAGCCCAACATATTCCGCATCCTTATTTACAAGGTAAGAATATCGCGTTGCTCTTTGAGAAGACTTCGACACGGACGCGCTCGGCTTTTACGGTCGCAGCTAATGACCTGGGCGCGCATCCTGAATTTCTCGGTAAAAACGATATTCAGTTTGGCACTAAGGAATCGGTCGTTGATACGGCCAAAGTGCTCGGCTCAATGTATGACGGCATCGAGTTTCGGGGCTTCAAACAGGCTACTGTCGAGGACTTAGCGCAATATAGCGGCGTACCGGTATGGAACGGTCTAACGGATGACTGGCATCCGACCCAGATTTTAGCCGACTTTTTAACGCTCAAAGAACACTTCGGACATTTAAAAGGACTGACACTAGCGTACGTTGGTGACGGCCGCAATAATATGGCCAACAGTTTGTTAGTCGCTGGTGCCATGCTCGGTATCAATATGGCAATCGGCGCACCCGCAGCACTCCAGCCGGATGCCCACGTGACCGCGTTAGCACAACAGTATGCGCAAGCCGCCGGAAGCACCGTCGTGATCACGGCCGACCCGCAGCAGGCCGTGGCCCAAGCAGATGCCTTGTATACGGATGTCTGGGTCTCCATGGGTGAACAGGTCGATTATGGCGCACGAATCAAACAACTCTTGCCATTTCAAATTAACGCCGACCTGCTAGCGGCAACTGGCAAGGACACGACCATCGTCATGCACTGTTTACCAGCACTCCATGACCATCAGACTGATCTCGGTGCCAAACTCGGTGAACAATACCAGCTTGCGGCGTTTGAAATCACCGACGACGTCTTCCAAAGCAAGCAATCGGTCGTCTTCGAGGAGGCCGCCAACCGAATGCCCGCAATCAAGGCAGTCATGGCCGCAACTTTGGGCGATCTATTTATTCCCGACAGCATTTTTGCCTAGCTGGCTTGCGGGAAAGCTGAGGGCGTGCTACGATAATATTCGCTTTGTTTCATAATTAATACGTGGTTCGTAACCATCCCACGTTAAAAAACTAGGAGGAATCAAGCGGATGACGCAATCCAAAATTCGACCATGGATCATTAATGCCCTGGTCGCTGCAATGTATGTCGTACTATGTCTCGGTCCCGCAGCCTTCAGTCTGGCCTCGGGTGCCATCCAATTTCGGGTCTCAGAAGGCCTGAATCATTTGGCAGTCTTCAATCGCAAGTATATTTGGGGCATCGTTGCCGGGGTGATTTTATTCGACGCCTTTGGCCCAGGTGCCAGCCTACTTAACGTCTTATTCGGTGGCGGCCAATCCTTACTGGCCTTACTGATTTTGACTTGGCTCGCGCCTAAGTTGAAGACGGTGTGGCAGCGGATGTTACTGAACATCTTCCTCTTCACCGTCTCGATGTTCATGATTGCCATCATGATCACCATGATGAGCAGCGGCGTCGCATTCTGGCCAACGTACCTTACGACCGCATTATCCGAATTAATTATCATGAGTATTACCGCACCAATTATGTATAGCTTAGATCGCATCTTACACTTTAGTGACCGGATCCAATAGGTTAACTCGTGTCTAGATGACCTAAAAGACCGTTACAATACCGATTCATGTCGGTGATTGTAACGGTCTTTTTGAGTTGGATTGAGGATTGGAGCAAGGGCAACGTCGAAATCAAAGTCAAAATCAAAGTCAAAAGCGGCCAGCTGTGACCCGCTGGAAACGAGGCGAGTTAGCGTAAACCTGATTTGATAGTCGCGTCCTACACCGGCCTCCAGGAATTTCTGACAATGCTGGAACGCGATGGACACAGATTTAAGCCGACAAGCCCACGTCTTAAATACTGGTCTTCCACTAACCAAGCACAAAACGCTTGCTAAGTGGAATTTTATCGCTGAGCATTGTCAGAAACACCTTCCGGCCGGGGATCCTATTCGAAAGGCTGACGTGTGCGGACCTAACTTTTGATGAACTAGTCGTTGATTCTTAGTAACGAGTCATTTAGCATCAAACTCTAAGGTTAGTCTGAAGCGATCCCTAAGCTGTCATACGCTTCTTTCGATTTGATCAACCGTCAATATTACTGAACATTGTTGGTATTTTCCTTTTCGACTGAGATGGCCAAGTCCGAGATTTTACATGATTGGCGATGCTATCAGCTAGCCTCAAGACTGATTTTTTGTTGGGACTAGTTGATAATATTCATCCATTTTCTCAGTATTTAACTGTCATAATCATTAGCGATGCTGATTTAAAGTCTGTTTGAAGGAACAGTCTCCCAATATTCAGTGGACAATTGTGCTAAATTAAGTGGTTGCTCATCCGCCATTCGAGCGGGTTCCCGACTGGAGGGGCTGGCGGACAATGCTCAAGGGCGAAATTCTTCTTGTCCGGGTGGTCTTCCCGGGCTAGAAGAAGACTCGTATTTGAAATTGCGCAGTGGTCTTCTGCGTGAGTTCAAATCGATGTCCGCCCTGTTCCAGCGTTGTCAGCCGGCCCCGGAAGTCGGAATAAGGCGCGCATCGGCTGACGAACAGGACGCCAACTTGTCATGATTTAACCATGAATCATGACAAGTTAACTAGCACAATGCGTTACTTAAACAATTATTTGAAATACGCCCGAGTATAGTCGTTCTCGCCAACGGAATGGTAGCTTACGCCTTTCAAATTGGAATTAACGAGATGACTTTCCGTCATGTTATACAGTGGCACCACCGCAGCGGTTTGGTTCAGCCGATTAGCAGCCGTTCGCATGTTTTTCCAGTAAGCAGTTGTGTTCGTTGCATTTTGATTGTGCGCGGCACTAATTTGTTGGTTGAAGACGGTATCGTCATAGTGACCGTAGTTTTGCGGGTTGTTCTTAGTTAGGATGTCGAAGAACGAGACTGGGTCCGCGTAGTCCGCTAGCCACAGCGTATAAGTCATATCATAATTGCCAGAGGTGACGGCATCTCCGGATGACTTGGACGGCACCGCTGAAACGGTAACTTTGGCATTGTTTAAATGCTGCTTGACCGCTGCCTGAACGAATTGGTCAATGTTTTTGGCAACCGTCGTGTCATCGCTGACCAACTTCAAGGTGACTGAAGACCGGCCGAGTTGCTTCAATCCTTTGTTCCATAGGGCTTGGGCCTTCTTAACGTTATAGCGATAGCTACTCTGCGTTTCTGTACCAAAATCCTTGTTCGTGGTTGGGTCAGTCGTGAGACCAGGTGTCACGTAATTATAAGCAGGCGTCGAACCATCACTGAGCACGTTTTTCGTCAGCGTCTTCTTATTGAGTACGAGATTCAAGGCCTGCCGCAAGTACTTGTTATTGAGGGCCCGATTCTTCTGCATGTTCAAGCGTAAGTAATAAGTGCCGGCTTTGCTGACATGTTTGAGGTGACTATCATTTTGGACGCCTTGAGCCGTGACGCCGGTAACAGTCGCATCGTCTAGTTTACCTTGTGAAAATAGGTTGTGGGCAGTCGTTGAATCCTTGACGACCTGCATCGTCATCTTGTTGAGTTTGATTGATTGTTTGTCATAATAATATGTATTTTTTAGCAAATTCCAGGAATCGTTGGTGCCGTTCCAACCGCTAACTGTAAACGGACCATTATAAGCCATTTTAGCGCTGCTAGTGCCGTAATCCTTGCCATACTTGGAGACGACTTGATGGTCTTGCGGGAAGAACGCCGGCATCGTCAGCATTTTGCTAAGATAAGGCATCGCATGACTGAGTGTTACGCGTAAGGTGTGTTTGTTAACTGCGGTGACACCGAGCGTTTTGGTTGATTTGTGACCCGCTGAAATCTGGGCAGCATTCTTGATCCCTTCATAAATGTAACTATAGCCAGAAGTGGAAGTTGAACTGACCGACCGACGCCAAGCGGTGACGAAATCTGCAGCGGTAACGGGGTGACCGTTACTCCATTTAGCTGATTTCCTTAAATGGAACGTGTAGGTTTTACCGTGATTGGTAGGCTTAACGACTTTAGTTGCCATCGCACCTACGACTTGATTATGGGCATTCATCCGGTAGAGGCCTTCCATGGATTGTTGCAGCACGTTCCATTGGGTCAGCGTCGCGGTATTAGATGTGTCCAAGGAAGTCAGCTCCGTATCTTGCATTAAGTGTAACGTTTTTTGCGTGGTTGTCGTATTCGCATGGGCACGTCCGCAGGCGGCTAAGGGGGCGACTAATAACAAGCAACTCGCAATGACCATTGTCTTCATTTTCATATGCACACCTCCAAATTAATATGCCGTGAATTGGTCAGCTTCAACATCATGCAAATATTGATGCAAGTTGTGGAAGAACGCTGCCGGGTTATCGACGCTGTGACAATGACCGCCATCCGGTGTGAGTGTCAGCCGAGCGTGTGGAAGTGTTTGCTGCATGCGCCGGGCGACATTTAGCGGCATCGTGTCGTATTCGCCAAAGGTCAACAAAGTTGGGACGGTGATTTGATGGAGATTTTTCCGTTGGTCCCAACCATTTAGTGCACCGACCATCACGAATTCATTATTACCTTGAAAGTAATTGTAAACGGGCGTTGCAAGTGTCGATACGAGCTGTCGTGGCCCATTTTCTGGGTGTCGACAAACAAAGTGTGCATTGAGGACGTCAACGAGATGTTGATATTCAGGATCATCGAACGCTTCTGCTTTTTCGATGCCTTTCATGTAATCGACTTGGCTGGTGGAGAGCGTTTGTTGACGCAACGCATTAACGTGGGGCGCGTATTCCGCAATGTTATCAATCATACTCATGATAATGAGTCCCTTAAGATGTTGCCCATATTTTAGGGCGTATTCTTGCGCCAATAAGCCGCCCCAGGAATGACCGAGCAAATAAAAATCTTCCAATCCGAGTTGTTGGCGGACTTCCTCTAATTCGGATAGGTAGTAGTCCAGGGAGAGGTACTGCCGATTCTCGGGTTGCGTATAGTCAGGTTGATCTGAGTAAAAGGACCCTAATTGGTCATACATACTAACTTGAACCTGATCTTCACCAAGTTCAGCAGCGAAGTTTTCGAATTCGGTGTGGTTGCTGCCTGGGCCACCGTGAACACACAGTAGTTTGACTGGCCCATGACCGACTGTGCGTGTGAATAAATGAAACCCGTTGTGAAGCTGTAATAAATGTGTGCCTGTTAACATAAAATGACCTCCAAATAATTGGAAAACAAAAAACGCCCTATATCAATCGAATACTGGATTGATATAGGGCGTCGCCGCGGTACCACCTATGCTTTGTCAAAAAAACTGACCTTAATTCACGCACGGTAAACTCAGTTACGATGCGCTAGCAGGATAATGGATGCCGCCATTGAGTACTCACAAAAATTGATTGCACTCACCGTGATTAGGGGATTTTCGCGTGCTAATAACATGAGTTCCTTGCACCAACCGGAACTTCTCTGAACAGTCATTAAGGGCTACTTTCCTAATCGTGACGTTTAATTATTTTCTAATCTTTATTTAATGTTGATTACTTTATCATTGGATTTCGCGCTTGTCAAATGTATTCTTGAAAAAATACAGGTAGGTGTTGTGCGAGTTAAGGTGTTGTGAATCTTGATTAAAACGTGCAATTCTTAAGCTCAAAAGCGACCAGCTGTGGCCCACTGGAAACATGGCGAGTTCGCGTAAATTTGCAGTGGCGGGTGGCGCCCTATGCCGGCTCCGGAAGTCGGACGAGGAAGATCACCGGCTGACGAACAGAGGACATCTGACCCAGCATTCCAGCACAAAAAAAGCCGCATCAAGGATTCAATTCTTAATGCGGCTGCCAAAGCATACTGACTATTCAGCTTGTAAGTCTTCAACTTCGATAACTTTGAATTGTTTGCGGTTCAAGTTATCGATGATGCGTTTGAGTTTTTCACTGTCGACGTTTTCTGGCAGGGTGAAGAGCGTCCGGTAGCCCAAGGTGCCATTTTGAACGTCCAAGGTCAAACAGCCGGCGATTGACGTATATTTGGTGATGATTTTGGCCATGGCGGCTAAGTCTCCACGTTCACCAACGGAGACAACGGTGAGGACGTAACTGCCAACGTTGACGTTCCAAGATTGTGACAGCATATCCAGCAGGCGTGTATGCGTCAAGATGCCATAAAAGTAGCCGTGTTCATCGAGGACGGCGATGTATGGCAAATCTTTGATGGAGAAGAAGATGTTGTAAAACGCTGAATCGACTTGAATCGTCTTAGTCGCGTTTTTCAGTAAGGTCGTGACGGGAAGTGACATGTCGCCACCCCGAGACTTGTGGCGGTAGATATGCATTTTGTAAATGTTACCGCGGAAAATATGGCCGGTTTCGTCTAAGATTGGCACACAGCGGAAGCCGGAATCTTCCAAGACTTTTAAGGCGTCTTCTAAAGTTGCGTCAGCCGTGATCGTGACGAGGCGTTCTTTAGGCTTAACGAGTGTTTTTAATAGCATAGCAGTTGGTCCCCCAGATTTATTAGTTTGTTTTAATAAATAATACCATAAAACCGCCGCAAACTGGTATCATTCTGCAACCGCAAACCGTAATAATGGGCGTCAAAAGCCGGCCTGAACGTTGTCAGGCCGGCTTCTTTAAATTAAATTTAAATTAGAAAACAATCACAGGCGTACCTTCAGGAACAGCCGCGAAGACTTTCTTCATGACGGAAGGTGGGGTGTTCACACAACCGTGCGACCCGTGCTTCTTGTACCAAGTGCCACCGTAATGGGTTTGCCAGGATGAATCATGAATGCCTTCACCAGTGTCATCAAATGGCATCCAGTAGGAGACGGGCTGTGAATAGCTTGAGCCATCATCATTGTCACCCTTCAACGTCGCGTTCTTTTCCTTATTCCAGATATACCAGACACCAGTCGTTGTGGCGTGCTTGCCTGGTTTCCCAGTGACAACGTCGGTCGAAACTTTGAGCTTACCGTCAACGTAGACGTACATGTGCTGGTTGACTTTATCGACTTCGACGTACGTGTTCCCAATGTCGGTCCCATTGTTGTTATAGCCGGAACCGCTGGTGATTGGCGAGCGGGTGAAGTCTTTACCTTTTAGAATCTCAGCCGCTAATGCCTTGGCTTCGGACTCAGTTTTGATCGTCCAACCGTAGAAACCACCGCTGACCGTGACCGTGCCACGGGCAGTACTCTTGAACTTCCGCGTGGTGTGATAGGTATGATACTTATCATTGAGCTTTTTGACGTAGGCTAAGACGGCGCTCTGGTCGAGGCTGACCTTGCCCTGTTTATCGACTTTGATCCAGCTAAGAATCAAGTCGTGCGGAATCGTGAACTTGTGACCGTTGATATTATAGGTCGCCGTTTCACTCGCGTATTTAGCCGATTTGGTCTTGGCGGTTTTCAAACTGGCACTTGTGCTAGTTACCGTTGGCGTGACGTAGGCCTTTTTCAGGGCAATTTGGGACTGCCCATTACTGATTGCCTTGGTCACAACGTCCTTCAGCTTGGTTTGGTCAAGCTCGGTCCCTTGCACTTCTTTTTGAATCACCACTTGGTTATTTTTATAAACTAACTTGGCGTTCTCAGTCTTGGTTCGTTTAGTTTGATTAGCAGTCGTCGTGATTTTTTGCAGGAGTGTGTTCAAATCACTGTGCTTGATCGTCAGTTGTCCGACCGCGGCTGAGTCAGCGGCTTGCGCTGATTGTAAGAGGGCGAGTGGCCAGCGCCAATAATTTTGCTTGGCAACCAGCTTGGTCAAATCTTTTTTGGTATTGATCGTGATGCCCGCAGACTTGCTTGTAAAGTGATATTGCGTTTTTCCATTTTCAATAATCCGATAGGTTCGGTGTTCTAAGGCCCGATTGACCTTGGGTGCGGCTTGCGCTGCGGTCTTACCGCTGACGTCGACGCCGGCTACCGAAGTATTCGTGAGGAACGTTTGTTGGTGTTGCCAGACCAGACTGGTGACAACGTACCCGATGACTAAAAGACCGAGGATGCTGTCCCCGACGATTAGCCCGCGTTTATGTTTCATAATTAAGTTGGTCCTCCATCTATTTGTAATAAACTCACCTTATAACAGAAGTGGCGCGAGTGCAAACGTCAAGGCCGGGAATCGTGATAAGAAATTGTTAAATCCGTGGTACGCGCGTTAATATTTGCCTATTTAACGATTAACGGTCAGTCACGCGTTGAGCTATTCTTTAACATTTAAGGATGATTAAATCGTGCCAATTGGTGGATTCCTGTTCGTCAGCCGATGTGCTTCCTAGTCTGACTTCCGGGGCCGGTTGACAACGCTGGAACAGGGCGGACATCGATTTGAACTCACGCAGAAACCCACTGCGCAATTTCAAATACGAGTCTTCTTCTAGCCCGGGAAGCCCACCCGGACAAGAAGAATTTCGCCCTTGAGCATTGTCCGGCAGTCCGGACAGTCGGGAAGCCACTCGAATGGCGGATGAACGACCACCTATCTGGGTACAATTGACCATTGAATGTTAAGCATCTAGTCCTTCAGGCAAACTTTTTGAATCAGCATGGATGATAATTTATGGCATCTAATCACTGAGAAGATGACCTGAATATTAATCACTTATCTCATATACCACAAATTTCAATGACAACAAATCTTAAAACTAGTCGATAAAATTGCCTGCGCTCAGGATTCAAGATCTTGTTGTTTCAGGTAACTCAAGAAAATTCCAGCAATTTCAGTGGAGCCGCGCGACCGAAGCATTAAATCATGGGTAAGGAAGTTTAGTGATTGTTAGAAACCGGTCTGACAGTTGAATATAAAAATGACCGTGTACCAAGGCACCAACGACTAGTCCAACGAAAAGTTGAGTCCGCACGTGTCCGCCTTTCGAATACCATCCCGGCTGGAAGGTATTCTGAGCAAGGCCCAGTGGTGAAATTTCACTTAGCAAGCGTTTTGTGCTTGGTTAGTGAAAGACCAGTATTTAAGACGTGGGCTGTCGGCTTAAATCTGTGTCCACCACGTTCCGGCCATTGCACAGAATGCCTGGAAGCCGGAATAGGACGCAGCTACAACAGAAAGCTTACGCGAACTCGCTTTGTTTCCAGCGGATCTCAGCTGGCAGCTCTTGAACTTAAGAACCGCACGCTTTAATCATGATTCATGACAAATTAACGCCCACAACGCGTGACCAGTCATGTTCCAACTTGATGTGAGCAAATAAAAAGCGCACGCTCAGGCCAGCGAGTGGTCGGTTGAGCGTGCGCATGTAAGCTTAATTAATTCGGATTATTTGTTTTCTAATTCTGCTAAACCGTCGTTAAGCACTTTTTTCAAAGTAGCGGCAGAATCTTGCATCTTCTTCAGTTCATCAGCTGAAAGTGGGGATTCGATGATTTGCTTCAAACCAGTTCCACCGATGATTGCTGGTGTCCCGATGTAGATGTCATTCAAACCATATTGGCCGTCCATGTAGGCGCCAACTGGTAAGACGGCATTTTCATCACGTAAGATGGCCTTTGAGATCCGCATTAAAGCAGTCCCGATACCGTAGAAGGTTGCACCCTTTAAGTTGATGATGTCGTAAGCTTTGTTCCGAACGCCATCTTCCAACTTAGCTAAGTCGTCGTCAGAAACGCCTTGTTCCTTAGCAACGTCGCGTACAGGGCGAGTCCCGATAGTGGCAGTTGAGTAAGCAGCGAATTCAGAGTCACCGTGTTCACCCATGATGTAAGCATCAACGGAGCGAGGGTCGACATTGAATTGCTTGCCTAACGCAACCCGTAGACGTGAAGAATCTAAGGAAGTCCCGGAACCAATGACGCGTTCCTTTGGAAAACCAGAGAATTTCCAAGTCGCGTAAGTCAGGATGTCAACTGGGTTAGCAGCAACTAAGAAGATGCCGTCGAAGCCGGAGTCGACCACTGGTTTTACGATTGATGATAAAATGTTCAAGTTCTTGTTAACTAAGTCTAAACGTGATTCGCCAGGCTTTTGTGGGGCACCAGCGGTAATCACAACTAAATCGGCGTCCTTGCAATCGGAATATTCGCCGGAGTAAATCTTCTTGGGAGCGGTGAAAGCTTGGGCGTCTTCAAGATCAAGGGCGTCACCCTTTGTCCGATCCTTAACAACATCGACAATTACAAATTCTTCAGCAATTCCTTGTTGTGCCATGGCAAAAGCGTAACTAGAACCAACAGCGCCGTCGCCGACTAACACAACTTTTTGATGATTTGGCATGCTTGACAAAATAAGTCATCCTCTCATAATGAAAATTTAGTTTTACGGTTGTATTGTAACATATTTACGCCAGCCAAGTGTGGAATTGAACATGCTTCTCATGTGATTGTTAGCAATCTTGCCGAAATCCTTTGACGGGCGTCAACAAGCGCTTTGTGGTATACTTACTGCACTTAATAAACGCTAACTTTTGAGCACCGCCCCAGCTAAATTGGTGTGGTGTGCGTGTGACGAGCCTGGCTGGTCCACGCTAAGTTGCCGAATCGGTGGATAACCGGTTCGGCCTGTTTTGGTAGGCCAAGTAATGGGAGTAGATAAACGTAATGAAAATGATCGTTGGATTAGGTAATATCGGGCGCCAGTACGCCCAAACACGGCACAATGTCGGCTTTATGATAATTGATGAATTAGCGGCTAAGTTGAACGCTGATTTTCAGACGAGTAAGTTTGAAGCCCAAGTGGCGACTGCATTTCAGAATGGTGAGAAGATTTTGCTGGTCAAACCGTCGACTTATATGAACGATTCGGGTCGGGCGGTCGGCCCACTGATGAGTTACTACAATATCGAGCCGGCAGATCTGCTGGTGATTCACGACGACTTAGATCTGCCACTCGGTAAGGTCCGGTTGAAGCAAAAGGGCTCCGCGGGCGGTCACAATGGCATTAAGAGTATTATCAGCCATGTCGGTGACCAGCATTTCAAACGCGTCAAGGTCGGCATTGACCATCCACAAAAGATGTCGGTGGTCGATTACGTGCTCGGCAAATTTAAACCGGCGGAAGTGGCCCAGTTTGAAGATGCGAAGACGACCGCTTTGGCGGCAATCGAAGCGTGGTTAGCAAACGATGATTTTGCGGCAGTTATGAATCAGTATAACTAGCCCGGGAGGAAACACAGTATGGATATTGAGACGATTGTTGAGCAAACGCCCGACTTTCAAACGATTTTAGCGGCAATCAGTCCGCACAGTCGTCAATTGATTACAGGATTAAACGGTTCGGCGAGAACGGTTTATTTAAGTGCGCTATTTCATCAATTAACGCATTCATTATTGATCGTGACTGACAACGGTTTTCATGCCAGTCAGTTAGTGGATGATTTGACCAGTCTATTAGATGAAGACCAAGTCTATCTGTTCCCGGCAGAAGAGATGATTGCGACCGAGGTGGCGACTAGTTCACCAGAATCACGGGCACAACGGGTCGAGGCACTCAACGCCTTACTCAGTCCGCAGCCGGCAGTAGTTGTGACCTCCGTTGCGGGTGCCCGCCGGTTTTTACCACCAGTCGAACAGTTCAAAGCAGCGACGTTATCCTTAGCAGTTGGCAAGGATATTGATCTAGAAGTGCTCCAACATCAATTACATGAGATGGGCTACGTCAAAGAAAAGCTGGTCGCACGGCCAGGTGACTATGCGGTCCGGGGCTCAATCGTGGACATCTACCCGCTCGACGCGGATTACCCATTGCGGTTAGACTTCTTCGATACTGAGATTGATACCTTGAAGTATTTTGACCCGGAGACCCAACGTTCAGTGGAATCACTCGATGCGTATACCGTCTTGCCAGCGACCGATTTTATTTTGACCGACGACATGATGACGGCCGGGGCTGAGCGGTTAAAGGCCGCGATGGCAACGGAGAGCAAGAAGCTCAAACCAGCTGATCGTCAGACATTAGCGGACAACTTGGCACAACCCTTGGCCGATATGCAAAAAGGAATTATCGGCAATGATTTGTTATTGTACGGTGATTATTTATATGACAGCAAGACCAGCATTTTAGACTACGTGGCTGAAAACGGGCTGGTGATTTTTGAAGAATACTCGCGACTCCTAGATAATGAACAACAACTTTTGACCCAAGAAGCTGACTGGGTCACCGACCAGCTTTCCCATCATCGGGTACTGGCAACGGCCAGTTACGGCAATGACATTCGGGATTTGTTGCGGGATGACGCCCACGCGCAATTACTGATCTCGCTCTTCCAAAAGGGCATCGGGAACGTTCGGTTGGCGCAAGTGACCAACGTGCGGACTCGGCCGATGCAAGAATTCTTTGGTCAATTGCCGGCCTTGAAGACTGAATTGGACCGCTGGCATAAGTTACAGCAGACGGTCGTTTTGATGGTGTCGGAAGCCGAACGCCTGACCAAAGTCAGTGATACCCTCGATGATTTTGAAATCGAGGCGGTGATGACTAAGGCGACCAACTTGCAACCAGGGGAAGTCCAGATCGTTCAGGGCAGCCTGCAGAACGGGTTTGAGTTCCCGGATGGCAAACTGGTGATCGTCACTGAACAGGAAATGTTCAAGAAAGTCGCTAAGAAGCGGCCGCGGCGCCAGACCTTGGCCAACGCAGAACGGCTGAAGAGTTATACCGACTTGAAGCCGGGAGACTATGTCGTCCACGTCAACCACGGGATTGGGAAGTACGTCGGCATGGAAACGCTGGAAGTTGACGGCGTGCATCAGGACTACATCACGATCGCGTACCAAAATAACGCCAAAATCTTTATTCCGGTCACACAACTGAACTTGGTCCAGAAGTACGTCTCATCCGAATCTAAGACGCCTAAGATCAACAAGTTAGGCGGGACCGAGTGGACGAAAGCCAAGCGTAAAGTCGCAGCCAAGATTGAGGATATTGCGGATGAACTCGTGGACTTGTATGCCAAACGTGAAGCGGAGAAGGGCTATGCCTTTCCACCCGATGACAGTTACCAAGAAGACTTTGACAATGATTTTCCATATCCTGAAACCCCGGACCAATTGCGGAGTATCAACGAAATCAAGCATGATATGGAACGGCCGAAACCAATGGACCGCTTGCTAGTTGGTGACGTTGGTTATGGGAAGACGGAAGTTGCCTTGCGGGCGGCATTTAAGGCGATTGAAGCCGGCAAGCAAGTCGCCTTCCTAGTGCCGACCACGATTTTGGCCCAACAACATTACGAAACGATGCTTAATCGCTTTGAAGGTTATCCGATCAACGTTGGCATGCTGTCACGTTTCCGGACTTCCAAGGAAATGAAGGAGACGGTCCAACAACTCAAGAATGGGGAGCTAGACATCGTCGTCGGGACGCACCGTCTGTTATCAAAGGACGTCGCGTTTGCCGACCTCGGTCTACTGATTATTGATGAGGAGCAACGATTTGGTGTGAAGCATAAGGAACGGTTGAAATCATTGAAGGCCAGTGTCGATGTGCTGACATTGACCGCCACGCCAATTCCACGAACGCTGCACATGTCGATGCTGGGTGTGCGGGACTTGTCAGTGATTGAGACGCCACCAACGAACCGTTATCCGATTCAGACGTACGTCATGGCCCAGAACTTTGGCGTCATCAAGGAAGGCATCGAGCGTGAGATGCAGCGTAATGGTCAAGTCTTTTACTTGCATAATCGCGTGCATGATATTGACAAAGTCGTGGCGCAGATTAAGGATTTAGTGCCGGATGCCGCCGTGGCGCACATTGACGGCCAAATGCCCGAGTCACAGCTGGAAGGGATTCTCTACGACTTCATTCGTGGCGAATACGATGTGCTCGTGACGACGACCATCATCGAGACCGGGGTCGATATTCCAAATGTCAACACCTTGTTTGTGGAGAATGCGGATCGGATGGGCTTGTCACAGCTGTACCAATTGCGGGGACGGATCGGCCGTAGTAGTCGGGTCGCATATGCTTACTTCACCTATCAACAGGACAAAGTCTTGACGGAAGTCGGTGAAAAACGGCTACAAGCCATCAAGGACTTCACGGAACTAGGTTCTGGTTTCAAAATCGCGATGCGCGACCTCTCGATTCGGGGCGCTGGGAACTTACTAGGTAAGCAACAGCACGGTTTCATCGACTCAGTTGGGTATGACCTCTATACACAGATGCTGTCGGAAGCGGTGGCCAAGAAACGCGGGCAGGCTACGAAAGTCAAGACGGATGCGACCGTCGAATTGGGCATCGAAGCTTACTTGCCAACGTCCTATATTGAAGACGAACGGCAGAAGATTGAGATTTACAAGCGGATTCGGCAGTTGGAAAACAACGATCAGTACTTGGAAGTCCAGGATGATTTGATGGATCGCTTTGGCGACTATCCGGTTGAAGTAGCGGGACTGTTGGCAGTCGGTAAGCTGAAAATGTTAGCCGATGATGCGCTGATTGAAAAGATTCAACGTGAAGACAGCGACTTACAGTTGACGTTGTCGCAACAAGGTACCGCTAAGCTAGATACTAAAGATATTTTTAAGGCCTTAGCAAAAACCAAATTAAAAGCGACAGTTGGAATTGATGATGATAAAATGAAGGTTAAATTAGTCATTCAACCGAAGATGCAACAGGATGAATGGCTCGAACAGTTAACCCAGTTTGTCGAACAGCTCAGTTTGATCTTGGCAGAAGACGACGTGGCCAGTGCGTCCTAAATCGCATGGCTTAAAGCACCTTTTAGCCGGTGACCCGCAACGGATGGCTGGTTGAAAGTTGTCACTGACTGTCAAGATCGTGAGTAAATTCTGGCTTCCAGTGTGGCGCGCCGTACAACCGCGTCGTAGTCAGGCTGGTCGGCACACCTGACTGGGAAATTCAGTCAGTCAGTTAGATTGAAGCACCGAGTCGCTCGGTAGAAGGGATTGGTTATGCCAAAGGATCACTTGAACACCATGTTCAAAGGCGCACTCATCTTATCGATATCATCATTAGTTGCTAAGATACTGAGCGCGGTATACCGAATTCCGTTACAGAACATGGTTGGTAATACGGGATTTTACGTTTATCAACAAATTTACCCCTTGTACGGCATTGGCATGACCTTTGCGTTAAATGGGTTTCCAAATTTCATTTCAAAGTTAGTGGCGGAGCAGCCGGATGAGACCAGTAAGTCACTGATTGCGCGACGGGCCTTCCATATTTTGACAGGACTGTCGTTGATCGTCTTCTTTGGCCTTCAGCTAGGGGCGACTTGGATTGCGGTCCATATGGGCGATGCCAGTTTGGCGCCAATCATTAGTGCGGTCGCGTGGATGTTTATCTTCATGCCGTGGCTGGCGACAGGGCGTGGCTACTATCAAGGCAAGTTTTTGATGGGCCCGACCGCTGTCTCCCAGCTGATTGAGCAGGTCGTTCGGGTCGGCATCATTATTATGGCAGCCTACTTCAGTGTCCGGCTTGGTTGGGACAATTACCACATGGGCACGTGGGCGATGAGCTCTGCGCCGATTGCGGCAATTTGTTCCTCACTGATTTTTACGACTTTTGGGTTGAAATACTTGTTAGCACCCGCGCCCGCCGCAACCCGGCCGTTGCCGAGTTATCGTAAGCTGACCAAACGGTTTATCGTCGAAGGTGGGACGCTGTGTCTGGTCGCGGCCGTCGTAATCTTGCTACAGCTCGTGGATTCGTTCACCGTGATGCGTGGACTCGTTCGCCAGGGCCAGCTACCAGACGTCGCCAAAACCTTAAAAGGGGTCTATGACCGAGGCCAACCGTTAGTTCAACTCGGGTTGGTCGTGGCGACTGCCTTTTCGGCCACTTTATTACCGGCGTTGACGGATGCACTCGCCAAACGTCAACCCATTGAATTTAAACGGCAGACCCAGGCGATGGTCCACGTGAGTTTGGCCTTATCGATGGCGGCAACTGTCGGCTTAATTGCCTTGATGCCGCAAATCAACCGATTATTGTTTGGCTCACTAGAAGGGACCACCGCGCTGAGAATTTATATTATTAGTATTTTGTTTGCCGCCCTCATCACGACGTATACGAGCGTTCTGCAAAGTTTGAACCAGTATACCGCCATGATTATTGGCATCATAGCTGGTCTGGCAACCAAGGTGCTCGCCAATTACGTCTTTGTCGTTCACTACGGCATTAACGGGGCCAGTGCGGTGACCGTGCTCAGCCTCGCCGTGATGTTTGCGGTGATGTGGCTCGGGTCACCTGAAGATTTACAGCAAGTGTTATTAGAGAGTGGTTATTTGATTAAACTACTCGCCATCAGTGCGGTGATGGGCATTGTGGTGATTCTCACCAGCCATCAGATGACCGCGCTCGTCAACCCGGTCCTCGCAAATACGCGTGGAATGGCGGGAATCGTGACGGTCGTCGGGGTCGTGCTCGGCGTGATCGTCTTCCTAGTCGGCGCAATCTACGCCCGATTATTCACGATTCGCGAGTGGTTAGTCTTACCATACGGAAAACGGCTAATTAAGGCCGTTGCAAAAGGAAAGGAACATCATTCATGAGTATGCGGTTAGATAAATTTTTAAAAGTATCACGGATTATTAAACGGCGTTCGGTCGCCAAAGAAATTGCGGATAAGGGCCGGATTCAAATCAACGGCAAAGTCGCCAAATCTTCCAGCAATGTCAGTGTTGGTGATGAATTAGTCATTAGTTTTGGTAATAAGACATTAACGGTCAAAGTGACGCAATTATTGGAAACGACCAAGAAAAATGACGCTGAATTAATGTATGATATTGTCAGTGAAGATTATAAAACGGATTATCGGCAACCATTCAGCGATTAATTGCGGGCATCCGTTCATTAAAATGGTCGTAAGCGTTGATTTAATCGTAATGATGTCGTTTACACCAGCCGGTGAAGTTGTTATAATTTAGGCAACCCAATTTGAAAGGACTGGACCAACATGACGAATGGGTCACGGGATAAAATCAAACAGTTAGATAATGATTACATCCGCCAAGTTGCAACTAATGAGCATGGGCAAGCCCAGCGAGTCTCACAGGTGCGACGGCGACGGTTTGTTTTGATTGTTGCGGTGTTCGGCGCGTTGATATTATTTTTAGGCTTTCAGTTAATTAATACGCGGTCTAATCTGCACCAGATGAACCGCCAAGTTGCGACCAGTCAAGTTAAATTAAAAAAGGTGCAGCAGCGAAATGACCAACTCGAAGGTCAGATCAAACAGCTGAATAATAAGGATTACTTACAAAAGTTATTACGTTCAAAGTATGATTATACGAAGAGTGGCGAAACGGTCTACAGTTTACCAAATGACAGCGCTGCGGATGTAACTGCCAACTAGTCGGGAATTTGGTCTACTTTATGTAGGTAGACCACTTTTTAATAATTGCTTAAATGTATAACTCAACATTTCACAAAGTATGCTATACTAAAACCATTATTTCATAGGAGGAACAACTTTTTTTATGGCAATTGAAGTAGGAACAAAAGTCACTGGTAAGGTATCTGGGATTACGAATTTTGGTGCATTTGTAAACTTGGGTAATAATCAAACGGGGCTGGTACACATCAGTGAAGTTTCCGATGGGTTCGTGAAGGACATCCATGACGTCTTGAGTGTTGGCGATGAAGTGACGGTCAAGGTCTTATCAGTCGGTGACGACGGTAAGATTGGCTTATCAATTCGTAAAGCTGTCGACAAGCCACAGGGTGAACATGAACATCATGGCAATCATCAAGGTGGTGGCCGTCCAAATAATAATCATCAAGGCAATAACCATGGCCGTGGCGAACGCCAATCCAATGGTAATCATCGTGAACACAGCAATAATTTTCATAGCCGCGGCGGCAATGGCGGTGGCCGTTACCAATCACGGCAACATGAACCTAAGAAGCAAGACTTTGACTCATTGATGTCTGGTTTCTTAAAAGACAGCGAGGATCGGTTAGCGACCTTAAAGCGTAATACGGAAGGTAAACGCGGTGGCCGTGGCGGTCGTCGTAGCTAAACTTAGTGACTTGCCATTAATCTAGTTAAATTGAGAAGCACGGTGCGACTAAAGTCAGACCGTGCTTTTTTTGTTCAAAACTTGGCGGTTGGTACTAATTCAAAGTCAACCGCAGGCCAGCTTAGGGGCGCTGGAAATAGGGCGAGTTAGTGTAAACTTGCAGTGGTAGATAGTCCTAGTCCGGCTTCCAGGCATTTCCGACAACGCTGGAACGCGATGGACGCAGATTTAAGCCGAAGACCACGTCTTAAATACTGGTCTTCCACGTTCCATGCAATATGGATGAAACGTGTTCGGGTCAGACTGGGACTTCCGGTTAGCTACGCCAGAACGCCAAGCGGAAATGCGCCGCTTAACGCTCTAGCTAGGCTAATCCTCAGTCCCAACTCGTCTGAACCTCACACTCTGAAAAGCGCTGAGCATTGTCAGAAACGCCTTCCAGCCGGGGATGGTATTCGAAAGACAGACGTGTGCGGACCCAAATTTAAATAAACTGATCGCTAATTCTAGTAAAAATTGTTTTGACATTAAACTGTAAGGTTGGTTCCTGATAAAAGCTGTCATACTCATGCTTTAATCATCGGAATCAGCAACATTACTGAACATTGTCAGAACTTTCTCTAACCATCTAAGATAACAATGCTTTAAACACCAAACGAAGGGTAATTCTATTGATTGATCTTAAGGCCAATTCATTGAGATTAGTGAATGATTTTCAGGCCATCATCTCAGTATTTGAATCGGACAAGTATTTATTTTGAATAAATCCGTTGTTCAATAACTCATCATCGGTATCAATTCAGAGTTTGCTTGAAGAACCAGTCTCCCAATATTCAGTGGCCAATTACACCAAGATAGGTGGCCGTTCATCCGCCATTCGAACGGGTTCCCGACTGGAGGGGGTGGCGGACAATGCTCAGTAGCCAAATTATTCTTAGTCGGAAGTGGGTTGCTTCCGGCTTAGAATAAGACTCGTATTTGAAATTGCGCAGTGGGTTTCTGCGTGAGTTCAAATCGATGTCGGCTTACGTTCCAGCAATTGTCAGCCACCCCCGGAGGTCGGACTAGGACGAACCTGATGCAGACGAACATGACTGCCTCACTTTGATTCGAGCGTACCTAAGCTGGTCGGTTTTGATTTTGAAATGTCAATATACAATGAAGAATGATGTTTTATAGATAGGAGGTGTCAAATGACCCCAATTCAAAAATTCAATCGGCGGTTGGCGGCCGCAAGACTTTTGTCGCCGCAAGTGACGGTCGTGGTGGCGGTGTCGACGGGAGTGGATTCGATGGTGTTGTTGCGGTTGTTGCAACAATTGCCGGTGACGGAGCGGCCGCATTTGGTCGTCGCGCATGTTAATCACCATTTGCGGGCACAAAGCCAGACGGAAGCGGCGTACTTACAGCATTATTGTCAGGAGCATCAATTGAACTTAAAGCTGGCGGATTGGCAGGTGACGGACCATCCCGAACATGGCGTTGAAGCAGCTGGCCGCCAGTTTCGGTATCGTTTTTTCACCAAGGTGATGCAAGCAACGGGAGCTAAAGCCGTGTTGACGGCCCATCACGCCAATGACCAAGTTGAGACCTATTTAATGAAGCTAGCGCGCGGTGGCGACATCGCACAATTGACGGGAATCGCTGATAGTCGGCCGTTTGCGGGCGGACAATTAGTACGACCGCTACTGGATTGGTCGAAGGCGGAGCTAAGAGACTATGCGGCCCAACATGATGTTACCTACTTCGAAGATGCGACGAATCAAGATGTCCAGCTGACGCGTAATCGGATTCGGCAGCGCGTTGTTCCAGAGTTGATGACGGTCAATCCGCGGTTACTGAGTCATGTTGCGGATTATCAGCAACAGTTGGCCGATTTGTTGGCAGCTAAGCAACAGATGGTAGCGACGTTATTACCGACCGTGATGACGAAAACTGGGGGACTGATCGTGAGTCAGTGGCAACGAGTGCCGGACCAGTGGCAACTGCCAGTGTTCAAGGCGTGGTTGACTGAACGGACGGGCAGCCTAGTGAGTGAGCTGAAGTTGAAGCCACTCGTTGCCTGGGCACGACCATCGTCCTCAGCGTCTCGAACCGTGGCGGTGAATGCGAGCTGGGAATTACAGCGCAGTGCCGATATCATTGAAGCTGCGCCAATCAAAAAAAGGGGTAAAAAGTTAATGCCCCAAGAAAAAATTATGGTAGACTTAAACCAATGGCAGAAAATCACGACAACCCAGACGGTTGGAATCTTTACACAAGCACCGACTGCTACTAGTCAACCATTTTGGTTAACGACCGCTGATTGGCCGCTAGTTTGGCGACCGTGGCAGTCTGGTGACCGAGTGACCTTAAAGGGTGGCGGGCATCAGACGGTTCGACGGCTACTGATCAATCAAAAAGTGCCGGCTGAACAGCGAGATCAGGTGCAAGTGTTAGTGAATGCTCAAGGGGAGGTCCTATGGGTCGTTGGTCATAAATATAGTTATCGAACGACTGGCACTCAGGCCGTATTTTTAGCCTTAAAACACAAGAGTTGAAAGGAGTACATCTGAAACGATGAACAACGACATTGAACGAGTACTATATAGTCGCGAGGATATCCATCAGGTTGCACAAAAATTAGGAAAAGAACTGACAACCGCCTATGCTGGTAAGAACCCATTAATTATTTGCGTACTCAAGGGTGCCGTCTTATTTACCACTGATATTATTCGGGAGATGGATATTTACGCGGACCTTGATTTTATTAACTTATCAAGTTACGGTAATGAAACCATCTCGAGTGGTGAGGTTCAGCTGACTAAGGACTTAGACGCTGACGTTACGGGCCGCGATGTGCTAGTTATTGAAGATATCATTGATACCGGTCGGACCTTGAAGTTCCTGGTCGACCTGTTGAAACGCCGCGATGTGAACTCGGTAAAGGTCTGCACGCTTTTGGATAAACCAGCTGGTCGACTCGTTGATATTAAGGCGGATTATATCGGATTTGAAGTACCAAATGAGTTTGTGGTCGGCTACGGCTTGGACTACGCCGAACGGTATCGGAACTTACCGTACGTTGGGATTTTAAAACCTGCGATTTACGAGCATAAATAATTGGTCAATGATAGTCAAATGTGCTATTATTTAGACTATCGAAGTAACTGAATATAAAAGTTTCGATGAAGGAGGCACATATGAACAATCGACGCAATGGACTCTTTCGTAATAGCTTATTTTACATTTTGATGTTCTTGAGTTTGATGGGAATTATCTACTTTTTCTTTGGTGGAAATTCAAGCTCGCAGACGCAAAATATTCGTTATAGCGAATTTGTCAAACAATTAGATAAGAATAACGTTAAAAACGTTAGTATCCAGCCTAGTGGCGGCGTCTACAAGGTAACTGGTTCATACCGGAAAGCACGGACGACTTCTTCTGCTAACGCCCTTGGAATCAAGAGCGCGTCGACAAAGACCACGTCATTTTCAACAACCATGTTGGAAAACAACTCAACGGTTGACCAAGTCTCCAAGTTGGCGGCTAAGCATGACGTGAAGGTGACGGCGAAAGCCGAGGAATCTAGCGGCATCTGGGTCACGTTATTAATGTACATCGCGCCAGTCATCCTAATGTTGTTCCTCTTCTATATGATGATGGGACAAGCAGGACAAGGCGGCGGGAACAACCGGGTGATGAACTTTGGTAAGACGAAGGCCAAACCAGCTGATAGTAAGCAAAACAAAGTTCGTTTCTCAGACGTTGCCGGTGAAGAAGAAGAAAAACAAGAATTGGTCGAAGTTGTCGAATTCTTGAAGGATCCAAGGAAGTTTGTCTCCTTAGGTGCCCGGATTCCATCTGGGGTGCTTCTCGAGGGGCCTCCTGGTACTGGTAAAACCTTGCTTGCCAAGGCGGTTGCCGGTGAAGCCGGTGTGCCATTCTTCTCGATCTCTGGTTCTGATTTCGTCGAAATGTTCGTCGGGGTCGGTGCTAGCCGGGTTCGGGACTTATTCGAACAAGCGAAGAAGAATGCCCCATCAATTATCTTCATTGATGAAATTGATGCGGTTGGACGTCAACGTGGTAATGGTATGGGCGGCGGTCACGATGAACGTGAACAAACCTTGAACCAATTGCTGGTTGAAATGGATGGATTTACGGGTAATGAAGGGGTCATCGTCATGGCGGCGACGAACCGTTCTGATGTCCTAGACCCTGCCTTACTTCGTCCAGGTCGTTTCGACCGGAAGATCTTAGTTGGTCGTCCGGACGTCAAGGGCCGCGAAGCCATTTTGAAAGTCCATGCCAAGAACAAGCCTTTAGCAGCTGACGTTGACCTGAAGGAAATCGCCAAGCAAACACCCGGATTCGTGGGTGCCGATTTGGAAAACTTACTGAACGAAGCGGCCTTATTAGCGGCTCGTCGGAATAAGAAGCAAGTCGACGCAGCGGACCTAGATGAGGCTGAGGACCGGGTCATTGCCGGACCAGCAAAGCATGATCGCGTCGTGAACAAGCATGAACGGGAAACCGTTGCTTATCACGAAGCGGGTCATACGATCGTTGGGTTGGTCTTAAATGATGCGCGGGTCGTTCATAAGGTAACGATCGTGCCACGGGGTCGTGCTGGCGGATACGCCATCATGTTACCGCGTGAAGACCAGATGTTAATGTCGAAACGTGATGCGAAGGAACAAATGGCTGGTTTGATGGGTGGGCGTGCAGCCGAAGAAATTATCTTTGGTGCACAATCATCCGGAGCTTCTAATGACTTCGAACAGGCAACTCAAATTGCCCGTGCGATGGTCACTCAATATGGGATGAGTGAAAAACTTGGCCCAGTTGAATTAGAAAATGCCAACCAGCAAGCCGCTTACCAACAAGGGATGGGCGCCAGTGCCTTCTCACAACATACGGCTCAGTTAATTGATGATGAAGTTCGTCGTTTGAGTCAAGAAGCACATCAAACGGCTACGGATATTATTCAATCACACCGTGAACAACACAAGTTGATCGCGGAAGCCTTGTTGAAGTACGAAACCTTGGACGAAAAGCAAATTCTCAGTTTATTCAAGACTGGGAAGATGCCTGAAAAGGATAGCAACCAATTCCCTAGTGAAAAGGCTGCAACCTTTGAAGAATCCAAGCGTGAATTGGAACGGCGCGAAGCTGAAAAGCACGCGCAACACCAAGGTACCGATGCTGACAGCACTGATTCTGATGACACGGCCAAGACCAGTGTCGAAGAACCAACTTTCCTAAGTGAAGCGGAAGTTCGTTCTGAAGCAAGTGCAGACAGTCAAGCTAGTTCAGCAGATGCAACTTCTGCAACTAGTTCAGCGACGAGTGGTGCGACATCCACTTCAGAGACTGGCTTACCACATGCTGAAAGTGCGGCACCAACGTCACAGGATGATTCTAATTCTCAAGCGTAGGCGCAATTAAAATGGTTATTAAGGAGTTGGGACTTTGTCTCAGCTCCTTTTTTGCGTTATGATATTTCAGGCAAATACACTGGCGGTGGTCGAACCGCCTGGCAACCGTATTTGAGTGCAGTAATGAACCGTATGATCAAAAGTACAAGTAAATCTAATTAAAGATAGGAGTTTGATTGAATGTCAGATTATTTAGTCAAGAGCGTGGCCGGTAACGAAATGTTTCGGGCCTACGCGGTCGACGCGACCGGGGTCGTTGCAGAAGCGCAGCAGCGTCATGATACTTGGAGTGCTGCTTCCGCCGCTTTAGGTCGAAGCTTAGTGGGGACGCTCTTGTTAGCGTCGTCCGTATTGAAGGGTGACGAACAGATGACCGTTAAAATCAACGGTAACGGCCCAGTTGGTGGCATCGTGATCGACGGCAATGCCAAGGGAACGGTCAAAGGTTACCTGCAGCATCCACACATCCACCTACCATTAAATGAACAACATAAGATTGATGTTAAGACGGCGGTCGGGACGGACGGTTTCTTGTCAGTCACCAAGGATCAGGGTGTCGGTGATCCGTTTACGGGGACGGTCGCCTTGGTTTCTGGTGAATTAGGCGAAGACTTCACTTACTACCTGGCCCAGTCAGAACAGATTCCGTCAGCGGTTGGTTTGTCGGTGTTTGTGAATGATGATAACTCGATTGGTGTGGCCGGGGGCTTTTTAGTCCAAGTATTGCCGAACGCTACTGATGAGGCGATTAGTAGTTTGGAAGCCAAGCTCAAAGATTTACCACTCGTTTCACAACTGATGCGCGAGGGTAAGACCCCCGAAGATATTTTGGACTTGCTATTTGATGGTGATGTCAAAGTATTAGACAAGATGCCCGTCAAGTTTGAATGTGATTGTTCTAAGGAACGGTTTGCCGAAGCCTTAATGGCCTTACCAAAGCATGAAGTTCGGGCCATGATCGATGAAGACCATGGTGCGACGGCGGTTTGTCATTTCTGTGGGTCGCAATACCAGTTCAGTGAGGCCGAACTTGAAGCAGTCCTCTCACGGTCTAAGGGTGCTGAATAATGACGAGTGCTTGGCAGATTGGTGACGTGACGATTCCCAACCGGGTCGTGGTTGCACCGATGGCTGGGGTGACTAACGCCGCATTTCGGGTTATTTGTAAGGATTTTGGTGCGGGACTGGTGGTTTGCGAGATGATTTCCGACCGGGGCATCATGTACCATAATCGCAAAACGCTCGAAATGATGTTTGTCGACCCGAAGGAACATCCGATGAGCATTCAAATCTTTGGTGGCAGTCAGGAAACCTTAGTGCAGGCGGCTGAATTTGTCGACCAGCAGACGAATGCGGATATTATTGATATTAATATGGGATGTCCGGTCAATAAGGTCGTTAAGACGGATGCGGGCGCTAAGTGGCTACTGGACCCTAACAAAGTCTATGAGATGGTCGCAGCGGTAACGGCCGCGGTCAATAAACCAGTGACAGTCAAAATGCGGACTGGTTGGGATGCAGAACATGTCTATGCAGTCGAAAATGCACGGGCAGCTGAACGCGCCGGGGCCGCTGCAATTGCGATGCACGGTCGGACTCGTAAGCAGATGTATCAGGGACACGCTGACTGGGACGTGTTAAAACGCGTTGCGGATGCCGTCACGATTCCGTTTATGGGAAATGGCGATGTCCAAACACCCCAGGATGCCGCTCGGATGTTAACGGAAGTCGGTGCTGACGCGGTCATGATTGGTCGCGCAGTCGAAGGCAATCCCTGGATGCTGACGCAAACCGTTCATTATTTGGAAACGGGGGAACTGTTAACGCCGCCGACACCGATGGCTAAGATGCAAACGGCCATCGAACATTTAGAACGGTTGGTGGCACTGAAGGGTGAACGTGGTGGCTGTCACGAATTCCGTGAACAGGCCCCGTACTATTCAAAGGGCATTCCACGTTCAGCTCGAACAAAGGTGGCCCTGATGGAAGCAGACTCGTTGGCAGCGATGAAGTCGATTTTGACGGATTTTCAAGCGCAATTAGCGACTTATTTAGCCGACCATGTGGTAAAGTGAATAATTAACTTGCATTTTGACGGCGTGATTGTCAAAATTAACATGTAGTGATTGTTTAGGTATGGAGTAATCTATACGCTAACTAGAAATGGAGGAACACTAGTGGCACGACAAGAACAGACGATGAACGACCAATTAAAGGTTCGTCGCGAAAAAATGGATGAACTGCGTGAAGAAGGCATCGATCCTTTTGGTCACCGGTTTGAACGGACTGATTTAGCCCAAGACTTGCAAGACAAGTATGGCGAGATGGATAAGGACGAGTTGGATGCTAAGCAAGTTACAGCAACGATTGCTGGGCGGATGCTTGCTAAGCGTGGTAAAGGTAAAGTAGGCTTTGCTGATATCTGGGATCGCTCAGGTAAGATGCAACTCTACGTACGTAAAGACGTGGTCGGCGAAGACACTTATCATATTTTCAAACGTTCCGATATCGGTGATTTCTTAGGGATCACTGGTCAAGTCTTCAAGACGGACTTCGGTGAATTGACGATCAAAGTGACGGGCTTAACATTCCTATCGAAGGCATTACGCCCATTACCAGACAAGTTCCATGGTTTACAGAATGTGGAACAGATTTACCGTCAACGTTACTTGGACCTGATTTCGAATCGGGATAGTTTCGATCGTTTCTTGAAGCGGACGAAGATTATTTCTGCGATTCGGCATCACTTGGACGGTCAGGGCTTCACTGAAGTTGAGACGCCAATGTTGCATAATCAGGCGGGTGGTGCTGCTGCACGACCATTTATCACGCATCACAACGCTTTGAACATCGACTTATACCTACGAATCGCCTTAGAATTACATCTAAAGCGTTTGATCGTTGGTGGGATGGAAAAAGTCTACGAAATCGGCCGGGTCTTCCGGAATGAAGGAATGGACCGCGAACACAATCCTGAATTTACAATGATGGAAACGTACGTGGCTTACTATGACTTCCACGATGTCATGGCCGAGACTGAGGGTATCTTTAAAGCTGCGGCTAATGCCGTGACTGAAGATGGCATCGTGACTTACCATGACCAAAAAGTTGATTTCAACCAACCATTTAAGCAAATTCACATGGTTGATGCGATCAAAGAAAAGACGGGTATCGATTTCTGGCAACCAATGTCAGTAGAAGATGCGCAAAAATTAGCGGATGAACATCACGTTAAATATGAACCATACTGGAAGGTTGGTCATATTATCAACGCGTTCTTTGAAGAATTCGTTGAAGATACCTTAAACGAACCGACCTTTGTTTATGGTCATCCAGTTGAAATTTCACCATTAGCTAAGAAGAATGAAGACGACCCTCGGTTTACCGACCGATTCGAATTATTTATCTTAGGTAATGAATATGCCAATGCCTTTAGTGAATTGAATGATCCAATTGATCAACGGCAACGGTTCGAAGCTCAAGCGGCTGAACGGACTGCTGGTAATGATGAAGCGGAACATATCGATGAAGACTTTGTCGAGGCGTTGGAATACGGGATGCCGCCTACTGGTGGATTAGGAATTGGGATCGACCGGTTGGTTATGTTGATGACGGATGCGGATTCAATTCGCGACGTTTTACTTTTCCCAACCATGCGTCCAGAAGAAGATAAGTAATTTTTTAACGGTATTTAGCTCAGTTGACCTGAGTTAGATGCCGTTTTTTAGTGCCGCTTAACTTTAGAAAACGTTTTGATTGAAAAAAAGTTCAAAAATTTTTAACCGAACATTGTTGCGATGCGAGTTGGATAAAATTAAGGAAAACCGAATTTTTGAGTGACAAACCGGGTCAATTACGAGTGAAAAAGGGTGGCTCGAAAATTAATACCGTACATTCGAATGCTGGATTAATTAACATGATATTATTGACTGGTTATTTTTACGTTTTAGGGGTTGCAATTCATCTGGATAATTGGTAAATTAGTATACGTTGTTGAGGCGCACAAAGCGGTTAGCTGCTTGCTTCCAACGAAAAATTAATTATAAAAAGTTGTTGACAAGATGTTGATAACTTGATATGATGATTAAGTTGCGTTGAGGTAATCAACGAACGATTTAGACCTTTGAAAACTGAACAAAGTTTCGACGAATCAAATGTGTAGGGTCTCTTGATTTTGA
>NZ_JAGYGU010000079.1:0-2093 GCF_018991255.1 Lactiplantibacillus sp. 30.2.29 | reverse complement strand
GACACTAGCGCTGGTCAAGTCAAATTAGCTGACTTTGTCCGTACTTTTGTGGTAGCGTACAATAGTGAAGGCGGTTACCAGTCCCATACAATCGCAGATTAACCGTTTACAATACCTGAACATTTATAGGAGGAGTTTACTATGGCTTATCAAACAATTAATCCATATACCAATGAAGTTGTTAAAACTTACGACAACGCAACCACTGACCAAATCGAACAGGCCTTAACTACCGGCGACGCCCTTTATCACCAATGGCGTCATGAACCCGTTAGTTCCCGTGCAGCCAGCCTCCATAAGATTGCCGCACTGTTACGTGAACGTAAAGATGAATTAGCTAAAATTGCAACAATCGACATGGGTAAATTACTGAGTGAATCTCAAGGTGAAGTCGAACTATGCGCCATGATTGCTGATTACTATGCTGATCACGGTGCTGAATTATTGGCACCGACCCCAATCAGCACTCAAGCAACGGGCGATGCCGAAATTGAAAAACAAGCAACCGGTGTCCTGATGTTGGTCGAACCTTGGAACTTCCCATACTACCAAATCATGCGGGTCTTCGCACCGAACTACATGGTCGGCAATCCAATGATTTTAAAGCACGCCTCTAATACACCGGGCTCGGCTGCGGCCTTCGCCAAGATTGTCGAAGAAGCTGGTGCTCCCGCTGGTAGTCTAACGAACCTCTTCTTAAACTATGATCAAGTTAGCGATATTATTGCCGACCCCCGCATCCAGGGCGTCGCACTGACTGGTTCTAAGCGTGGTGGACAAGCGGTTGCCAAAGAGGCCGGTGCAAACTTGAAGAAGAGTTCTATGGAATTAGGTGGTTCGGACGCTTTCGTCGTCTTAGCGGATGCTGATATTGACGAAGCAGTCAACTTAGCATGGCGGGGCCGGTTATACAACGCTGGGCAAGTCTGCACCTCATCAAAACGCTTTATTGTCGCTGCGGATGTGTACGATGATTTCTTAGCAAAGTTGAAGGAACGTTTTGCCAAATTAGTCCCTGGCGATCCTATGGACCCACAAACTACCCTGGCACCGATGAATTCCAAACGCGCTAAGGAAAAGCTACAAGACCAAGTTGACCGGGCCATTGCCGGTGGTGCAACCGTTGCTTATGGCAACGAACCAATCGACTTACCTGGCCAATTCTTCCAACCAACCATCTTAACGGACATTGATCAAGACAACCCCCTCTTTTACGAAGAAATGTTCGGTCCAGTTGCCCAAGTCTTCAAAGTTGATTCTGAACAAGCAGCTATCGATTTAGCCAACAACTCTGAACTGGGCTTAGGTGGCATCGTCTTCGCCGGAACTGCGGCGCATGGCAAAGCGGTTGCCCAACAAATTGAAACTGGGATGGTCTTCGTTAACACCTTCCTCAGCTCCTTACCAGAACTACCATTTGGTGGCGTCAAGGGCTCCGGCTACGGTCGCGAGTTAAGCAGCCTGGGCTTAATGGCCTTTGTTAACGAAAAACTGGTTGTCACTGCTCAGAAACCCGACTACGACAACGGTGCTGGCGGCTTAGTTGTTTTATAAACATTAGCCCCTCACTACAACACCGATTACACGTGCTTGAATAAGAAGCATGTTTCAAACTTTTAGTGTCAAAAGCTACCAGCTTAGGCCCGCTGAAAGAAGTTCGAATCAGTGTAAACTTTTTGTTAAGTGCGTCTATGCCGACTTTTGTCAAAATAAGATGAACAGGCCACTAACTCAATCACATAACAAAACAGGCTTTGAAATCGCGTCGTTTGACGTGATCTCAAAGCCTGTTTTGTTATTGCACTAGTAATTGGTAACTAATTTTTAGCCAATCTTAGCAACGTAATGGTAAGCACCAGAGTTAGATAAGTACTTCAGCCATTGATAGCCGTCCGCAGAAACCGTTCCGATATAATAAACGGATTCGCCCGCGTAGTATTGGCCAACAACTGAGGCATTTAGACTAGCAGCGGTCCGAATATTCGTTGTGGTCTTAAACGTGTACGTACCAGCAGCCGCCGTCGTCTTACTTGCTGAAGATGACGTGGTCGTTGCGGCACCGCCACTGCATTGAAGTCAATATTTGAGACAGG
>NZ_JAGYGU010000078.1:0-2093 GCF_018991255.1 Lactiplantibacillus sp. 30.2.29 | reverse complement strand
TTTAGATGTTGAGCAGTGTGTCCAGCAATATATTATGAACAAAATAAAGCCCAACTTCGCTGAAATTGGTCGGCGATACGGTGTTGATCCACGAACGGTAAAAAGATACTACAATTTAGGGCTTACGCCCCCAGATGAGCAGCCACAACCCTTACGGCGGCCGAGTAAACTTGACGATTATCGAAAAACGATTGAAGAAAAGGTTCTAGAAGGCTGTTCGGCAACGGCAATTTATTACTTTATCAAAGAACGTGGCTATCAAGGAAGGCAAAGTATTCTCAGAGACTATTGTCGAACCATCAGAAAAGCCGCAACGAAAAAAGCCACTATCCGGATTGAAACCTCGCCAGGGCTTTCAGCCCAGGTTGATTGGAAAGAAGATTTAACGTTGGTTTCTCGGCATGGAGAGATTGTCAAAGGCAACATCTTCTTATATGTTTTAGGGTACTCACGAATGAAATACATGCAATTTACCTTCAGTCGCAGCCAAATTACCTTTTTTGATTGCTTAACTAATGCCTTTTGGGCAACCGGGGGTGTGCCGAAAGAAATCTGGTTTGACAACCAAAAGGTTGTCGTCGATCATCATAAAAGTAATTTTGGTAAGCCGGTATTTAATGAAACCTTCGTTGAATACGCTAAGGACGCTGGTTTCAAGCCAATTGCTTGTCGACCGTTTCGGCCACAAACCAAAGGAAAGGTTGAGGCGCTGGCCAGAACTACTCAGCGAATCAAAGTTTACAACCACGAGTTTGAAGAGCCGCTAGACTTAGCCGAGATCGTCCATTTGACGTGTGATCAGCTGAATCATGAGAAGTCTCAGGCGACTCAAATTCCGCCTTATTTATTGCTTGATAAAGAAAAAGAGTATCTCCATGATTTTGATCACGACTTACTCGATGCCTATGCCAGCCAAACCATCGCAAGGAAAGTTAGCAAGGAATCAATGATTGTCTTTCAAAATCGGAAATACTCCGTCCCCATAAGATATATTGACGAAACCGTACAAATTAAACACGATGACAATACTCTATACATTTATTATAACGGAGAATTAATTCGTTCTCACCCTATTTCACTGAAAAGATTTACTTACCTTCGCGATGACATGGAAGAGATTGTCCGATCAGACCTTTATAAGAATCGTGATGACCGAGTCATTGATGATTACGTCGACCGAAACCTGAAGATGTTTGATGAAATGGAGTGAGAAAATGGCCAATTACCAAGCTTTATACACCAACCTTAGACAATTAAAGTTAGATCGTTTCGCCGAACATTTAGGCTACCTATTGGATCATCAAGATGAAGCACCCAAGTCCTTGAGTGATGCCTTATTCGAATTGACAACGGCTGAGCTTAAATACCGGGAACAAAAAAAGATTAATTTGAGAATTAAACTAGCCCGCTTTCCATATGAAAAAACGTTAGCTGACTTTGACTTTAGTTATCAACCGGGAATTAACCAAGGGATAATTGAGGACTTGGGATCACTAAGATTCACCCAAGAGAATCAAAACGTTTTGTTTATCGGCACCTCCGGTGTCGGTAAAACTCACCTAGCCACCGCCATTGGAATTGAAGGGTGTAAACAAGGAATTTCAACGCAGTTTATTCGATGTAGCGACCTCATCAACAAGCTTCAAACAGCACAAGTTCAAGGCCGGAGCGAAGAAGTGCTACGCCGGTATGCCCGTTTTCAAATTCTAATCATTGATGAGATTGGTTATCTTCCAATTGAGTCAGTGGGCGCTAAGCTGTTTTTTCAGTTAATTGAAAGACGATACGAACGGAAATCAACCATTATCACCACTAATATTCCGCTTTCTAAGTGGGGAAACACCTTTTCAGATAAGATGTTAGCTAACGCCATTTTAGATCGCTTGGTTCATCACGCTAAAGTTATCCGAATCACTGGTCGATCATATCGAATGAAAGATCATTTAATTGAAAAGAAGGATAATTCCGGACCTGATTTATCAGGTTTCAACGCACAAAATAAAGAAAGGAGCAGTGAGACACTGTAAACTTTATCGGTAAAAAACAGCATTTTTTAATCGGCAAAAAACGACATTTTCACATCGGCGTTGACA
>NZ_JAGYGU010000077.1:0-2227 GCF_018991255.1 Lactiplantibacillus sp. 30.2.29 | reverse complement strand
AGATTAAATAATCCGTTAGCCCTGCCAAAAGCTAAGACGGATTATTTTTTTGCTGACTTTTGATCAGCTCAACAATTAATGCAATCAAGGCCACGATAAATGTACCGAAAGCTAGCATTAATTGTAAAGCGTCCGAAACGGACACTTAGGCTACTCCTTTCGTTAGGATTTATGGGCTTTAAAGGTTTAACACCATAAGCACCGCCTCCGATCGGAAATAGCCACCGCCTTAACTTCTCTACTTGATTCATTATACAGAGATATAATTCTTTTAGAAACATATTTTTAAATCAGTAGTGTACTTCATTCTAACCTGGATTAGTGTATTAACGTAAGCCATCTTAGTAAGAACATTGAGCATAAAAATACGGTAATTGATTCATTTTATCAGAGCGCTTGCTTATATCTATAGGAGGTTCTATTTTGAATATTCAATCTGTAAATAGTTTTTTAAGCAAAAAAGCAGAATCCCTAAAGTCTATAAAAGCTAATGTAACAGTTGATGGAAGAGGTTTGCTACCACGATTTTTCTATAGAGGACAGTCAAATGACTTCAAAAGTAGTAATAACGTTGCTAGCATCTTTAGACAAAAAGAGCTCTCCGGATATACCCATGAATATTCATTTACTAATGAGTACATGCGTAGGTACGCAAACGATTTTAACAATTTAGAAAACAATTTTTCTCGCCTGTCTTATATGCAACATTTTGGCTTGCCAACTAGGTTATTAGATGTAACGACCAATGCTCTTGTCGCTCTTTATTTTGCCTGTCAATCTCATCTTGATTCTGAAGGACATGAAACAGACGGGATAGTTACCATGTTTTTTTCTAACAAGACACAAAATATTGATGATTTCACATACTATAGTAGTCGCAGTGACACCGTGGAAGTCTTATCAACATTAGCATTGATGGACGAAGAAAAAAAGAAAAGTATTTATAGAAAAATATCTTCTTTCAACAAAAATATTGATGATTTGTTGAAAGAAGATGAAAATCATTTATACCAAAGTTGGTACATGGATCTGGTCAAGCAGTTCCCAGAGGGCTATTATGAACAACTTTCTGAGGAAAACCAAAAAGTATATGACTCACTAAATGATTTCTATAAAGAAATAAATCAGTCTTATGAAATGCAATGCCTGTATCATGATATTAAAAGAGATACTGGTTATTTTGCTGATCTAATCAACTTTAGAACTTTACTTCACCCATTTTTCGTCGAACCTTCAATTAATAATGAACGCTTACGAGCTCAAAGTGGTTTTTTCCTTTTTGAACCTTATGATGGTACATCATGTAGCTTGGAAAATATTCATGATGATATTGATAACAAAGTATCTCTGTACAATGGACACAATGAGCCAATTAGATTAGTAATTCCTGGTGAAAAAAGCAACAAATTTTAAACGAATTAAATCAATCATTGGAAATAAACCAGGCTACTTTATTTCCAGACAAAGAAAATGTGGCTAGTTATATAAAAAATGTTTAAAGGCCATTAGGGCATACCCTATTGGACGGTAAACTTAATTGATTTAATGGATCATTCTGTATCGAATCAAATCTAATAATTTTTTGAAATTTCGTGTGCAATATGTGATGAATCTGGATAAATGAAGCTTTCTGTTATCCCTATACTCTCCAGCTCTGATCTTATTGAGGCCTTTTTGCAATGTGGTATAACAAAGGCCATTGGTTGTGGATCTCTGGAATTAGAAAGAAGTCTTAGAATGTTTATTCTAGTCTGAGTTCGATTTTGGACTTCGTAGGAATTAAGAGCCACTTGTGACCCATTTTCTTCAAAGCCGTAATTATCAACAAAAGGGACAAACATAAATAACCCCCGTTGATTCTTAATACGTTGATCAATAATTCTTGGGGTAACTATCTTGGGTACAAATAATTCTAGAGGATTTATTAGATCCTCAAAGTCTCCAATATCTTTCCTTATTTCATGATACAGTCGTTTAGTTGACGAAAACTTATTGAACTTTTTATATGACCCGAATTGTCAAATTAAGTTAGAATTTTTTTAACTGTTCATCTGTAATCTGACTGATGATGTAAAAGGCACCCGTAAAATGTAGGAAAACGGCAGGTTAGAACTGTTGGTTTTCCTACATTTTTTGTATCATGAATCACATCAGAGTGTAGGAGGAATTTGATGTGAGACGTGATTTAAGAGAAGGAGTGACGATTTACGTGACTGAAAATATTAAG
>NZ_JAGYGU010000076.1:0-2466 GCF_018991255.1 Lactiplantibacillus sp. 30.2.29 | reverse complement strand
CAAAATTATATTTAGTTTTAATTAATGGTCTGATCTCAGTACTTTACTGAGATCAGACCATTTTTATTCATCGAAATGCGTTTAGTGTTTTACTATAACACGTATTTAGAAGCAACTTGTTTAGATCTCTCAGTTTGTAAAATTAAGTTAATACTAAAAAAGCCATTTGTAGTCGGCTGTTGAGTGTTAAAATCAAAAGTCTACCACAAAAGGCCTATATTCATCTTACCGTAGACAAGCTCACCACGATTTATTCCTTTTGGAAAACCAAGGTGAAAACTTATCGAGTTGCCTCAAAGCAGTCTTAATTACCAAACACCACTTGAGGCATTCGTAAATCAAATCACTGATGAACAGCTGACAATTTCTAACTTAATTTGACATTTAAGGTCATTCAATCTCGCTTCAAATGGCTTAGTCACCTACTAGTAGATTATACATAATTGGCCTCAGGGCCATTATTTCTTCAGTTCTTGAAGTCGCTGTTTTAATTCCTTAATTTGTACTTTTATTTCACGACCTATATCGGTTTCTGCCACGGTACGCCGCTTATCTTCAGTCTCTACAACTCGTTTAGTCGACACAATATCAGTTAAATCAGGTATTGCTGCTACTTTAGAAATAAATGGCTCATGTGTGACCAACTGCATACCAAATGAATTATCAAGCAACGTATACCCACCAATGCCGGTCACTTTCTGATATGGTCGTGAAAAGCCACCATCAATGACCACCATCTTCTTATTTGCCATGATAGGCGAAGTTCCTTTTTTTACCGGTGTATGACCATTTACGACATGACTAGTATCCGGGTCAAGCCCGAATGCCCCCAATAACTTTCTTACAAACTTCTCATTATGTCGCAATTGATAGTATGGATCTGGGTTTTCATTGTGTGTAGCCTTATCAGCGATAAAGTAACGCTCAAATGTAGTCATATTTTGTTTGCCAAATAGTGGGGAGTTGGGGCCAGCCCACATATACCACAACAAATCCATAGACAGATTGTCTTGTCTATTTGTTTGTGAATAACTGTCCCGCAAATTTTGTTCTAAAAAATCGAATAACTCTGGCCCAACATATTCATGACCATTCAAAATCAGGCCAATAAAGTTTCCTTGCTCATCTGTTGGCACACATCCATGAATTAATAGGTTGTTGTTATAACGCAGATACATACTACCATGGCTCATTAAGAATTTCATGTGACGCTGTAACTTTTCTGAATGCGTAAAAGCCATGACAAGTTTATCAATAATAGCTTGTTCCTCATCGGTAAGTGTATAGGGGTTATTTACATCTACCAACTGAAAGCACGTATTACTCAAAGTATAATTATGTCCGAGAAGTGTTATATACTTCCTGTCTGCGCTAATTTTATCAAGTAACAATCGTTTTTCCATATTAAATTCTGGTCGTCTCTTTAGGACTGCACCTTCTAACTTAAATTGGATGATACTGATTGCTTGGTGTATTTTAGTTATTTCTTTGGTTTCATCTTCTTCTACTGATAAATTAGATGAATTACTTTTTGGTCGGAAAGCCAGATTATCTTGATAATAACGTTCAGCAAACCGTGCTAAGTGCCGCAGATTAATGCCATAAGCATCTTCTAGAATAGTGAGATTATTATATCGTGCACAGATTCGGATCAAGTTACAAATACATATTGCTGAACCAGCGGCACCTCCTAACCAGAGAATATCATGATTTCCCCACTGAAAATCAACTGACTGACGGTCAATGAGGACATCTACTATCTTATCAGGCGCTGGTCCACGGTCATAAATATCCCCAACTATGTGTATATGATCCACTGTCAGATGCTGGATGGTTGCACAAGCCATTTTAATCCAGGAATCCACTTGACCAAGTTCGATTAAGTTTTCGATAATAGCCCAATAATAGGCTTGTTTATCTTGGTCTCGATTATCACTGTACAGTAGTTCCTCTGTAACATATACAAATGCTGGGTTAATAGCTTTACGTAATTTAGAACGGGTGTACTTACTAGCAGTATATCCCAGTAACCTAATCAATCGTTGGACATTAGTTAAATACCATTGATGTAACTCTTGACTAGATAAGCTTGAAGTTACTTCCATCAATTGTTCACTTGGATAATATACCAAAAATGCAAAGTGAGTCAGTGTCTCATTTGTCAGTTCACCCTGAAAACAATCCTTTATCTTACTTTTTACATTTCCACTACCATTTCGCACCACATGTTGAAATGCATTAAATTCGCCATGAATATCACTCATAAAGGCCTCAGTTGGCTTGGGTAATTTCAAAATAGATTCCAGGTTGTAAACGGCACCCGTAAAATGTAGGAAAACGGCAGGTTAAAACTGTTGGTTTTCCTACATTTTTTGTATCATGAATCACATCAGAGTGTAGGAGGAATTTGATGTGAGACGTGATTTAAGAGAAGGAGTGACAATTTACGTGACTGAAAATATTAAA
>NZ_JAGYGU010000075.1:0-2665 GCF_018991255.1 Lactiplantibacillus sp. 30.2.29 | reverse complement strand
AATTTACACTGGTATTTTACCATGTGATGGAATTTATCAAAGGGATACGAACACTGCTTTGATTTATGCTTTGCAGTCAGTGGAAGGTATGGATACTGGAACTGCTAATGGTTATTATGGTCCTGGTACGATCAATAAAACACCAACTGTTAATTCTGGCGCAACTGGGGCAATCGTTAAAATTATTCAATATGGTCTTTACGTTAATGGTTTCTATTCAGGCGCCTTCAATGGCCAATTTACACAAAATGTTGCCGACGGTATAGTTTCCTTTAGAAAATTCATGAAGTTGCCTCCTTATACTTCAACTGCTGACCTAACTGTGATCAAAGGCTTATTAACTAGTAATGGTAACACTAACCGATCTTCAGATGGTGTCGACATGGCTACTCAAATCACATCAGCTGCTACGGCTAAATCACTGAAAGCAGCTGGCTATAACATTATCGGCCGTTATTTGACAGGAAGCGTCGGGACTGGTGCTGATAAACGAGATAAAAATTTGACTAACACTGAAGTTAAACTGCTATTAGATGCTAACCTTAAGATTTTTCCGATTTACGAAGATGGAGGTTATGAAGAAAGTTATTTTAATAGCAAGCAAGGTTTCGCAGACGCTTCTATTGCCGTTAATACTGCACGTCAGCTTGGCCTACCAAGTGGGACAGTTATCTATTTTGCCGTTGATGTTGATATTCAAGATGGAAACATGAGTAGTACGGTTGTCCCCTATTTCGAGGGTATTACTGGTATTATAGGATCAACTGAATATAAAGCAGGTATTTATGGAACACGCAATGCGTGCTTGCATGTAAACCACTTAGTTAAGTATAGTTTTGTTGCTGATATGTCTTCTGGATGGAGCGGAAATTTAGGGTTCAAAATGCCTGAAAATTGGAGCTTTGATCAATTCAATGAATTTACTGGAGCTTCAACAGGGATTGATATGGATCAAGTTGCTGTCTCTGGTAAAGATAACGGAGTTTCTAAAGTTACCAAAGTTAATATAAATCCTAACGCTGCTTTCTTTACCCAACTGCAACAAGTAGAAGACCAGGCATATAGTTATATCAGCGGTGAAAGCTCTTCAACACCTGCTGAACAACTTGTTACCCAATTTTATAGACAATTTTCCTATTCTTCACCAAGTTGGGCACCCTTGGCCGGTGGATTAAATACTAGCTGGTTAGCATTCGCAAACTCAGCATTACATGTTTCAAAAGAAAGTGACTTCGAAACTCTTTATGATAGTACTACTGGCATAAAAATTGGCTTACCACACATGATGGCTTCTTTAAACGCACTTTTATTTTGGGGAGAACCACAGTCAGCCTCAGGAATTCAGGACCTTGGGGGCTGGTGTGGAGATCTTTTAACAAGTATAGAAGATGCTCATCTTAACCAGAAAAAATACGGCTCTTTTTATGAATCAATTACTGCATATGTAGGTAATAAAGGGCAATTTGGAAGGGAAGATTTGGTTGACGATTTGGATGCACTTAACGTTTACAGTACAATCCATTCGCAAAACAACCAAACTATATCCAAAATTATTAAAACTTATTACACCGGTAATGAAAGCTCCGTTCGCTTTAATTCTTACCTAAGTAATCGTTTTGATGATGACCTTGATTCACTACAGAACGACACATATACTCTTTTAAAAGGTGGTACAGGTTCATGGGGTGCAGCTTATAAAACCGCTTTATTGGCTTTTAAAAAGTTTAAATTACAAAAATATCCTTCTTATACTGACAGTGAAGCAAAAGACGCCGCTAAAGCTTTTCGCAAGTTAATTGAACAAAACGCATAGAAAGTAATAAGCAAAATGATAAACTATATATATTAGTTTATCATTTTACTTATTTTAGTTTTTTACTTTTATCTAAAAAATAGAAAGAGGTGCTAAATCAGCCTTGTACTCATGGTTAATCGTAATATTAGTTGTTTTTTTTCTCATAACAATTGATTTTTTATATTTATGTGACCATATAAATGATACTATCATTGAAAATGGCTATTTTAAAAACATTCTTACAATTATTATTTCAATTTTATCTAGTTGGTTCATCTCCAAATATTTGGGCCCTTTTTTTCTAAATTTCACTTCAGAAGTTGGAGTTACCAATTCATTCGGCTTTATATTAATAATTGTTGCATTAATAGGCTTTTCACTCCTATTCAACGCTGCAAGGCATGACATTGTAACTAGGAAAAAAACTGTACAGCAGGCTCAAAAAAAATACTTCAGACACAATCAAGTCCTAACTTTTTCTATGGTTCATTACGTAATCGGAATAAGTAGTGTTGTAATAGTTAATAGCATTGTATATTTACCAATCTTCCTCGACTTTTTAATTCCGATTCCCAAAAGTTACCCTGGTAACGTTGAAAAAATTGAACTCCAAGAATTCATTACTTTTATTATTACTCTTGTAATGCCTTTTTTAATCATAGTTTTTACCCCCTTTTCTTTGAAAAAATTACTCTCCCATTTCAATAAATAGGGTCCATTATCTAGTATAGACCCTATATATTCATAGCCCCTTTCTGTTTGGTGTTAAAGTATTAGTCATCGATGTCATGCACTATCTTGTTTAGCTCCGTTTTGATGGAACTGGAAATATTTTCTAGATTGAAATGATTATATATTTCTTTATCCTTA
>NZ_JAGYGU010000074.1:0-2748 GCF_018991255.1 Lactiplantibacillus sp. 30.2.29 | reverse complement strand
ATTCGTTTCAAGTTAATCTTCGCTTTTGACAGGATGACTGAAGCGTGCGCGTAAGGCGGAAAAGACGGCCGGAATCAGTGAGACTAAGATGATGCCGATAACGACCATCGAGAAATGTTCTTTGACGAAGGGAATGTTACCGAAGTAGTAGCCACCACCGCAGCAGAGCATGACCCACCAGACACAGCCAATCACGTTATAGCGAATGAATTGCTGGTAGTGCATGCGAGAGCTCGCAGCGACGAAGGGCACAAAGGTCCGGATGATTGGCATGAAGCGCGCGATCGTGACTGTGATGCCACCGTGTTTCTCGAAAAAGCGTTCAGACTTAGCAAGTTGTTTTTGATTGATCAATTTGCCGAACCACGACGTTTCAGTCAACCGCTCCCCCAAGGAGTGACCAATGTAGAAGTTTAATGAATCACCGGCAAGGGCAGCAATCAGGAATAGGATGACGAATGTCCAAATATGTAGGCCATAGGTCGGGTTGGCTGCTAACGCACAGGCAGCGAATAGTAATGAGTCACCAGGCAGAAAAGGTAGGATAACGGCACCTGTCTCGATAAAGATGATGGCAAAGAGAATCAGGTAGGTCCAAATACCAAAGCTGTTGACGATGGTTACTAAGTGTTGGTCAATGTGCAACACGAAATCAATTAGAAAGCTCATGATTACCTCCAAGTAATGTGAAAATTAATCTTATCTAGGTTAACAGAAAACCGTTCGAATTACTATGGCTAGCCGCTAATTGCAAGAAATCCTTACAAATCACTGGTATTTATATCACTTCTCTTGTATTATCAAGATAATTCTAATAGAAAACGGGTGATTTTGTGGCATATCCACAATTAGATTTAAGTCAAGTAGACGGACCAAAAGCAACCATCAAAACAAACTTTGGTGACATCAAGGTTCAGTTGTTTCCTAAGCAAGCCCCAAAGAGTGTCGAAAACTTTGTTGGCTTAGCCAAAAAGGGCTACTATGATGGGATTATTTTCCATCGCGTGATTCCTGAATTTATGATTCAGGGTGGCGATCCAACTGGTACTGGTATGGGTGGCGAAAGCTTATGGGGCAAACCATTCGAAGATGAATTTTCACCAGAAGTCTTCAATCTTCGTGGGGCCCTCTCAATGGCCAATGCTGGTCCTAATACCAATGGCAGTCAGTTCTTTATTGTTCAAAAGCCACAATTAGATGCTGGCATGGATGAACAAATGAAACAGGCTGGTTATCCGGAAGAAATCGTCACGGCTTATGGCAACGGTGGGACACCATGGTTGGATTTCCGGCACACAGTTTTTGGTGCTGTCAGTGATGGCATGGATATCGTTGATAAAATCGCGGCTACTAAGACTGGGATGCAAGACAAGCCAGTTAAGGACGTTGTGATCGAAACAATTGCAATTGAAGATTAAGTGACACGAGTAGGAGCTGCGAATGCGGCTCTTTTTTTGTTTGTCTCGGGATTTTGCAATCTATCGGATTCAGGTTATAATATTAAAGATTGAAATGATTGTCAGTATAAAATGCTTAAGAAAGGATGGATCGTATGAGTGAGTATCGAATTGGCATGCGTGTGCATGGCCGGGTGACCGGCATTCAACCTTATGGTGCGTTTGTCACGTTGGATGGTGAGCATCAAGGGTTAATTCATATTTCAGAATGCCATGAAGGGTATGTCAAGAGTATTAGTGAGTACCTAAAGGTCGGTCAGGCAGTGGACGTCGTTATTTTAGATATTGATGAATATACCGGGAAGATTAGTTTGTCATTACGGTGTATCGAGCGTGCCCCCCGCCCAACTGTGAGTGATTTGGAAATTTACAAGACGTTCCGGCACAAACACTTTTGGACGAATCGGCATGTCCATGCAGGGTTTGATCCAATTGCCAATCATTTAGATGGCTGGATTTCAGATTCGTTGAATCGGTTGAAAGTGGGTGAACATTAGTGCAGAAACAAGTTGCAGGGACGATTTTATACAATGATGAACAGGGCATCCATTTCTTGGTCGGTAAGTCAGGTAACGACTATCACTTTTACCAATTACCAGTTCAAGCCGGACGCTCACCGTTAGCCTCTGTGTTGTGGACGTTTCGACACACCATTGGCATCGATGTTGAGCAATTACGATTGTATGATTCGATTGTCGCTAAAATCGAAGGTGAAAAGGTAGCCGTGTTTGTTTTTGATCATCTAACCGTTGATGAATTGATTCAAACTAAATTTGCAGAACAGGGATTAATGTTTGTGCTGGCAAGTGAGTTGCATGAACTCTTTGCTAGCGTCAGTGTGGGGGAAACAACGCCGTTTAATCAATTATCGAAATAATTTTAAATAAAGGGTTGACCTGCATACTAATTCTTGATAAGATATATCTTGTCGTTGCGAGAGATAGCGCGAAACAGCTAGGTGATGGGGCTTGTGTCACTTCACCGTGAAAAATGTTTATGAATAAAAATTCAAAAAAACATTAAATTGTTGTTGACAGTGATTATTGTGAGTGATAAGATTTTTCTTGTCGCGTTGACCGATACATCAGTTTCGAACGTGCGGCATTTCAACTTAATAATCACTCGATGGTGATTGCATGGTTATTCAACTTAATAAATAAAGTTGTTGACAAGCTTAAATCGAGATGATATTATGTAATAGTTGTGTTGAGCTAATCAACGCACGGAATTAGATCTTTGAAAACTGAACAAAGTTTCGACGAATCAAATGTGTAGGGTCTCTTGATTTTGG
>NZ_JAGYGU010000073.1:0-3077 GCF_018991255.1 Lactiplantibacillus sp. 30.2.29 | reverse complement strand
ACTGTTAAAACAAGATGAACGCAAAATAATTTCTTCATAATATTTTTGAAAATAATTTTTATTTTCAAACTATTAGTGAGAGCAGCAATTCCGAAAATTATTGTTTGCTTTTACCTTTATTTGGCCTTGTTTTAACTTGAATTTTTGGGGGATGGTGGTTATAACAGAGTTGTAAGCAGTTATGGTTCGAGCGAGTGAATGAATGATTTTGAAATTCCAACACTCACATCAAGTGCGATAGTTTCAAAAACTTAACAGGCGATTAGTCAGAATTGTCTGTTTTTACTTTAATCCTAGCTGCTCACTAATTAACAAATATATGTTATGGAGATGTGATTATGCGAATTAAAGCAGCAGTTGTTAATCAGAAGGATGGAAAGTTTGAAATGAAGGACGACGTTGAGTTGGCCGACATGCAGGCTGACGACCTTCAAGTACACATGGTTGCCACTGGTGTCTGTCACTCAGATGAAGCGTTACGTAAAGGAACCGCTGAAATCGGTTATCCAATTATTCTTGGCCATGAAGGTTCAGGAATTGTTGAAAAAGTTGGCTCCGAAGTTAAAAACTTCAAACCAGGTGATCATGTTGTTCTTTCATTCTATGGCTGTGGAAATTGTATTAATTGCTTAAAAGGGATTCCAACTCAATGCCTCAACTACGCAGCAAACAATTTGTCAGGTGTTCGTCCTGACGGCAGTGCCCACTTTACCGAAGATGGTCACAAGGTTGCTGATATGTTTGATCAATCATCATTTACAACAACAACCGTTGTTCGTGAACGAAACGCCGTTAAAGTTTCAAAGGATTTGGACTTACGTAAACTTGGACCTCTTGGCTGTGGCTATGTCACAGGTAGTGGGACTGTCTTCAATACGTTGAAGCCGGAACCAGGTTCAACAATTGCCGTCTTTGGTACTGGTGCCGTTGGATTGGCTGCTATGATGGCTGGCCGAATTTCTGGATGCACCAAAGTCATTGCCGTTGATATTGTGCCTTCACGTTTGGAATTAGCTAAGCAGCTTGGTGCTACTGATGCCATTAACAGTAAAGACGAAGATGCCGTTGAAGCAATTAAGAAATTAACTGATGGTCATGGTGTTGATTATGCGGTTGATACAACCGGTGTTAAGTCAGTCATGGAAGGTTCAATTCAAGCCTTGGCACAAGGCGGGACAGTCGCTACGATTGCCGTTACCGATCAACATATTGATTTGGATACCTGGAATGATCTTTGCACAAGCGATCGTAAAGTCGTTGGTGTTAACATGGGTGATTCAATTCCTCAAGTTGATGTTCCTCGTTTGATTAGTTTCTACAAGTTAGGCATGTTTGACTTCGATAAGACCGAAAAGTTCTACAAGTTTGATGATATCAATCAAGCAAACGCTGATTCAGTTAGTGGTAAGACAATCAAACCAGTCTTAGTTATTGATGATCAGTATAAACCAGGAGAATAATTCCGTTAGTTTAATTTAAACGTTCACATAAAAATTAAATTTGTGCCCGCCAAAATAACCGATCAATCTTAGTTATTGCCGACAGGTAATTATCAAAAGGAGAGATTTATTATGGGACAAAATGCTGTTTCATTGAAGCACTATCAAATGTATATTAATGGTGAATTTAAGGATTCGGAATCAGGTAACATGTTAACTGGTATCAATCCGTCAACTGGTGAGAAGATTTCAACTGTCCCAGCTGCAACTCGTGAGGAAGCTCAAGAAGCGATTGATGCCGCTTATGAAGCTGAAAAGACTTGGAAGAAAGTGCCAGCTGCAACTCGTGGCCAATATTTGCACGATGTCGCAACTGAAATTCGAAATGAGAAGGATCACTTGGTTGAAATGCTCCAAGAGGAACAGGGAAAGATCAAGTCATTAGCAACCACCGAAATTATGTTCTCTGCCGACTACTTTGACTACATGGCAAGCGCCTCACGGACATATGAAGGTGAAATTCTTCAATCAGACAATAAGAATGAAAATATCATGATTGCTAAGCAGCCAATTGGTGTTGCTTCAGGCATCTTACCATGGAACTTCCCATTCTTCCTGATTGCTCGTAAAATGGGTCCGGCTTTGGTAACTGGCAACACAATCGTTATGAAGCCAAGTTCTGATACCCCTAATTTGGGATTGGAATTTGCTAAGATTGTTGAAAAAGTTGGTATTCCAAAGGGTGTTGTTAATATTATTTCTGGTCGCGGTTCCGTTGTTGGTGACGAATTGACCAAGAATAAGAAGGTTGGCATCATCAGTTTGACCGGCTCAGTTGATTCAGGCAAGCGGGTTATGGCCGGTGCTGCAACTCACATGGCAAAGGTATCACTTGAATTAGGTGGTAAAGCCCCAGCTATTGTTTGCAAGGATGCCGATATTGACTTGGCTGTTCAATCCATCATTGATTCACGGGTTGATAACAATGGCCAACTTTGCAACAACTGTGAACGGGTTTACGTTCAAGAAGACGTTGCCGATGAATTTATCAAGAAGTTGTCCGACAAGATGTCAGCAATTACGGTTGGCGACCCGATGGAACACGAAGATATCGGTATGGGTCCATTGATTAACCAAGAAGCTTTGGACAAGGTTGCCGGAATGGTCGACCGGGCTGTTAAGGCTGGCGGCAAGATCACTGCTGGTGGGCACAAGCTCAACATTAAGAACGGCTTCTACTATGAACCAACAGTTATTACGAATGTCAAGCAAGACTCTGAAATTGTTCAGGACGAAATCTTTGGCCCAGTATTGCCAGTATTGACATTCAAGACTTTGGATGACGCCATTGAAATGGCTAATGACAGTGACTTTGGTTTGACTTCATCAATCTTTACTGAGAACTTGGATAACGCAATGCGCGCTGCTAACGAACTTGAAGATGGTGAAACTTACATCAACCGCTTCAACTTCGAAGCTATGAATGGATCACATTCAGGCTGGAAGGAATCAGGTATCGGTGGTGACGATGGTCGTCACGGTATCGAAGAATTCTTGAATACCCACGTCATCTACCTTCAGGGACATCCAGAAAAGGCTCAAGGATAATTTGGGATCGTTTCAGCAACTTACTGCTTA
>NZ_JAGYGU010000072.1:0-3083 GCF_018991255.1 Lactiplantibacillus sp. 30.2.29 | reverse complement strand
AAACTTGTTCTTTGAAAACTAGATAATATCAAATATATTTTTTCATAATGAAACCGAGAACACCGCGTTTTTTGAGTTTTTTATTGAAGTTTAATTATCGCTAAACTCATTAATCGCATTTACCGTTAGGTAAATGAGGTTAAGTTAACAAGGGCGCATGGTGAATGCCTTGGCACTAGGAGCCGATGAAGGACGGGACTAACACCGATATGCTTCGGGGAGCTGTACGTAAGCTATGATCCGGAGATTTCCGAATGGGGCAACCCAGCAGTTTTAATCAACTGTTACCACTAGATGAATTCATAGTCTAGTTGGAGGTAAACGCTGTGAACTGAAACATCTCATTAGCAGCAGGAATATAAAGAAATTTCGATTCCCTAAGTAGCGGCGAGCGAACGGGGAACAGCCCAAACCAAAGTGCTTGCACTTTGGGGTTGTAGGACTGAACATTTGAGTTACCAAAGAACTTGATAGTCGAAGGATTTGGGAAAATCCGCCATAGATGGTGATAGCCCAGTAGATTAAATCAAATTCTCTCAGTTCAGGATCCTGAGTACGGCGGAACACGTGAAATTCCGTCGGAATCCGGGAGGACCATCTCCCAAGGCTAAATACTACCTAGTGACCGATAGTGAACCAGTACCGTGAGGGAAAGGTGAAAAGCACCCCGGGAGGGGAGTGAAATAGTTCCTGAAACCATGTGCCTACAATAAGTCAGAGCGCGTTAATGCGTGATGGCGTGCCTTTTGTAGAATGAACCGGCGAGTTATGATCCCGTGCAAGGTTAAGACTAAAAAGTCGGAGCCGTAGCGAAAGCGAGTCTGAAATGGGCGATTTGAGTACGAGGTTATAGACCCGAAACCAGGTGACCTATCCATGTCCAGGTTGAAGGTGCGGTAAAACGCACTGGAGGACCGAACCCGTGTAAGTTGAAAATTGCTGGGATGAGGTGTGGATAGCGGTGAAATTCCAAACGAACTTGGAGATAGCTGGTTCTCTCCGAAATAGCTTTAGGGCTAGCCTCGGATTAAGGATCATGGAGGTAGAGCACTATTTGGACTAGGGGCCCGTCTTGGGTTACTGAATTCAGATAAACTCCGAATGCCATTGATTCATGTCCGGGAGTCAGACGATGAGTGATAAGATCCACCGTCGAAAGGGGAACAGCCCAGACCATCAGTTAAGGTCCCTAAATGTATGCTAAGTGGAAAAGGATGTGGAGTTGCATAGACAACTAGGATGTTGGCTCAGAAGCAGCCACCATTTAAAGAGTGCGTAATAGCTCACTAGTCGAGTGATCCTGCGCCGAAAATGTACCGGGGCTAAGCATACTACCGAAACCATGGATGCGACCATTAGGTCGCGTGATAGGAGAGCGTTCTAAGGGCGGTGAAGCAAGATCGTGAGGACTTGTGGAGCGCTTAGAAGTGAGAATGCCGGTATGAGTAGCGAAAGATAGGTGAGAATCCTATCCACCGAATGACTAAGGTTTCCTGGGGAAGGCTCGTCCTCCCAGGGTTAGTCGGGACCTAAGTCGAGGCCGAGAGGCGTAGACGATGGATAACAGGTTGAGATTCCTGTACTAGTTAAGTGCGTTTGAGCAATGGAGGGACGCAGGAGGCTAAGATGTGCATTCTGTTGGATTAGAATGTCCAAGCAGTAAGTCTTGTGGAGAGTCAAATGCTTTTCACTTTAAGGACAAGCTGTGATGGGGAGCGAAATTTAGTAGCGAAGCGTCTGATGTCACACTGCCGAGAAAAGCTTCTAGTGAGTACTTAACTACCCGTACCGCAAACCGACACAGGTAGTCGAGGAGAGAATCCTAAGGTGAGCGAGTGAACTCTCGTTAAGGAACTCGGCAAAATGACCCCGTAACTTCGGGAGAAGGGGTGCTGATCGCAAGATCAGCCGCAGTGAATAGGCCCAGGCGACTGTTTATCAAAAACACAGGTCTCTGCAAAATCGTAAGATGACGTATAGGGGCTGACGCCTGCCCGGTGCTGGAAGGTTAAAAGGATGGGTTAGCTTCGGCGAAGCTCAGAATTGAAGCCCCAGTAAACGGCGGCCGTAACTATAACGGTCCTAAGGTAGCGAAATTCCTTGTCGGGTAAGTTCCGACCCGCACGAAAGGCGTAACGATCTGGGCACTGTCTCAACGAGAGACTCGGTGAAATTATATTGTCCGTGAAGATGCGGACTACCCGCGACAGGACGGAAAGACCCCATGGAGCTTTACTGTAGCTTGATATTGAGTGTTTGTACAGCTTGTACAGGATAGGTAGGAGCCATAGAAACCGGAACGCTAGTTTCGGTGGAGGCGTTGGTGGGATACTACCCTCGCTGTATGACCACTCTAACCCGCACCACTAATCGTGGTGGGAGACAGTGTCAGGTGGGCAGTTTGACTGGGGCGGTCGCCTCCTAAAAAGTAACGGAGGCGCCCAAAGGTTCCCTCAGAATGGTTGGAAATCATTCGCAGAGTGTAAAGGCACAAGGGAGCTTGACTGCGAGACAGACAGGTCGAGCAGGGACGAAAGTCGGGCTTAGTGATCCGGTGGTACCGTATGGAAGGGCCATCGCTCAACGGATAAAAGCTACCCTGGGGATAACAGGCTTATCTCCCCCAAGAGTCCACATCGACGGGGAGGTTTGGCACCTCGATGTCGGCTCATCGCATCCTGGGGCTGTAGTCGGTCCCAAGGGTTGGGCTGTTCGCCCATTAAAGCGGTACGCGAGCTGGGTTCAGAACGTCGTGAGACAGTTCGGTCCCTATCCGTCGCGGGCGTAGGAAATTTGAGAGGACCTGTCCTTAGTACGAGAGGACCGGGATGGACATACCTCTGGTGTACCAGTTGTGCCGCCAGGCGCATCGCTGGGTAGCTACGTATGGATGTGATAAACGCTGAAAGCATCTAAGTGTGAAACACACCTCGAGATGAGATTTCCCATTCCTTTATGGAAGTAAGACCCCTGAAAGATGATCAGGTAGATAGGTTAGAAGTGGCAGTGCGGTGACGCATGAAGCGGACTAATACTAATCGGTCGAGGACTTAACCAAGTAATTGGTGTTCCGGTTCATATGA
>NZ_JAGYGU010000071.1:0-3147 GCF_018991255.1 Lactiplantibacillus sp. 30.2.29 | reverse complement strand
TACAACCATTCAGGCAACGACCCAGGCTAAACTTGCCGAGCTCCCACGAACAACCCAGCGGCTCGTCAACCCAGATCTTTACCCGGTCTACATGACGACCACACTCAGCCAGTTACAAACTAGTTTGTTGAATAAAATGACGATACTAGCAGATTAACAAACGAACACGCGTAGCAACGACCAAAGCCACTTCTGTACTTAGCGTTCAAATGACCGCTAAGTACAGAAGTGGCTTTAGTTTATATCAAGTAACAGTTAGCTCACTGACCAGTAATTTGATCATGTTCACCCGGGGTCAATATTTTGGTCATCACCGTAATCAAATACGCTTGTTCGCGCTCAATTTCAGTTCCCGGCAATTCCAGCATTAACTGCGCTAGGTAACCGAATAGCTGCGATAACAAACTTTGCAGTATCAAATCATTCGGCCAATCCACAATCAAATGATCTGCTTTTAGTTGATTTATGACACTTCCCATCTGCTTGACCATCTTAGGCGCAATCTGGCTAAGAATCTGTTCGCGTCGTTCGGTGTCAAAAGCTACCATTTCAAAAATGACCTTTAACTCTTTCACGTTAGCTTTAGCAAATGCAACTCGGTCCGTAAAAATTGCTGTGACGAATGCCTGTAGACTGGGATAACGCTGCCGTAATTTATCCTCTGAAAAATCACTCGCTAAGATTGGCACAATGTGCGCGGTAATTGGTGCTAAGATGGCATCCCGTAAGGCAGCCTTAGTCTTATACCGCCGATAGACCGTCCCCTCCGCAACGCCGGCCCGTTGTGCAATATCACTAGTACTGGTCTGGTCAAAACCCTTTTCAGCAAACAAATCGAGACTTGCCTGGAGGATGGCCCGTTGCTTAGGTGTAATCGTTTCATTCTGACTTAGATCCTGTTGAAAATAATCCCGTATCCGTGGTCGTTCCATATCCTCACACCTTCCGATAACGTTTCATTCCAACAATATTCAACATTGTTAGTACGACCATAAACCCTACTAATATTAACAAATTGACACCAATATCGCCAAGCCCAGCACCCTTTGTCACAACAGCCGTCAACGCATTAGCACCATAGTATAACGGCATGATGTGGGCAATTGCTTGCAACCAACTGGCCATGCCATCGACTGGAACCAACCCAGCAAAAAAGATTTGTGGTACAACAATCAGTGGAATAAACTGAATCATTTGAAATTCTGAGTTAGCAAAGGTGGAAATAAAGATACCCAAGGTCAAAGCCACTAACGCTAATAATAAGTTAGTCAGAAAGACCAGCCAAATACTACCAACTAAGTGAATCTTGAAGACCGTAATTGTAAAAACAACGGTCAGGACAGTCTGAATGATGGCAAAGCCCCCATAACCAATTAGATAGCCCATAATAATTTCACTCCGTCGAATTGGGGTTGCAAGTAGCCGGCTTAGGGTTCCAGTAGTGCGTTCATTCAAAAGTGAAACGCCAGAAATCAAGAACACAAAGAAGAAGACAAAGAAACCGAGAAAGGCTGGCAAAAAGCTTTCAAAGAACGTTGAATCACTACTACCATAAATATAATGAGACTTAGTCGTATAACTGGTTGCTTTAGCTGACTGAGTCGAACTAGACGTCGTGGCTGTGGCTTGCTTGAGTTGCTTTTGTAATTTCTCAGCAGTTGCCTGGTCACCGCGTGCCTGGGCTTGTGCAATGGCAGTCTTCAGCTTGGTCACCGTTGCTTGTGTCTGGGCTGCTGTCAGCTTCTTCAAAGCGGCTTGTTGCGATTCAAGGGCCGCGCGCTGTTTCTTAGTAACGGTCACCAGCGTCTTCATTTTCAACTTGACTAATCCTGATTGTAAACTCGCCTTAATTAAAGACGTGTTGGTTGGATTGCTATTTGAATAAGTAATCGTCAATTGACCATTTTTCTGAGTCAAATAGCCATCTAGATCATGCTGCTTAATCATTTTCCGTGCCTGTGAACTATCATAATGATGAATCGTCACGTTTTTGGTATCGATCACGTTAACCACGGATTGGTCTACATGATGAACACCCAAGCTTGCTAATTGCGTCGTGTTGTTTTGAAATAAGAAATACATCAGCGTCATAATCAGCAATGGTGCCAAAAACATCAGCGCCAAGGTACGCTTATCACGTAACATTTGCTTAAAAACTCGTCTAACGATTGCCATCGTTCGCATCTTGCATCCGCCCCGCTTTCAAAAAGACCTGTTCGATCGTATCTACTGCATACTGTTGTTTCAGTGCCGCGGGTGTCCCCTCAGCAAGCGCAATCCCGTGCCGAATCAACATGAGATAATCACACCGTTCTGCTTCGTCCATGACATGCGTTGTCACGAGCATCGACTTACCGGTATCCTTGAGCTTATTTAGTTCGGTCCAAATTTGTTGCCGTAATTCTGGATCAATCCCAACGGTCGGTTCATCTAAAATCAATAATTGGGGATCCTGAATCAGGGCAATTGCCAACGACAAGCGCCGTTTCATCCCACCCGAATAGCCACTGACCCGCTTGTCTAATTGGGACGTTAAATCAACTAATCCGGCTGCATAATCAATCATTTGTGCTAACTTTATTTTTGGAACGCTCATCAATTGCCCAAACAAGGTCAGGTTTTCACGGGCCGTTAGTGTCTCATACAAAGCGTCACTTTGGGCCATATACCCTACTTGTGCCATTACCGCCCTATTGGGCATCACCGTATCCATGACTTTAACAGTGCCACTATCCACAGCTTCCATCCCTAAAATACTCTTGATCAAGGTGGTCTTCCCAGCTCCTGATGGCCCAATCAAGCCATAAATCATTCCAGCCGGCAGTGTCAAATCAATCTGATTGAGCACTTGCTGATGACCAAAGTGCTTGCTGACCTGCTTGGCGATGACATAATCCGTTGCCATTTTAATAACCCTCTTTCTCAAAACGAGTGTATACTCACTCACTTAATGGCCTTAGTATAATCAGTACATCTCGGTTTGTCAACATTAAAATGAGTTATCACTCACTTATTTTGTTTCCGGCCTATTTGTCACCGCATTGCAAACAAAAATGCGCCACCCCGTTGTTGGGATGTCGCATTTTAATTAAATAGCAGCACTGATATAAGCGTTAGCAATGTTTAAGCCTACCGATTTTTTAATAT
>NZ_JAGYGU010000070.1:0-3275 GCF_018991255.1 Lactiplantibacillus sp. 30.2.29 | reverse complement strand
TTTGGTAAACCAATTATTGTCCTGGAAAATTCTTTGGTTAAAGTAAGCCATAAGATCTGCTTGCCATTCATGGACATGACTATTAACGCGTTCTGAACGTGGCTTCGCATACTTGTACCAGGTCGTTTGCGAACGCTGCAAATAAACTCGCCTGTCAGCATCGGGAACCCAAGTTTCTAGCAACGCATTCACATATTCACGACTGGCCGCATGGAACTGACCTGAATAAGCATCATTAATTACTTTTTGAACGTGCTGTGTCGCCAGCGGGTGGGTAAGATTACTGTTAAACTCGTCCAAAATGTCAAAACACTGGGCTTGTAACACGTTTGAAGAATAACAAGCTAAGGCCAGCGTGAAGATTGTATTGTGCCGACCATAGCCCACGTTTTGATCAATGTCCGTTTGGTTAATTAAGGCTTGAAACCACGGTTGGTCAATCTGGCGACTAGTCCGCCAAGCCTTAAAAGACCGTTGAGTAGTTTGGGACTTAATTTGGTGCTGGTCATTCGCAAAATTAATACTCCAAGTCATTAAAGCTTGGAAGTCAACCGTCATTTTAGGCTCAAAATATTCAATATTGTCTGGTCGCGGAACTCTAAAAACGCCAAAGCTGTTGCAAGTCACATCAACCGCCGGCAACTTTTGCGCGTAGTATTGCTTTAATGACTTAGCAATCGCTTTAGCCGCACGCACTGCCGGCAATTTCCCATTAGCATGACGACGGACGAACACTGGCTCATCAAAGACATAATAGATATGATAGCCCTTGGTAGTCGCCAAAATTAAGGTTGGCAGAAACTGTACGTCTAACATCGCCGTGTCCCAAACCTCGGCAAACTTCGCTTGCCGTTCCTCAGCATCACGGTAGTCAACGTCAACCACTAACGTATTGATCTGACTTAAATTTTGTTCCTTAGCCCCTTTTACATAATGCTTAGTCGCATCTGTATAGGTAAGATAATTAAAAACATTGGGCGTCCAATGCGTGCTGTTAGTATAGTTATCATAGACTGCTTCTTTGGAGGTATAAATCGTCCCCCAGCTTTTCGACATTTGGGCTTTACTGCGATACATGGCAATCGCACCTTGCTTATTTTGTTGCCCCGAAACCGATTTTTCTAAGTTCAAGACGTTACTGTTACTATGCCGGGCTTTAGTTTCCCGTAACCCTTGATGCAAAATCAAATCAATCGCTTGTTGTGCTGTTTTCGTCGTTGACATACTGCTCACCCCCTACTAAAAAAGAACGCCGTAGCGTTCTTAGTCATCATTTTTATGTATTAAAATTAAACTTTCATACACTAGATTTTTAAGCAATCGCTCCAGTTAACGTGGCTACTTGGTATTTAAACCCCAACTTGGCTCTTAGGGCGGTCAAATTCATCAAACTGCATTCTTGCCAAACATAACTGGCACGAGTACAATTAACTCATTCGTTGATAGTTCTATGAGTTCCCGTGGCTTAGACCCCACGGGGATTTTTTTGTTTATTTAATTTTTAATTGGGATTAGCTTAATAGGTCTCAACAAACATGGAGCACTTCTCCCTCTAGGCTTAACTACACAAAAAGCAGATTAAGCCGCCCACTGGGTTAACTTAATCTGCTTTAACTAAACCTATGTATGCGTTTAACTCGACTTTTCAACTGGCATATTTCTAATAAGTTTAGTATAATATTCCTATCAGGCAACTAGAGTTGACTGCTTTTAGTAGTTCACATCCTAGCTAGCCATCTATAAAAGACGAGCGTTAAAGGCGATCAAGTAGCCTTGGTACTTGATTTGCTGTTTTGAAGGTTACTTCCAATAGCCTTCAAAACAACGCTTTTTTTATTTATCTTTATATTTAATGATACTGTAGGAATGAACAAAAGTAAAGTCAAATCAACTAAATATATTTTTGACAATTCGCAATATATTTAGTATTCTTAATATATTGAATATATCTAGTATATTTAAATTACTGAATATATCAAATATACTTAGGAGGTTTCTTAAATTGAAAAAGGGCCGTGTTGTAGTATTAACAAACTTAAAAGGCGGAGTCGGTAAAACAACAGATACAGATCTATTAGCGATAGTAGCCAGTAAGCCATCATTATTCAATCAGAAAGTTCTTTTAATCGATGTCGACTTACAAGCGAATACTACTAATAACATCAAAAGAACCTTTAACGTAAATCAATTTCCACAATCATTTGTAAAAGCTGCTCAAACTGGAACTTTAAAAAATGCAATTATGCCTTTAACTGAAAACTTAGACATAATTGCAGGGTCAATTGCCGAACACGAATTAGTGGACTCGATAATTGATAATTCTAAAAACAAACGTGAACGGTATTTTTATTTCAAAAAAATGGTCGATGAAATCCGTCCAAAGTATGATTACATTTTTTTCGATGTAGCTCCGTCTACCGATTCAGTAGTGGACGCAATAATAATGGTTACTGATTATATTATTGCTGTACAAGAAGTAAAAAGAATGGCAATGGAAGGCACAAGTAATTTCATTAGCAATTATTTACAACCCATGTTGAATAACTTCCCAAACGAAGCAAAGTTTCAAGTAGCTGGCATATTACCTGCATTACTTTCCTCCAGAAAAAAGACACAACTTTTAAATTACAAAAAAACTGTTGCGCGTTACGGTGAAGATAATGTTTTTCACACTATTGTTAAAAATCACGACCGACTTGAAGCATTTGGAGAAAATGGCTTTTCATTAAACGATTACAATGACAGAAAAATGTTTGCTTTATTTGCAGATTTGTTTACCGAATTAGAATTGAGAATTGAATCATTTGAAAAAACTGGAGATGTTAAAGACTTTCGATATGAATCACATTATTTTGATTCAATGACTAATACTACATTACCAGCTGGGAAGGAGATACAATTAGATGGGATTGCTGAATAGAGATAATATCGATTCAAAACCTAAAATTGATGTTAGAAACGAACCAACGAAAATAGATGATGACGCCAAAATCACTTATGGCGAAAAAGGTTTTAAGGCCAAGGATCGAAAACCTGTACAGGTTGATCCACCAGTATTAGAACTCATTCAAAACCTAAGTTACGCTAAAGATATGCCAATGTATAAAGTTGTAGATGTTGCAATGAATGCTTATTTAGCAACATTAACTGCTTCGGAAAGAGCAATCTATGATATGAGGCGGAAAAAATAAATATATTAAATATACTAAGTATATTAAATGTATTAAATATATTTAGTATACTTTTATTTAATTTCTATTTTACCCTCCTTACAG